>NZ_DATJJK010000237.1:0-9508 GCF_035492295.1 Acidisoma sp. | reverse complement strand
CATCGCGCTGACCGATCAGGGCGCGGGTGAACCCGCCTTTGTCTTTCTCCATTACTGGGGCGGCGCGGGCCGCACCTGGCGGCATGTCGTGGCGCAGATGGGCGACAGCCGCCTCATCCTGCCCGACTTGCGGGGCTGGGGTGCCTCGGTCGCGACCGATGGCCGGTTCGACCTCGACACCATGGCCGATGACGTCGCGGCCGTGATCGCCACCAAGAGCGTGAAGCGCTTCGTGCTGGTCGGACATTCCATGGGCGGGAAGATCGCCCAGATACTTGCAATGCGCGGGCTGCCCGGCCTCGCCGGCCTCGTGCTGGTCGCCCCTGCCCCGCCTTCGCCGATGCCGGTGCCGGCCGAAATCCGGGCCGCCATGCTCGCCTCCTATGGGTCCGAGCAAGGCGTCGCGCAGGCACTGGCCGTGCTCGCCGGCAGGCCGCTGAGCGAGGCTGACCGCGCCATGGTCGTGGCGGACACGCTCCGCGGTGCCGAGGGGGCGAAACGGGCCTGGACCGAGGCGGGGATGGTTCAGGATCTGGGGTCCGGCCTCGCGCGGGTCGCCGGTCCCGCTACAATCCTCGCGGGCTCCGCCGATCGCGTTGAAGACGCAAATCGTCTGCGCGCGATCTATGCCGGGGAACTGCCGCGGGCCGCGTTCCGGCAGCTGCAGGGGATCGGTCATCTTTCGCCGTTGGAAGCACCGGCGGAGATCGCGGCGGCCTGCCGTGACATGCTTCACCGCATCGGGGAGTAGCTGCCGTCACGTCATCCGCAGGCGCAGCAGCGCGACCGTCAACAGCAGGCCGCAGACGGTCACCGCCCCGGCCAGGCTCGCAATGGCGGCGAAGAGACCAAAATGGTCCGCGATGAGGCCGAGAAGCATGACCGGGATCAGATTGCCGAGATAGCCCGCGATATAGGTGAAGGACACGACGGTCGCCCGCCCGCGCGCGGGCGCACTGTGGCTGCTGATCGCCGCCGCCCCGGAGAAGCAGCAGCCGTAACCGAGGCCGGTCGCGAGCGCGCCGAGGCAGAAAAGCCAGGACGCCGCGAGGGCGGCGGCGGCGGTCGCCAGCACTAGCCCCGCCGCCATCAACCCGGCGCCCGTCATGGCGAGCGTGCGGGGCCGAAAATTGCGACCGCCGAGCTGCGCCGATCCCGCCACGATCTGGAAGACCGCGACGGTGAGCGCCGCGACCGCCGGATCGCGGATGCCGGCAAGCTGGCGTGCGAAGATCGCGCCGAGCGCGAGGAAGCAGCCGCCGGCCATCCAGGCCGTGGCCATGCCGGCGCAGGAAATGACGAAGGGCATGCCCGCCTCGCGCAGCAACGCGCCGACGCGCGGCTTGGTCGCTGGTGCCGCAAGATGAGCCGTGGCGGAGGGCACTTCCGGCGGCGTCCAGGGCGCCGCGCGTAGCGCCAGCAGCAGCAGGCCGGAGAGGCTTGCCAGTAACACGAAGGGGCTCAGCGTCGGCGCGAAACCTGCGGCCAGCGCGGCCGCGGTGATAACGACGCCGCTGGTAATGCCGCCAGTGACGGCGACCGTCGCGATGATGGCCGCGCGCACCCGGTCCCGCGCGGGATCAAGCTCGATAAGGGCCGCGGTCGCCGGCCCCATGATGCAGCCCGTGCCCATGCCGGCGAAGAAGCGCCCGACGAGAAGCGCGGGCACGGAATGAGCGAGCGCCATCAGCACCGCGCCGATCCCGGCGGCGGCAAGCGCCGCGTAGATCAGCAGACGCCGATCCGGGATCCGATCGGAGATGCGGCCAAGCAGAATGAGCGCGAACACCGTGCCGAGCGAATAAATGCCGTAGATCGCCGTCAGCCAGACATGGTCAATGCCAAGGCGCGCCTGATAGAGGCCGTAGATCGGCGAAGGCGCGCTGCTGCCCAGCATGGCGACCGAGATGGACGCAACGACCACGCCCCGTGTGAGGCGGTATCTGGGGCCGCTCTTCCCGCCATCCGTATCCAGCTGCACGATTCCCGCGATCTCTCCGTCCGCCTCCCGCTAGAGCATGATCGGCCGGGCAGAGAAAGAGCGCGGCGCGTATCGGCCTTGCGCGGCACGCAGGATGACAGCACTACGCCGCCCGACTAGCAGGGTCCATGGCGATCGCTTTAGGGCTTCTCGCCGCGATTCTCTGGGGAGTCGCGGACTTCCTGGCACGGTTCTCGGCGCGCGGCCTCGGGCCCTGGCGCTCCAGCTTCTATGGCCAGTTCCCGGGCTTTGTCATCTTCTCCGCCTGCCTGCTGCTGATCCCGGCGATGCGCCTGCCGGCGCTTCATGCGCCGCCTCTCTATTGGTGGCTGGCCCTGCTCGCCGCTGGCGGCTCAACCCTGTCCGGCTTCGCCATGGTGCGCGGACTGATTGCGGGTGCACTCTCCCTCGTCGTCCCCGTGGTCGCGAGCTATGGCGCGGTCTCGACCGCGCTTGCCGTGCTGACCGGGGAGCATCTGTCGGGGCCTGCTGCCCTCGGTATCGCGCTCACCGTGCTCGGCATCGCCATCACCGCCATGCGGCGGGGGCCGAAGATTGCCGACGCAACGCACGGCACCGCCGGTATCGGCTGGGCCATCCTCGCCGCCGGTGGCTACGGCACCACGCTGTGGCTGCAGGGGCGCTACGTCATGCCCCATATGGGGCCCGTCGCCCCGCTCTGGATCGGTAGTCTCTGCTCCCTGGCCGTGACGCTCGCCATCACCCAGGCGCGCCGCCACAGCCTGAGCCTGCCGCCGTTAAAACTGCTCCCCTTCACCTGGGGCTACGGCACACTCACCGCCTTCGCCTATCTCAGCATGGCGCTGGGCCTGACCACCGGAAAGGTCGCGATCGTCGCGGTGTTGAGTTCGCTCTGCAGCACGATCACCGCGGTCCTGGGTTTTGTCCTCCTCAAGGAAAGGCTCGCCCGCCGCCAATGGGCGGGCATTGCCCTCATCCTCGTGGGCGTCGCACTGATCAACCTGCGCTAAGCGGCGCTCAGCGAAGGTTTTCGTATTTCTCGAGCAGCCATTCCGCCGGCTCTTCCGCCGCCTCCTGGTACCAGGCATCGACCAGGGGATGGGCACGCACGGCGCGGCAATAGTCGAGGCTGCCCTCGCTCAATTCCGGCTGATAGGTCAGGAACCGAGCGACGACGGGCGCGAACATGATGTCCGCCCCGGTGAAGCGCTCGCCGAAGAGATAGGGCCCGTCCCCGCCGTATTCGCTCTTGGCCTCCGCCCAGATCGCCTCGATCCGCGCGATATCCTCAAGCGCGAATTCGGTCCGGCCAAGACCCGCGTAATCCCCGCGGCCGAGATTCATGGGCATCGCCTGACGCAGCGCGCGGAAGCCCGCATGCATCTCGGCGGCGACGGCGCGCGCCATGGCGCGGGCGCGGCGCTTCTTGGGCCAGAGCGTCGCGTCGAACTCAGCGCAGTATTCGATGATGGCGAGGCTTTCCCAGATGCGGGCGCCGTTGTGCTCCAGATAGGGCACGAGGCCGGCGGGCGTCTGGCCCTTCAGCGCGGAGGTGGCACCGCCGGCGAGCGGGATCAAAACCTCCGTGACGTCCAGCCCCGCCAGCTTGACCGGCAGCCAGCCTCGCATGGACCAGGAGGAATACCGCTTCGTCCCGATGACGATCTTTCCATCGCTCATGCCGCAGTCTCCGCTTGTTGGGGGGCCAGTGATCCCGCTGGCGCGGCGTCGCGCAAGGGGTTTTCGGCGCATGGCGACCGCCCCTTCACGCCGTCCTTCTGGCATCATTTGTGCCGGCATTCATGCGGCGTGCGTTGAGCGCCCATAACCTGATCGTATCTAGGCTGATAATAACAGGCGTTATAATAACGTCTCCATGGCTAAAGTCCCCCACGAAGAGGATTTGCTCTTCCTCATCGGAGACACGGCGCGGCTCATCGGCACCTATGCCGACCGCATCGCGCGCAGTCGCGGCATGTCCAAGGCGCAATGGGTGCTGCTGCTGAAGCTCGCCCGTCATCCCGGCCTGTCGCAGAAGGATCTCGCCCAGATGATGGAGGTGGAGCCGATCACCGTCGGCCGCCTCGTCGACCGGCTCGCGTCCCACGGCCTCGTGGAGCGGGTGCCGGACGAGCAGGACCGGCGGGTTTGGCGGCTGCATCTTCTACCCGCCGCGGAACCTGTCCTCGACGAACTCGCCGAACGTCGGAAGGAAATCGTCGCGATGGTCTGTGCCGGCATCGACGATGCGATGGCCGAGACCATGCGCCAGGGCCTCGTCCGGGCGAAAACCAATGTCACCTGTGCGCTCAGGGGAACGGAGCGCCAGGCGGAAGAGACCGACAGCAAAAAAGCAGAAGTCCAGGCATGAACCAGATCACCACACGTGACCGCACGACCGCTGATGCCGCCAAGACGGGGACGCCCGACCAGGTCTCGCAGACCAATCAGGGCGCGCCGCACAAGGCCGCGCCGGCAAAACCCCGCCGCAGCGTGCTGCGCCCTATCCTCATGCTGGGTGGCGTCGCCGTCGTCATCGTCGGCGTCGGCTATGCCTGGCTGACCGGCGGACGCTACATCTCGACCGACGATTCCTATGTGGAAGCGGCGGAAGTGAACACAACGACGGATGTCGCCGGCATCGTGGCGCGTGTCCTTGTGCATGAGGGCGAGCGGGTGACGAAGGGTCAGGAGCTGTTCCGCCTGGAGCAGCATCATTTCCGCATCGCGCTCGACGGCGCCAAGGCGAAGCTCGCCCAGACGGCCGAGGATCTCGCGGCCGAGAAGGAAGATTATCAGCGCATGCTGAAGGACGTTGATACGGAAAGCGCCCAGGTTGCGCAGGACCAGGCTGACTTTGGCCGCTACGCCTCGCTCATCCACAGCGGCGGCGTGACCCGTGCCGAATATGACGATGCGCGGTTCAAGCTCGCCGCCGACCAGGCCCGGCTCGAATCGCTGCAGGAGCAGGCCAAGACGCAACTCGCCAAGCTCGGCGGCAATATCGACAAGCCGATCGACCAGATGCCCGAATATATGAGCGCCGCCGCCGATGTTGCGGAAGCACAGCGCCAGCTTGACCACACCATCGTCTATGCACCCTTCAACGGCATCGTGACGAATGTGGAGAGCCTGCAGCCGGGCCATTACCTGACGGCCGCCGCTGCCGCCTTCGGCCTGGTCTCGACGGACGACGTCTGGGTGACCGCGCAATACAAGGAAACCCAGCTGACCCATGTACGGCCGGGCCAGAAGGTCACCATCTCGGTCGATACCTACCCCGGGCAGACATGGACCGGCGTGGTGCAGAGCATCGCCCCCGCTTCCGGTAGCCAGTTCTCCCTGCTGCCGGCTGAGAATTCCTCGGGCAACTGGGTCAAGGTCGTGCAGCGCATCCCGGTGCGCATCGAGATCGCGAGCGGGCCCAAGGATCTGCCACTGCGCGCGGGCATGAGCGTCGAGGTCTCGGTCGATACCGGCCACCAGCGCCATCTCTCCGATCTCTTCTGACCGGCCGAAGGGCAGCGCCATGTCCGCCGCGACCACAGCAAACCCGATCCCGCTGCATGAGCGCATCACCCCGCTGACGCGGACCATCATCACGATCTGCGTCATGCTGGCGACGCTCATGCAGGCGCTGGACAGCACTATCGCCAACGTCGCCCTGCCCTATATGCAGGGCACGCTCTCGGCCAATTCCGACCAGATCAACTGGGTGTTGACCTCCTATGTCGTCGCCGCCGCGATCATGACGGCGCCGGTCGGCTGGATGAGCGCGCGCTTCGGGCCGAAGAACGTGCTGCTCGTCAGTCTCGTCGGCTTCACCGTCACCTCCATGCTCTGCGGCATCGCGGGCTCGATCGGCGAGATGGTGCTGTTCCGCTTCCTTCAGGGCGTGTTCGGCGCGGCACTGGTGCCGCTGTCGCAATCGACACTGCTCAATATCTACTCCCTGGAGAAGCGCGGCCCCGCCATGTCGATCTGGGGCATGGGCGTGATGCTCGGCCCGATCCTGGGCCCCACACTCGGCGGCTACCTGACGGACCTTTACAACTGGCGCTACGTTTTCTTCGTCAACCTGCCCTTCGGCATCCTGGCGACGGTCGGCATCATCATCTTCATGCGCGGGGAGACCGAGCTGAAGGTGCCTCGCTTCGACTGGACGGGCTTCGCCATCCTCGGCATCGCGCTGGCCGGCCTGCAGCTGGCGCTCGACCGTGGCGAGACCAAGGACTGGTTCGGCTCCAACGAGATCATCGCCGAAGCGATCATTGCCGGCCTCGGCTTTTATCTCTTTACCGTCCATATGCTGACGACGGACAAGCCGCTGCTGCCCAAAGGCATCTTCACCGACCGCAACATGCTGAGCGCAATCCTCATGATGTTCCTGGTCGGGCTTGTCCTGCTGTCAAGCTCCGCCCTCCTCGCCCCCTATCTGCAGAAGCTCTCGGGCTATTCGGTGCGGGAGGCGGGCCTGGAAATGGCGCCCCGCGGCTTCGGCACCATGGCGGCGATGATGATCTGCGGCCGCATCGGCACCAAGATAGACGTGCGCCTGCAGATGCTGGTCGGCATCCTGCTGCTCCTCGTCTCGCTCTATTGGATGACGCTGTGGACGCCGGACGTCTCCTCCAGCTGGATTCTGACCGTCATCATCGTGCAGGGCGCCGGGCTCGGCCTCGTCTTCATGCCGCTGCAGCTGATCGCCTTCGCGACGCTCGACCCCAGGCTGCGCGGCGATGGAGCGGCGGCGATGAGCCTCACCCGCAACATCGGCATGGCCATCGGCACCTCGGTCACCTCCGCCATCGTGACCCAGATGAGCCAGTACGAACATGCGGTGCTGAGCTATTTCGTGAAGCCCTTCGCGCATGTCTTCACGTCCGACAGCATGGCGGCGATCGCACCGACCACGGCGCAGGGCGCCCAGATGATGAACCAGATCATCGACCGACAGGCCAACATCATCGGCTATGGGGATTCCTTCATGGCGCTGATGATCAGCACCGTCCCCTGCCTCTTCCTGCTCTTCCTGATGCGCAAGCCGAAGGTCCAGCCCAAGCCGGCACCGGGGGAAGCGCATGTGGCGATGGACTGATCGCCCCGGTCAGCCCGCAAGAGACTGCGTGGCGAGCCCGCGCAGTTCGCCGTAGGCACGGCGCAGGACCTGCCACCCGCCGCTGATCCCGAGCCCAGCCATGACGGCGGCAACCGCGAGATCGGGCCAGCGGGTTCCGGAGCCGAAGACACCGGCCGCCGCCGCCAGAACCGCGCAATTGCCGATTGCGTCATTGCGCGAGCAAATCCAGACGGAGCGCATGTTCGCGTCGCCCTCGCGGAAGCGGAACAGCATCAGGGCCACGCCGGCATTGACACACAGGGCCAGGATACCGACCACACCCATCATGCCTGCGGCCGGAACACCCCCCAGCGCCGCGTGCCATAGGGCCGATCCCAGGACAAACACGCCGAGAAGGACGAGTGAGCCTCCCTTGACAAAGGCGGCGCGGGCCCGCCAGCCGAGGCCGAGCCCGGCGACCCCGAGGCTGATTGCATAATTCGCGGCGTCGGCAAGAAAATCGATCGCATCCGCCTGCAGCGCGGTCGAGCCCGCGGTGAGCCCGGCCACGACTTCCGCCACGAACATGCCGCCGTTGAGGGCGAGCGCGATCCACAGCACCCGGCGCCAGGCTGGCGTATTCAACGCCCCTGGGCGCGGAGGGGTGCAGCCGTCATCATGGCAGCAGCCAGCCATTTCGCTTCGTCCCGCTTGTGGTCAAGGCCGCCCAGATGCACCCTGTAGCCGCTACAGGGTCAAGCTCATGGCAGAATTGACGATCGGCGCCTTGGCGCAGAACACCGGAACGAAGGTCGAGACCATCCGCTATTACGAGCGGATCGGCCTCATGCCGCCACCCGCCCGCACGGCAAGCAACCATCGCCGCTATGGCCGGGCGCATGCCAGGCAGCTTGGACTTGTCAGGCGCGCCCGCGCCCTCGGCTTCTCGCTCGGCGAGATCCGCGAGCTTCTGCAACTCGCCGCCGAGCGCGAGCGCCCGTGTGACGGCGTGGATGCGATCGCACGCCGTCACCTCGCCGAAATCGACATCAAGATCACGGAACTGACCGTCCTGCGCGAGGAATTGGCGAGGATGATCGCGCGATGCGACCAGAACCGGATGGCCGACTGTCGCATCATCCAGGCGCTCGCCGCCGACGGCAGCTAGGCGTCAGGGCGTCAGCACCAGCCGGCCGGGAACGCCACCCTGGCGCAGCCGCTCGAGCGCGGCATTGGCCTCCGCAAGCGGCAGTGTTTCGACCTCCGACAGGATGCCGGCGGTCAGCGCCAGTTCCACCGCTTCCAGCAGATCGGCCCGCGTGCCGACATTGGAGCCGATCAGACGCTTCTCAAAATTGGCAAGGGCCGAGATGGAAACCGGCAGGCTGTCGCGATCCTTGGCGGGGAGTGCGATGAAGATCACCGCACCGCCCGGCGAAATGGCGGCGATCGCCTGGGTGAAGGCACTGGGCGCGGGGGCGACGACGATGGCCGCCCGCAGACCGGCCTCACCGGCGATGCCCTTGAGCTGCTGCGGCAGATCGCCCGATCCCGCCTGCACCACGGCCATGGCGCCGAGGCGGGTGGCGAGTTCCAGCTTCGCCGGGTCGAGATCGACCGCGATTGGCCGGTAGCCCATGGCGCGGGCATATTGCACCGCCATCTGGCCGAGGCCGCCGCAGCCGATGACGGCGACGAAGGCGCCCGGCCTTAGCTGCGCGCGCTTCAGACCGCGATAGGTGGTGACACCGGCGCAGAGCACGGGCGCGAAGCGCGCGGCATTGACGTCCTTCGGCAGTTCCACCACGAAATCCGCCCGGGCGACAATGTAGTCGGCATAGCCGCCGTCGCGGCTGTAGCCGGTACCCTCGGCCTCGGCACAGATCGTCTCCTCGCCTTCCAGGCAGGCGCGGCAATGGCCGCAGGCGCCGCCGTTCCAGGCGACGCCGACGGTCGCCCCCACCGCCGGCCCGCGCACCCCCGCCCCGTGGGAGACGACCGCGCCCACCACCTCATGCCCGGGGACAAGCGGCAATTTCGGCGGCGCGCCCCAGTCGCCATCCACGATATGCAGGTCGGAGTGACAGACGCCGCAGGCGGCGACGCGGATGAGGATTTCACCCGGCCCCGGCGTGGGGATCGCCGCGCAGCCAAGTGCCAAAGGCGTACCTGTGGCGGTCATCAGGGCGCGGGTCATCTCTGCAGGCATCGGCGCGGCCTCATTTTATGGCGGAGGTGAAACTGAACGGGTTCCGGACGTCGCGCAACGGCCCTGGGGATGGTTCTTCCCGTTCTGCGGTCGTGACGAGCCAATGAGCCATGATCGCTCTCTGCCGCATCATAACGGCAGTCGGCCTCCCGAAAAGAGATACCGGTTGTTGATCACGTTTCTTGTGATCGCGATCCATCGTTGCAGACCGTCAGAGAAGGGCCATCTCAAATGCTTGAACTGGGCCTTCGTCCGCAGCATTTGTTTCGACCTCCCA
>NZ_DATJJK010000236.1:0-23866 GCF_035492295.1 Acidisoma sp. | reverse complement strand
TCAGCCCCTCTGCGATGCGCACGGCCATGTCTGCTTCTCCGCCCTTGCCTTCCGCGACCCGACGCGGCCATCTGAAAGAAGTTCAACCCATCGAGGACAGAGATGATCGAAGATGTCGAACCCGGCAAGGCATGGGACGCGATGAAGGCCGATCCCCGTGCGCAGCTGTGTGACGTGCGGACCGATGCCGAATGGAATTTGGTGGGAATCCCCGATCTGCAGGAGATCGCGCGCGAGGTCGTGCTGATCCCCTGGCAGGTCTATCCCAGCATGCAGCGCAATGCGGGCTTCCTCGGACAACTGGCAGAAGCCGGTCTCGCCCGCGATACGCCGATCTATTTCATCTGCCGGAGCGGCGCGCGCAGCATGGCAGCGGCGGAAGCGGCTTCCGCCGCAGGCTATACCGAAGTCTACAACGTGGCGGACGGGTTCGAGGGTCCGCTGGACCCGGATGGCCATCGCGGCCAAGTGGCCGGCTGGAAAGCGGCTGGGCTCGCCTGGCGGCAGCGCTGAGAGCGACGTATTGATGAGCGTCTGATTCACGGTTCAGCTGCATCGTTCCCGCGCTTCGCTCTGAACCGATCAGACCCTAAGGAGGGGAAAGATGACCAAGCCCGATCTCGTGGGGCTCTGGGAAGAGCATTGCCGGCACGAATTCGAAACGCGCGACGTGGATGCCACGATGGCGACGATGGTGGCCGAACCTTACGTCAACCACATCCCGACCATGACCGGCGGTGTCGGCCACGATCAACTCAAGCGTTTCTACAAATACCATTTCATCAACGGCAATCCGCCGGATTTCCGCCTGACCTCGATCAGTCGCACAATCGGTGACGATCGCATTGTGGACGAGTTCATCATGCACTTCACCCACACGACGGAGATCGATTGGCTGCTGCCCGGCGTCCCGCCCACCGGCAAGGAAGTCGCTATTCCGGCCGTCGCCATCATCCAGTTCCAGGGCGACAAGCTGGTGCACGAGCATATCTACTGGGATCAGGCGACGGTGCTGGTGCAGGTGGGTTTGCTTGATCCGACCGGTTTGCCAGTAGCTGGCGCGGAGACGGCGCGCAAAGTTGCGGACAAGACACGGCCGAGCAACGAACTCATGGCTCGCTGGGCGACGAGCGAAGGCGAACCGATCTGACGACGCGGCATCCGGGGGCGCGCCCCCGGATGCCGGCTCCTATTGATTGTAGGCGACGCGGATGACGAGGAGCCAGGGATAGCGCGTGTCGACCACGGCGCCGTCCGGCCTCGCCAGAAGCCCTTGATCGGTGACGGGCACGTGCGTGAGCGCCACCGCATCCTCCACATTGCCGCCGATGATGCTGATCTGCCCAGGCGCTTTCGCGACCACGATGCCGCAATGCGCGGGGAAGCGACCGGCAGGCAGCTGCGCATAGGTCAGCTTTTCGGCCCGTCCCCGTCCCGTGCAGATAAGGTCGCCGATGCCGGGCGCGTAGGCGTTCGGCGGCTCTGCCTGGATTGCATATTGATTGGTCTGGTTCAACGTCTGCTCGACCGCGGCATTGATGTAGACGCTGTGGGATTCGGCATAGGGGAAGCCAGCACCCGCACCCGCCATCCGCATGACGAAGGAGATGAAGGCGGCCGACCAGGCGTAGCTGCCGTCGTCCTGTGGCGGGAAGGCGACGCCACTCCCATCCTGCTTGCCCGTCCAGCCCGCGCTTGCATTGCTCTGGTTCATGCCGATCCACCAATAGAGGCCGACACGCTGCCAGAATCCTGGCTGGCGCTCGGCCTTGGTATCGGGGTCGACGGGCGCCTCGTTATGCGGGTCGGCGTCATACACCACCTGTCCCCAGGCGCGCCATTCGGCATAGGCGATGGCGACGGCGGAGGCCCGGTCGAAATTGCCGAAGCAATTGCGGATGAAGGGCGGCTCTTGCCCGTCATCGCTCTGCGCGAGGCAGGCCGCCAGGGAGGGTGGCGACACCCAAGCCCCGTGTCTTGTGGCGCTGGGCTTGCCGGCACAGGCCGAGAGGGCAAGCGCCGCCAGGAGCAGGCCAAGGGTCGCCTTTGTCATTGGATGGAAGAAACCTCAGGCGCGTTCGGGAAAGAGCGAGAGCAGGCCCGTTTCGCTCGCCGCGCAGCGGCCACGTTCGGTGATGACGCCGGTGACGAGGCGGGCGGGCGTCACGTCGAAGGCTGGGTTGGCGGCGCCGCTGCCAATGGGGGTCACCTGGATGGTGGCGAGGCTGCCATCGGCGGTTTGACCCGTCATCAGCGTGACCTCGGCGGCCGACCGCTCCTCGATCGGGATCTCCCGCACGCCGTCCCGGATCGTCCAGTCGATGGTGGTGGAGGGCAGCGCTACCCAGAAGGGCACATCATTGTCGTGCGCCGCGAGGGCTTTGAGGTAGGTGCCGATCTTGTTTGCGACATCGCCGCCGCGCGTGACGCGGTCGGTGCCGACGATCACGAGGTCGACATCGCCATGCTGCATGAGATGGCCGCCGGCATTGTCCGCGATCACCGTATGCGGCACGCCATGGCTGCCGAGCTCCCAGGCGGTCAGCGACGCACCCTGGTTGCGCGGGCGGGTTTCGTCGACCCAGACGTGAACGTCAATGCCCTCGTTATGCGCCATGTAGATCGGCGCAAGCGCAGTGCCCCAGTCGACCGTCGCGATCCAGCCGGCATTGCAATGGGTGAGGATGTTGACGCGCTTTCCCGGGCGCACGGCGGCGCGGATGAGTTCCACGCCGTGGCGTCCGATCGCTTCGTTCTGCGCGACATCCTCATCGGCGATGGCTGCCGCTTCTTCATAGGCTGTGGCAACGCGCTCTTCCACGCGCGTATTGCGCAGGCGCTCCAGCATGCGGTCGATCGCCCATTTCAGATTGACGGCGGTCGGGCGGGTCGCGGCGAGCATCGCGGCATCGCGCTCCATCGCCTCCGTCGAGGCATCGACGCGCAGTGCGAGGCAGAGACCGTATGCCGCTGAAGCGCCGATCAGCGGCGCGCCACGCACGCGCATGGTGCTGATCGCTTCCGCCATCTCCTCCGCCGTTGCGATGCGCAGGATGGTGAGCGACCAGGGCAGCTTGGTCTGATCGATGATGCGGACGGACCAGCCGTCCTCGTCCAGCCAGATGCTGCGGTAGGAAACGCCGTCGATCTTCATGGTGTGTGACTTTGTTCTGATGGGCCAGTGGCGCGTTGATGCAATACCGCGATGAGCGTGAAAAGACGTCGGGCGGTGTCGAGGTCGAGCTCTACCTTGCTGGCGAGACGCGCCGAGACAAGCGCTGCCGCCTCGTTGTGGAGACCCCGCCTGCCCATGTCGATCGCCTGGATGCGGGCCTCGCGGCCTTCCTGGATCGCAGCGGCGTAGCTGTCCAGCAGGAGGACATAGTCCTTGATGATGCGGCGAAGCGGGCCGAGCGAGAGACCGATCAGCGCCACGGGCTGCATCGCTTCGTTCCGGATGTCGAAGAGCAGCCGGCCGTCGTGGACGGACAGCGCCAGGATGAAAGGCCCAGGGCCTGCGCCACGCGGCGCGAAGTAATTGCCTGTTTCAAGATCCATGACGGCCTGGGCACGATCCGCTTCCACCATCGGCGGAAGATCAGCCGGGATGCCGTCGCTCAGGATAATCCGTGAGAGATGGGGAGGCGCTGCCGGATCAGAGCGGGTCATGCGACGGTCGCTCCGCGACCGGCTGCCGCGAGCCGCCCGCCTGTCGCCGAGACATCATGATCGCCAGAATCACTTGTGGCGTGGCGAAGATTCGAAACGGCCCGGCTCGGCCAGGCTTGCGCGAATCGCCCGGCACCACGCGCCGCGACCCCCCCGCTGCCCGCGGCGGCGAGGCGCGTGTTTCGGCATGATGGCCGATGGGAAGCCGGGACAATACTGAACATGGCGTTGATACGAATGTGAGGTTACGGCGGTGCGATGGCGAAGTCACGAAAGCCGGAGCGGTTGCTGCCAAGCGGTGGCAGGCGCCCCGCGGCAGGGTTCTCGCTGTCTTAGAAGAATTCACATTTGGAAGGAAGCTGGCCGGTTCATGCATCCAGCTCGAATCCAGGGCGACGCCGAGGATTGCAGGTCGGCGCCGCTCGATGGCGGCGAATGGCTGCTTTGCGGCAAGCCATGACACGATGTTAGAAAAAACGGCGCGCGCGCGCCGTCGCGATTTCTTCCAGACGTCAAAGACGCTGATGAAATCGTCATGGTTGTCGACAGAGGCGCCGGGGGTTGATCCGTCCCGGATCCCGGGATGGCGGCCGAAGGTTTGTCGCCGTCGTAATAAAACGTAAAAACGAGTTCATCGTGATCGCCTTTTTCTTGACAGTTTGATTCGAGACTTGAGATAGCGAACAAACCGTACCGCTTCACGAGTCGCGTGGGTTGCACGGTGGCGGTGGGAGAAGGTGACGACGGTCCGACCTGTGGTGCATCGGAGAGTTGGCAGCCTTCGGCTGATGGTCGGTGGGAATGGGTGTCGGGGAAGACTGTTCCGGCATCGTCGTTACCGCAGCGTTGGGCAGTCAGGGATCGCCGGAACCGAGCCGAAGAAGGCGCCACGCGCAAGGGATGTGAATGACGGCCGAGGTTCGCTTTGGCCGGTGGCAAATCGAAGACATCAACGAGACAGAAGGAGTGCATGTAGTGAGCAACGAGAAACAGGGCGAGACGGCTTCCACGCCGCGTAGCCGCGCATTGGCCGTGCGGGCGACGACGCGTCGCGCGCCGGCGAAGCGCACGACCGCCGCCGCCAAGACTGCGGCGGCGAAGCCCCGTGCGGTGGCGAAGGCCGTGAAGGTCCCAGCCAAGACGGTGAAGGCCGCGAAGCCCATGAAGGCGGCGGCAAAGACCGTGAAGGCGCCGACGAAGGCTACGAAGGCTGCAAAGCCCGCGAAGGCGGTGGCGAAGACCGCGAAGACTCCGGTGAAGGCTGCAAAGCCTGTGAAGGCTGTGGCGAAGTCGGCAAAGACTCCGACCCGCACGGTAAAGGCTGCGAAGCCGGCGAAGGCTGCAAAGCCCGTGAAGGCCGCAGCGAAGACCGCGAAGCCGGTGAAGGCTGCGAAGCCGGCGGCGAAGGCCACGACGAAGAAGACGACGACGGCCCGCAAGGCTGCTGCCCCCGTCACGAAGCGCGCGGCCGCGAAGACGACGACTGCCGCGCGCAAGACGGCGACGTCGCGTAAGGTTGCGGCGACCACCAGCACCCGCAAGCCCGCTGCCGCTGCCCGCAAGACTGCGACCGCCCGCAAGGTTGCAACGACGACCAGCACGCGCAAGCCGGCTGCCGCCGCCCGCAAGCCCGCGGCCACGCGCAAGCCCGCCGCCACGTCCCGCAAGGCCGCGACGACGGCCCGCACGGCCGCGACGACCCGCAAGGCGACCGCGACGCGTACCGCTGCGGCGCGCAAGCCGGTGACGACGGCCCGCAAGGCCGCCGCCAAGACCACCGCGCCTGCCGCACGCAAGACGACCGCGCGCAAGGCGAAGGTTGCGACGCCGGTTGTCGCCGCGCCGGCTGCGCCCCCGGCCGTCGAGAAGAAGACCCGCCGTCCGCGCAAGGCGAAAGAGGTCGTGACGTCCACACCCGCGACTTCCATGCCCATGAGCGAGACGCCGGCCGAATCGCCGATGGAGAGCACAGGCGACGAGACCGAGAGCGCGTAACGGCGGCTCTCGCTTCGTAGAGCCCGATGACTTTGGGTCGCTTCGCCCCGACGTCTCAAAACGGTCTCTAGGTTCTCGCTCTAGAAAAACGCGGCCGGCGAGGGGACTCGCCGGCCGCGTTTTTGTTCGTGGGGAGATGATCGGGCAATCAGCCTGTGAGCCGCCGTCGTGGTGCGGCTGGGCGTCAGCCGGGGAAGTGCTTCAGGAACGCCTGCGCCTGATCTTCCCAGCGTGGCAGGGCGCGCCCGGCCTGCCAGGATGCATCGGCGAGTGCCGCGTGGACATCGGCGTCGTAGATGATCCGGCGCAACGCCTTGGCCAACTGTACATGATCGCCCGGTTCCACGATGGCGCTCGCTGCCGCGGGAATGACCTCGGGTGCTGCCGCCTCGCGGGCGAGGGCGAGCGGCAAGCCATGCCGCACCGCTTCGGCAACCGCCATGCCGTAGCCTTCGAAGATGCTTGCCGAAATGAAGACATCGGCCGATTGCCAGAGTGCTTCCATCTGCTCTGGCGTGCGCGGGCCGACGAAGGTGACGCGGCCGGCAAGGCCAGGGCCCTCGGCCAGCCTCCTCAGGACCGCTGCGTGCTCGGGGTCGATGCTTGCGTCACCGCAGATGGTGAAGCGCCAATCGAGATCGGGCAGGCTCTGCAGCGCCCGTAGGACCGTGTCATGGCCCTTGCGGGGGATCAGGCTCGCCACGGAGAGCAGGTGCCGTCCTGGGCCGCCTGAGCCCGCGCTGCGCGGTGTTTCCGGAATGCCGGGCGCAAGCACCGTGATCTGCGCCGCATCCAGCCCCACGGCGTCCACAAGCTGCCGGCGCACGGCTTCGCTCGGCACCAGAAGATGGGCGAGGCATGGCAACAGTGCGCGCTCGGCGGCGAGGAAACGGGCGCGCTCGGCCTCCGGCAATTGCGGTTCCTGCGACATCGGGTGATGCAGCATGCCGATCGCGCTGGTGAGATGGGTCGCCTGCTCCGCGAAGGCGTAAAGGCAGAAGCCGTCGATGAGGACGCGACCGGCGGGCAGTGCCGCCGCGATAGCGGCTGCATTCTGCAATGCGGCCTCGTCCGGCTCCGGATGACGGCCCAGCACGGATTTGAGATCGACCGAGGCTCCGAGGGCGCGAAGCGCCTCCGCCAGGCGAGTGTCGTAGACGATGGCGCCGGTCGTGGGCGGGAAATTGCCCGGCGTAAAGAAGGTCACGGGCATAGGCGTCGGTCAGACCTTGAGGTGATCGGGGATGGTGAAGCCAAGACGGTCCGGAATGCTCCAGACCTCCTTGATCGCGCGCGTCCGGCGAAATCCCACCCGCTCATAGGCGGGAAGCGCCCGCGGATGGTCGGCGGTGCAGGTATTCACCGTCATGCCTCGGATGGGGCCGGACCAGGCATTGTCGATGGCATGGCGCAGGAAGGCCGAGCCGATACCCTGCCCGACCGCATGCGGCATCAGGCCAAAATAGTTGAGATTGATGAAAGGCCAGTTGGAGGCATCGAGCTCATAGAAGCCTGCCGGCTGGCCGTCGAGATAAAGAACATGGACCGCGATTTGCGGGTTGTGCAGGACGGCCGCAAGCTCGGCATCCGGCATCACACGGCGCAGCCACCAGAGATAGGGGTGGCCGACCTTCATCTGCAGGTCCCGATACTGTTCGTTCGTCGGGTGGCGGAGGTGATGAACGGTCGCGTTGGGTGGAAGCTGAGGGGCAGGCCCCTGGGGCCTTTCGGTCATCTTGAGGAAGGTGACCGTGACACCCACCCGTGTCACGGCCTCCGCGTCCCGTAATGAATTTCCGCGTCCGCGTCCCAGCATCGCGCCCAGCACACTCAATCGTCCAGGAAGCTGCGAAGCTTGCGGCTGCGGCTCGGGTGCTTGAGCTTGCGCAGCGCCTTGGCCTCGATCTGGCGAATACGCTCGCGCGTCACGTTGAACTGCTGGCCGACTTCCTCCAGCGTGTGATCCGTGTTCATGCCGATGCCGAAGCGCATGCGCAGAACACGCTCCTCACGCGGCGTGAGGCTGGAGAGCACCCGGGTTGTGGCCTCGCGCAGATTCGCCTGGATCGCGGCATCGAGCGGGATGACCGCGTTCTTGTCCTCGATGAAATCGCCGAGGTGGCTGTCTTCCTCGTCACCGATCGGGGTTTCGAGGCTGATCGGCTCCTTGGCGATCTTGAGCACCTTGCGCACCTTTTCGAGCGGCATGCCGAGTTTCTCGGCCAGCTCCTCGGGCGCGGGCTCACGGCCGATTTCGTGCAGCATCTGGCGCGAGGTGCGCACGAGCTTGTTGATCGTCTCGATCATGTGCACCGGGATGCGGATCGTGCGGGCCTGGTCGGCGATCGAGCGGGTGATCGCCTGGCGGATCCACCAGGTGGCATAGGTGCTGAACTTGTAGCCACGGCGATACTCGAACTTATCAACCGCCTTCATCAGTCCGATATTGCCCTCCTGGATGAGATCCAGGAATTGCAGGCCGCGGTTGGTGTATTTCTTGGCGATCGAGATGACGAGGCGGAGGTTAGCCTCGATCATCTCCTTCTTGGCGCGGGCACTGTCGCGCTCGCCACGGCTCACCGTCATATAGACGCGCCGGAATTCCTCGATCGACAGGCTCGCATCATTGGCGATGGCAGCGATCTGGCCGCGCAGATCGGCGATCTGCTCGGGGAATTTCGAGACAAAGAGCTGCCAGCCCTTGCCCTTCAGGGAGCCCACACGCTCCATCCAATTCGGATCGAGTTCGTTGCCGCGGTATTCCTTGAGAAACTCGTCGCGCGGCACCTTGCAGGATTCGGCGAGGCGCAGCAGCTGGCCTTCCAGCGCGGTGAGGCGCTGGTTGAGCTGCTTGAATTGGGCGACCAATTCCTCGATGCGGTTGTTGTGCAGGCGGACCTGCCGCACCTTCGCGACCAGTTCCTCGCGCTGCTTGGTGTAGCTCTTTTCCGAGCGGAGATTCATCTCCTCGCCGCTGGTAATCGATTCCAGCCGCTTGTGCTGCACCTTGTGCAGCTTCTTGTAGAGGTTCTCGATCTCGTCGAAGGTCGCGAGGGTCTCGGGCTTCAGCTTTTCCTCGAGCGCGGAAAGCGACAGGTTGCTGCCTTCGCCCTCTTCCTCATCGCTGTCATCCGTCGCATCGAAGGCGGGCGGGGCGGCGGGTTCGCTCTCCTCGCCTTCGGTCTCGCCTTCGCCCTCGGCGGGCGGGTTGCCCATGCCCTGGGTCGCCTCGAGGTCGATCACGTCGCGCAGCAGGATCTTTCCATCCTTCAGCGACTCATGCCATTCCACGATGGCGCGGAAGGTGAGCGGGCTTTCGCACAAGCCCCCGATCATCATGTCACGCCCGGCCTCGATGCGCTTCGCGATCGCGATCTCGCCCTCGCGGGAAAGCAGTTCGACGCTGCCCATCTCGCGCAGGTACATTCGCACCGGGTCGTCCGTGCGGCCGGCATTCTCGGCATTGATATTGCCGGTCTGCTCAGGGCTTTCTTCGTCGTCGTTGTCGACGGGCTTGGCGGCGACGGCTTCGCCTTCCTCGCTCTCCTCGCCCTCGATGACCTGAATACCCATCTCGCTAAGCATGGACATCACATCTTCGATCTGCTCGGAGCTGTTCTGCTCCGGCGGCAGGACGGCGTTCAGCTCGTCGAAGGTGATGTAGCCCCGCTCCTTACCCTTGGAGATGAGCCGCTTGACGGCACCGGACTGGGTGTCGAGCGTGGTTTCGGTATCGGTGTCAGGCGTGGGTGCCTCGGCAGTCGCAGTAGGCTTGGTTGCCATCATTCACACCTCTTCGCCGTGGGTCTGCGTCGTCATCATCATCATGCCCCGATATGGGGGCAAAAGTCCGCTGGTCATTCGTCTGGTCATTCGTCGTCGGCCGCCCGGCTCAGCCCGTTTCCATCTCGCCCGCTTCCAGGCGCCGCAACGCCTGGGTGAGCGCCACGAGCTGTCGCGCTGTTTCGGCATCCTGGGTCTGCTGATAGTCGCGCTGCTTGGCGGCGACCTCGTCCCTCAACTGCGCTTGTCGCATGAACCCGTAAATCTGCCACCAAAATGCCGCGACTTCTGCTGGTGATGCATTGGGCATCGTGCTGGGTATGAGCGGGTTGGCCCCCAGCACGGCAGACACATCCCCATCATAGTCGAGCCGGCGGAGATGGGCGTTCAAGGCCTCGCTGTCAAGCCGTGGATCAGTTTCCAACCATGCGGCCAGAGCATCGCGCAAGCGCAGGAATGGCGCGGGCAAATCCAGCATGCCGAGGGCCTCCTCAAGATCGGGCAACAGCATGGGATGGGTCAAGAGGATCGCCAGAAGAGTTCGGGCCCTTTCGACCTTTTGCTCCTCGGATTGATCGTGAGTCTTCCGCGGTGGAATGAGAACGGGAGGCGGCATCGGGCGACCGCGCGCCCCGCGGGGCGCGAAACCCTGGCCACCCGCCGTCGCGCCCTGGCGCGGATTGCGGGCGGAACGGAAGCGATACCAGTCCTCTTTCCAGCGGTCCCGCAACAGGCCCCAGAAGGTAGTGGAGATCGCCTTCTGGGGGATGCTGTTCGCGGCCTCGTCCAGCTGATCCCGGAATTTCGCCCAACTCTCGGCGGAATTGGGCGCAACCTCGTCTTTCGTCAGGCTGTAGATCGCGGTCTCAAGCGCGTCGCGGGCCAGCTCCTCCGCGAGGCCCTTGGCACCGCGGCGGGTCACGATGGTATCCGGGTCCTCGCCCTGCGGCAGGATGACGATGCCGAGGCTGTGCTCGGGGGTCAGCAGCGGCAGGCAGAGGCCGATGGCGCGGCGGCCTGCGCGCCTGCCGGCGGCGTCGCCATCGAAGCAGAAGACCGGACGCTCCTCGTAATGCCACAGGGCTTCCACCTGCTCCTGGGTGATGGCGGTGCCGAGGGGGGCCACGGCCGGAAAGCCCGCCTGGGCGAGGGCGATGACATCCATATAGCCCTCGACCACCAGCAGGCCCTGGCGTTTCTCCCCGGCCCGTGGCTTCTGCCGGGCGAGGTCAGCGCGTGCGGTGTCGAGGCCGTAGAGGTTGCGGCGCTTGGAGAAGAGGGCGGTTTCCGGCCCATTGAGGTATTTCGGCTGGCCATCGCCGATGATGCGGCCGCCGAAACTGACCATGCGGCCGCGCGCGTCCCGGATTGGAAACATCACGCGGTTGAAGAAGAAATCGACGAAGCGGCCGTCCTCGGTTTTCTTCATGAGGCCGGCTTCCACAAGCTCGGTCTGCTTGACGCCGCTGCGGGCGAATTCGGCCGCAAGCTGGCCGCGCCCGCCGCCCGAATAGCCCAGGCCGAAGCGGCGGATGGTTTCCTCGGTCAGGCCACGGCCGCGCAGATAGTCGAGGGCGGCGCGGCCTTCCGGCTCATGCAGCAGCTTCTGGTAGTGCCGCGCCGCCGCATCCAGGATGTCGTTCAGATCCGTGCGCCGCTTTTCCGCGGCCGCCGCTTCCGGCGTCGGGCGGGGTACGTCGAGCCCAGCTTCGGCGGCGAGCTGCTCCACTGCCTCCATGAAACCCGCACTCTGCGTCTGCATCACGAAGCCGATGGCATCGCCATGCGCGCCGCAGCCGAAGCAGTGATAGTGGTCGGCATAGACATAGAAGGACGGCGACTTCTCGTTATGGAAGGGGCAGCAGCCCTTCCAATCCCGGCTCGACCGGCTGAGCTTCACCCGCCGCCCGACGAGGGCGGGGAGCGGCGTGCGCGCCCTGAGCTCGTCGAGGAAGGAGGGGGGAAGCGCCATGCCTCTGGTTAACCCGCGAGCTGCGCTTTCACAATCGCGCCGATGCGCGCCATGTCCAGCGCGGCGCCGTGCTTCTCCTTCAGTGCCGCCATCACGCGGCCCATGTCCTTCACGGACGCGGCGCCGGTAGTGGTGACTGCCGCGCGGACGGCCTCCTGCATCTCCTCCTCGCTAAGCGCGCGGGGCAGGAAGCGCTCGATGACGATGATCTCGGCCTCTTCCTTGGCCGCGAGTTCGGGCCGGTTACCCTTTTCGTAGAGCTCGATGGCTTCGCGCCGCGGCTTGATCATGGAGCGCAGCATGCCCAGCACCTCGTCATCGGAAATACGCTCGACCCCCTTGGGGCGGGCCGCGATATCCGCATCCTTCAGCTTGGCCATGATGAGGCGGACGGCGGAGAGAGTCTCGCCATCCTTGGCCTTCATGGCATCTTTCATGGCGGCGGTGATGTCGTCTCGAATGCTCATGCTCTTCTCTCCACCCGCCTCGCGGGAAGTTTTTTCCCAAGCTCGCGCTTAGTCGTTGAACTGGGAAATATCTTCCCGTATGTGAACGCCATGCCCCTAGCAGTCAATGATATCGTACAACGCCTCGGCGGTCCCGAAGCAGCAGCGCGGCTGACCAATGTCAGCCTGGAAGCCCTGCGGAAGTGGAAGCAGGCCGGCACCATCCCCTCGAAACATTGGCGCACCATCCTCGCCGCCACCGGCCTGACGCTGAGCGACATGCCGGGCAGCGCTTTGTCGGGCAGCGTGACCGACCCCGTATCGAAGGACGTTCCGACCATGCCGGATGCCCAAAATCCTGCTTCGCTTGCGCCGCCCGAAGGGGCGACGGCCGTGCTCGTGCTCGCCGATGGCAGCCTCTGGTGGGGCCGCGGTTTTGGCGCGCATACGCCGGAGGGCGGCGCCCGGGTGGGCGAGGTCTGCTTCAATACCGGCCTCACCGGCTACCAGGAGACGATGACCGATCCGTCTTTCGCCGGGCAGATCGTGACCTTTACCTTCCCCCATATCGGCAATGTCGGCGCCAACCCACAGGATGACGAGGCGGGGACGCCGGCGGCCCGCGGCCTGGTGACGGCGCAGGACGTAACCGAACCCAGCAATTGGCGCGCCGCGCGAAGCTTCGTGGCCTGGCTGCAGGCAATGGACCTGCCCGGGATCGGCGGCATCGACACGCGGGCATTGACCATGCGCATCCGTGATGGCGGCGCGCCGAGCGGTGTGCTCGCCTTTCCCGCGAGCGGCCGCTTCGACATTCCGGCGCTGCAGGCCCAGGCCGCTGCTTGGCCCGGGCTCGAGGGCATGGATCTCGCGAAAGAGGTCTCCTGCACCCAAAGCTATGAGTGGACCGAGACGGTGTGGCAGTGGGGCGAGGCCCCCGCGCTTGAAACAGGGGGCCACCAGGCCGCCCCGCGCCATCACGTCGTCGCTGTCGATTACGGGGCCAAGCGCAATATCCTGCGCAGCCTGGCCTCGGCCGGCTGCCGGGTGACGGTGGTGCCGGCAACGGCCACCGCCGAGGACATTCTCCGCCACCAGCCGGATGGTCTGTTCCTGTCCAATGGCCCCGGCGATCCGGCGGCGACGGCGGCTTATGCGGTGCCGGCGATTCAGGGTGTGATGGCGACCGGCCTGCCGATCTTCGGCATCTGCCTCGGCCACCAGCTGCTCGCGACCGCGCTGGGCGCGAAGACGTACAAGCTCGATCGTGGCCATCGCGGCGCCAACCAGCCGGTGAAGGACCTCGCTACGGGCAAGGTGGAGATCACCAGCCAGAACCACGGCTTCGCCGTGGACGACAACAGCCTGCCCGACGGTGTCGAGGTCAGCCATGTCAGCCTCTTCGACGGCAGCAACGAGGGCATCCGCGCGCCCCGCAGCCGCGCCTTCTCCGTGCAGTATCACCCCGAGGCGAGCCCGGGTCCCTCCGACAGCCACCACTTGTTCCATCGCTTCGTCGCGATGATGGACGCCGACAAGGCGAAGGGTTGAGTCCATGCCGAAACGTACTGACATCCACTCGATCCTGATCATCGGCGCGGGCCCCATCGTCATCGGCCAAGCCTGCGAGTTCGACTATTCGGGCGCCCAGGCCTGCAAGGCACTGCGCGAAGAGGGCTACCGGGTCATCCTCATCAACTCCAACCCGGCGACGATCATGACCGATCCGTCGCTGGCGGACGCGACCTATATCGAGCCGATCACGCCCGAGATCGTCGAGCGCATCATCATCCGTGAGAAGCCGGATGCGCTGCTGCCCACCATGGGCGGACAGACGGCGCTGAATACCGCGCTGACCCTGGACCGCGCCGGCATCCTCGCGAAGCACGGCGTCGAACTCATCGGCGCCAAGGCGGATGTCATCGACCGTGCCGAGGACCGGCTGAAATTCCGCGATGCCATGACGGAGATCGGTATCGAAAGCCCGAAAAGCGCGATCGCCCATTCGATGGCCGAGGCGCGCGAGGCGCTGGCGCTCGTCGGCCTGCCCGCGGTCATCCGCCCGAGCTTCACGCTGGGCGGCACCGGCGGCGGCATCGCCTACAATAAGACGGAGTTCGAGCACATCGTTTCGGGCGGCCTCGAAGCGAGCCCGACGACGGAGGTTCTCATCGAAGAGAGCGTGCTCGGCTGGAAGGAATACGAGATGGAGGTCGTGCGCGACAGCGCCGACAACTGCATCATCATCTGCTCCATCGAGAATGTGGATCCGATGGGCGTGCATACGGGTGATAGCGTGACCGTCGCCCCCGCGCTGACGCTGACCGACAAAGAATACCAGCGCATGCGCGATGCCTCCATCGCCTGCCTGCGCAAGATCGGCGTCGATACCGGCGGCTCCAACGTGCAGTTCGGCCTCAACCCCGCCGATGGTCGCATGGTGGTCATCGAGATGAACCCGCGCGTGTCGCGCTCCTCCGCGCTCGCCTCCAAGGCTACGGGCTTCCCGATCGCCAAGATCGCCGCGAAGCTCGCGGTGGGCTATACGCTGGACGAGCTGAAGAACGACATCACCCGCACGACGCCCGCGAGCTTCGAGCCGACGATTGACTATGTGGTGGTGAAGATCCCGCGTTTCACCTTCGAAAAATTCCCCGGCACGCCGGCGCTGCTCTCCACCAGCATGAAGTCGGTGGGCGAGGCGATGGCCATCGGCCGCTCCTTTGCGGAAGCCCTGCAGAAGGGCTTGCGCAGCATGGAGACAGGTTTTTCCGGCCTCGACGAGATCGAGGCGCCGGGGGACGGCACGGCCGAAGCCTTCCGCGCCGCACTCTCCGAACCCCGCCCGGACCGTCTGCTGATGGCGGCGCAAGCTATCCGGGCCGGGCTCAGCCTGGAAGACATCCATGAGTGCTGCAAGTTCGATCCCTGGTTCCTGGGAGAGCTGAAGCGCATTGTGGATGCTGAGGCCCCTGTGCGCACGGGCGGCTTGCCGCAGACGGCGCTTGGACTTCGGCGCCTCAAGGCGCTTGGTTTCTCGGACAAGCAACTTGCCCGGTTGTCGGGGCAGAGCGAAGCCGCGGTGTCCGGCTTGCGCGAAAAGCTCGGCGTGCAGCCAGTCTATAAGCGCATCGACACCTGTGCCGCCGAATTCGCCTCCGCCACACCCTATATGTATTCGACCTTCGAGGCTGGCTTCGGCACGCCCGTTTGCGAGAGCGACCCGACCAGCCGGCGCAAGGTCATCATCCTCGGCGGCGGCCCGAACCGCATCGGCCAGGGCATCGAGTTCGATTATTGCTGTGTCCACGCGGCCTATGCGCTGAAGGAAGCCGGGTTCGAGACCATCATGGTCAACTGCAATCCGGAGACCGTCAGTACCGACTATGACACCTCCGACCGTCTTTATTTCGAGCCGCTGACGGCCGAGGACGTGATCTCCCTGATCCGCCGCGAACAGGAAAAGGGCGAAGTTCTGGGCTGCATCGTGCAGTATGGCGGGCAGACACCGCTGAAACTGTCCCAGGCGCTTTCCGCCGCCGGCATTCCCCTGCTCGGCACCAGCGCCGACGCGATCGACATCGCCGAAGACCGCGAACGCTTCCAGGAGCTGCTGCACAAGCTCGCCCTGCGCCAGCCGGAGAATGGGATTGCGCGCTCCACCGCGGAGGCCGAGGCGATCACCGAGCGCATCGGGTATCCGGTCGTCATCCGGCCGAGCTACGTGCTGGGCGGGCGGGCGATGGAGATCGTGCATGACCGCGCTCAGCTCTCCCGCTACATGCGCGAAGCGGTGCGCGTCTCGGGCGACAATCCCGTTCTCATTGACCGCTATCTGAATGATGCCATCGAGGTTGATGTCGACTGCATCGCGGACGGCAGAGACGTGTTCGTCGCGGGCGTGATGGAGCATATCGAGGAGGCGGGCATCCATTCGGGGGACAGCGCCTGCTCGCTGCCACCCTATTCGCTTTCCCCCGCCATCATCGAGGAGCTGAAGGCCGAGACCGTGGCCATGGCGCGCGCGCTGGGTGTCGTCGGCCTCATGAACGTCCAATACGCGATCAAGGATGAGACGATCTACGTGCTGGAGGTGAACCCGCGCGCGGCGCGCACCGTTCCCTTCGTCGCCAAAGCAACGGGCGTGCCGGTTGCCAAGATCGGCGCGCAGGTGATGGCCGGCGCCAAGCTTTCGAGCTTCGAGCTTGAGGCCCATGCCGTCGGTCCCCATGTCGCGGTGAAGGAATCCGTCTTTCCCTTCGCGCGCTTTCCGGAGGTGGACACCATTCTCGGCCCCGAAATGAAATCGACTGGCGAGGTCATGGGGCTGGATACGAGCTTCGCTCGTGCCTTTGCCAAGGCGCAACTCGGAGCCGGAGTGCGCCTGCCGATGGCAGGCACGGTCTTTCTCTCGGTCAAGGAATCGGACAAGGGCGCCATGGTGCCTTTGGCGCGCCGTCTGTCCGAGATGGGGTTTACCATTATGGCAACCCGCGGAACGGCGGCGCGTATTCGCGAAGCGGGTCTTGAGGTCAAGACGGTCGCCAAAGTGCTGGAGGGCCGGCCGCATTGCGTGGACGCCATTCAGTCCGGCGAGATCCAGATGGTGATCAACACCGCATCCACCCCGCAATCGGTCAAGGACAGCTTCGCCATCCGGCGCAGCGCACTGACTGGGAGCGTGCCGCATTTCACGACCATTGCCGGGGCGCGGGCCGCCGTTCATGCGGTGGCGGCTATGAAATCAGGGCCGCTTGAAGTTGCGCCGCTACAGTCCTACTTTCGTTCCCCGTTCTGATAGCCTGCCCTAGCTTTCGCGGGCGTTCTTCGGGAATGGCGGGGAGGCTGGGGCCGGATCACCCTCGTGATCCGGCTCGTTTGCTTTTAACTGGTCCGAACGGACTGATGACTGCGAGGACGTTGCGTGCAGAAATTTCCGATGACCGGGCCTGGCCTGACCCGACTAGAGGCGGAGCTGCGTCTTCTGCGCAGCGAGGAACGGCCGGCGGTTATTCGTGCCATCGCCGAGGCGCGAAGCCACGGCGACTTGAGCGAAAACGCCGAATACCATGCGGCGCGCGAGCGCCAATCCTTCATTGAGGGCCGCATCCAGGAGCTGGAGGAGATCATCTCCGCCGCCGAGGTGATCGATCCGGCATCCCTTTCAGGTGAGAATGTGAAGTTCGGCGCCCATGTCCATCTGGTGGATGAGGAGACCGAGAAAGAGGCGACCTATCAGATCGTGGGCGTGCATGAGGCCGATATCAAACAGGGCCTGCTTTCGGTGTCCTCGCCGCTGGCCAAGTCTCTGATCGGCAAGAAAAAGGGCGATACTGTCTCGGTGCCGGCGCCAGGCGGGGATCGATCCTACGAGATTATTGCGGTCCGCTTCGGCTGAGCGAGGCCGAGATGACCCTCTCATTCGCCGATGTCGAGGCGGCGGCCGGCCGTATCGCCGGCCGCGTGCTGCGCACGCCTGCCGTCCGCAGTGACAGTCTGAGCCGGGCGACCGGGGCCGAGATCGTCCTCAAGCTCGACAATCTTCAGGCGACCGGCGCCTTCAAGGAACGTGGAGCGGCAAACCGCCTCTCTCTTTTGTCTGCCGATGAGACGGCGCGCGGCGTCATCGCCATGTCGGCCGGGAATCACGCCCAGGCTGTGGCCCGCCACGCCCATCTTCTGGGAATTGCGGCGACCATCGTGATGCCGAAATTCACGCCGACGACCAAGGTGACGCGTACCGCCTCCTGGGGCGCCCGCGTGGTGCTGCATGGCGAGAGCCTGGCAGAAGCCGCCTCCCATGCCCATGCGCTGGCGGCGCAGGAAGGCCTGGTCTTCATCCATCCCTATGACGATGCCGGCATCATCGCCGGGCAGGGAACGCTCGCCCTCGAGCTTCTGCAGGACTTCCCGGATCTGGACGTGATCGTGGTGCCGATCGGCGGCGGCGGGCTGCTCTCCGGCTGCGCCACCGCGGCGCTCGCCATGCGGCCCGGGATCGAAATTCTGGGCGTCGAGGTCGAGACCTACAGCGCCATGGCGCAACGCCTAGCGGGTCAACCGGTTTCGGTCGGCGGCCAGACCATCGCGGAAGGCATCGCGGTGCGTGATGTGGGCGAGCTGCCCTATCGCATCCTCAAGGATCTCGGCATCGAGGTGCTGGTTGTGCCCGAAGCCGCCATCGAGCAGGCTATCGGCCTACTCGCCGAGGGCGCCAAACTGGTGGCAGAAGGGGCAGGGGCGGCGGCACTCGCCGCCGTGCTGCATGTCCCTGACCGTTTCGCCGGGCGCCGCGTCGGCCTGCCGGTCTGCGGCGGCAATATCGATGCCCGCATCCTGTCCAACACCCTGCAGCGCAATCTGCTGCGCGACGGCCGCATGCTGCGTCTGGTCATGGAAATGCCGGACCGGCCCGGCATGCTGGGCGATATCGCGACGCGCATCGGCAATGAGGGCGGGAATATCCTCGAAGTGGCGCATCACCGGCTGTTCAGCTCGCCCACCGTGCAGGCGGCGCAGCTGGAAGTGATGATCGAGGCGCGGGACGCGGCCCATGGCAGCTTCATCGAACAGAAGCTGCGCGAGGCCTATATCGTCCGCCGGCTCTGAAAAGAAGCGGGCGCCCCGCGGGGCGCCCTTTTCTTGCAGTCAAAGCACCCGCAGGCGCCCACCCTCAAAACGATAGACTTCCTCGTATTTGAAGGCGAGCGGCCGGCCAGGCTTCGCGATATGCGGCTCGAAGGTGAACATCGGCACCGTGTCAAGCCGGACGGTGCAGGTCGCGTCCATATACGCACGGCCGTGCAGGTCATCCCCGATATTGTGGCCGAAATTGCCCAGGAAATCGAGATTCTCGAAGCCGAGTTCGGCGAGCCGCGCGGCCATCAGCCCATGCAACGCCTGGAAGGTCATCTCCGGACGCGCGACCTCAAGCAGATGAGCGTGGAGGGCGGCTTCCGCCGCCATGCCCTCGGCCTGCTCAGGCCCGGCTTCTGCGGCAGTCACCAATGCCCCGTCCTTGAGAAAGAAGGAGCGGGCGCAGTCCCCCCAGATGCCGTCGATCTCGGGGGCGACGTCCACCGTCACCATATCGTCCGGTGCGATCGGGATATCGGCCGCCTGATAGACGTCCCCCTCTTCGGAGACGCGGAGGCGAGGGCCGGCCAGGATCACGCAGGGCATGTCGAACCACCAGTAGCCGGTCGCGCCCCGCGCATCCATGATGCGCCGGGCCTCCGCCATCAGGCTGATTTCCGTGGCCCCGGGCCGGATGTAGCGGCCGAGTTCGGCGAGGCTTTCGCGGGCCAATGCCTGAGCTGCCTCATAGCGGGCGAGGTCGCCCGCGCTGAGAATGAAGCCTGCGCCGCTCACGGAATATAGTCGTTCGTGTAGTAGGTGGAGGGGCTCTTCACCGCGGGAATCTGCCCAATATCTTTCAGCGCCTCGGCGAGTACCGACCACTGCTTGTCGGTCTGCTTGAAATAGCCGTCCGGTCCCTTCATCAGGCCGGCCGTATAGGTCCAGCCGATAAGGTTGTAATTCTCGCTGCCCGAGGGCGGATAGGCCTTGGTGAAGAGCTGGGCCGCCTCCTTCGGGTGGGCGACGGACCAGTCGATCGCCTCCGCCGTCGCGGCAAGCCAGGCCTTGGCCGTCGCGCCATTGGTCTTCAGCCAGTCGGGCGAAGCGGTGAAGGTCCAAACCGGAATATCCGGCACGCCGATGTCGCCGTCACAGGCCATGGTCGGCGTCTCATGCGCGCCGTCTTCGATTTCGGCCAAGCCGTAGGCGGCGGCATTCGTTGCAATATCGATCTTTTTTGTCAACAGCATCGGGATGTCATCATCCGTCGCAATGATCTGCTGCACGTCGCTATCCTGCAGTCCGGCCTTCTTCAGCACGAAGCCCATCATCGCCTTGGTCCAGGAATCGGTGAAGATGCCGATGGACTTGCCCTTCAGCTTGCTCATGTCGATCGGCTCGTTCGGGCGGCCGATGAGGCACCAGCTGTTGCTCTGGGTGAAATTCGCGATGGCGACGACGGGCACGCCCTGGTTCGCCGCGAAAATGAGGTCGGTCGTCGCCTCGAAGCCGATATCCGCCCGTTTGGTGGCCAGCATGCGCGCGGTCGTCTGCGCGTCGGGCGGAAAGAGGACATCCACCTTCAGCCCATGCTTCTCATAGAAGCCCTTCTCCTGACCGACCACGATCGGCACCATGTCGAAATCGGCGACCGGCCAATCATAGACAAAGCGGACGGTCGTGAGGTCGGCGGCACGGGCCGGCGCCGCCGCCGCGAGCAGGGCGATGCCCAGCGCCACGGCCGTAAGGCACTTCAGGGGGGCGAGCGAAGGCATCATGAGATCCTTTCCGGGCCAGGGGATGAAAACGAAAGCTGGCCAAATACTTATGCGATGATTCGATATCGATCCAGAAGTTCCATTTGAAACGGTTCGAGTTGTGGCTTCAAGGAAAAATTGGCCTGTGGCAAAAAAAGCTATGGGCGTTGCGTTGTTACCCGGTCTATCTAGTGGATACAGTCAAGACTACGAAGATGTTGTCTTGAACCGATACAAAAGGGCCGGACGGTCCATCAGGTCTCGAAATACGAGGGGGATATCGATGAAGCGCAAACTGTCTTCGGTGGTTGCGTTGCCGGAGCCGTCCGCCCACGAGCATTCGGCTCGGAGACCGACCATCCGGGACGTTGCCCGCGTGGCCGGCGTTGCGGTGAGCACGGTGAGTTACGTGATCAATCGAAGTGGCCAAGTCTCGGCCGAAACGCGGCTGAGGGTCAATAGCGCCATCCACGCGCTTCGCTACGAGCCCAATCTGCTCGCGCGCAATCTCAAGGCGGGGCGGGCGGGCTCCATCGGTCTCATCGCGCCCGATCTCAAAAACCCCTTTTTCGCGGCAGTCTCCTCCGGCGTGCAGGAGATCGCGCAGGCCCGGGACATGCTCCTCGTGCTCTGCACCACCCAATCCGCCCAGCATTGGGAGAATTATTACAGCCAAGTCCTGCGGGCACGACGGCTCGATGGGCTGATCTTCCTGAGCGGCAGCGGCATGCTGACGCCCTCTCTCATGGAGCTGATCCAGAGCGACAGCGTGGTGCTGGTCGACGAGCGCCTGCCGGGTCTCGAAGTGCCCTGCGTCGTCTCGACCAATCGGCGCGGGGCGCGGTCGGTCGCCGACCATGTGCTGGGGAACGGCCATCGGCGGGTCGGCATCATCTCCGGGCCGCAGACCCTCTGGACCGCCGGCCAGCGCATGTCGGGCTACCGGGAAGCGCTCGCCGCGGCGGCAATCGAACCCGATTCGGTGCCTGTCGTGGCTGGCGACTATCAGCAGCAATCGGGGTATGAGGCCGCGCGCATCCTGCTCGACGTGCCGCCCGCGGAGCGCCCCACCGCGTTGATCTGCGCCAATGACCTCATGGCCATCGGCGCGATGCTCTATTGCCGGGAACAGAGCCTCGAAATTCCAAAGGATATCAGCATCTGCGGCTTCGACGACATCCCGCTCGCGGGCCTCGTCCAGCCCGGACTGACCTCGGTCGACCAGCGCGCTGAGCAATTGGGCCGCTCGGCCTGCCGCCTTCTTCTGCGACTGATCGCCCCGCCCAATCCGGAGGACCAGGGTTCCATCGAGACGGACCACTCGACCAATCTCGTGGTCCGGGGCTCCGTGGGTCCCGCACCGGCGGGTTAGCGCGTCATTGTCACAGTCTGGCCAGGTGATCGGGGTCTGATCGGCCGGGCTGCGACCTGGTCCGCGGCAGAAGGAAAAACCAGATAGGCCGCCCGCACCCGGCATGGGCAAGGGCGGTTTTCATGGTTAGATGCGGTATCCCGGAAAGGTTTGGCCGATGCCGCACGACAATCCGCTGATCGCTCTGCTCGTCATCGGACTGGGCCTGGCCTTCGTTCTGGGCACCGTCGCCCACCGGCTTAAGGTTTCGCCCCTCGTCGGCTATCTGCTTGCGGGCGTGATGGTGGGGCCCTTCACCCCGGGCTTCGACGCGGATCAGGCGCTGGCCCTGCAGCTCGCGGAAGTGGGCGTCATCCTGCTCATGTTCGGCGTCGGCCTGCATTTCTCGATCAAGGATCTGTTGGCCGTCCGCGCTGTCGCCCTGCCGGCGGCGATTCTGCAGATGGCGATTTCGGTCCTGGCCGGGATGGGGCTGGGATGGCTGCTCGGCCTGTCCGCCGGCGGTGGCCTCGCCCTCGGCCTGGCTCTGAGCATCGCGAGCACGGTTGTCCTGACCCGCGGATTCCAGGAACGGCGGATGGAGGATAGCGAGGCCGGGAGAATCGCTGTCGGCTGGCTGGTAATCCAGGATCTCATCACGGTCCTGGTTCTGGTTCTTCTGCCGATCCTGGCCTCTCTCCTGCAGGATGGAGGTTCGTCCCATCCGCCGCTGTCCCAGCTGATGCTTCTGATCGGCGAGACGATCGCCAAGGTCGTCGCCTTCATCGCCATCATGCTGCTGGTCGGGCGGCGGGTGATTCCGTTTCTGCTGCATTATGTCGCCCATACCGGTTCGCGCGAGCTTTTCCGCCTCGCCGTGCTGGCCATCGCCCTCGGCGTCGCCTTCTGCGCCGCGCATCTTTTTGGCGTGTCCTTTGCGCTTGGCGCCTTCGTGGCCGGCATGGTGATGAGCGAATCCCAGCTCAGCCTGCGCGCCGCGGAAGAGACCCTGCCGTTGCGCGACGCCTTTGCTGTGCTCTTCTTCATCTCGGTCGGCATGCTGCTGGACCCCGAGGTCCTGGTGCATCAGCCGCTGCAGTTGATCGGCCTGCTCCTGGTCATCCTGGTGGTGACGCCGGGCGTTGCCTTTCTTCTGCTCCGGGCCATGGGGCGTTCCTGGGCGACATCAATTACCATTGCGCTGGGCCTCGCCCAGATCGGCGAATTCTCCTTCATCCTGGCGGCCCTCGCGCTCGGCCTGCATCTCTTCGCCAATAACGTGCGGGATCTGGTTCTCGGTGCGTCCATCCTTTCCATTATCGTCAACCCGCTGCTTTTTCGGTTGATGAAGCAGTTTCGGCCCTGGATCGACCGCAAGGACGGCGTTCTGCCACTTCCTTCGGACGCGGCGGAGCCGGCGCTGGCTTTGCCCAGGACCGATCTTGCAGACCATGCCATCCTGGTGGGCTACGGCCGGGTGGGGCAGCGGGTCGCCGAGGGTCTGCGACAGTCCGGCTGGCCGCTTCTCGTCATCGAGACGGGAGAGGGCACGGCGCGCGCGCTGGAGCAAGAGGGCGGCGTCACCATCATTACCGGCAATGCCGCCGATCCCGCGGTGATGGAGGCGGCGAACCTGGCGGCGGCGCGGCTCGTTATCGTCGCCATTCCCAATGTATTCGAAGCGGGGCAGATCGTGGCCCAGGCGAAGGCCGCGAACCCCACCGCCATCATCATCGCGCGCGCTCATTTCGACCAGGAAGTGACCCACCTGGCCAAGCTCGGCGCCGGCATCGTCGTCATGGGGGAGGAAGAGATCGCGCGCACCATGCTCAGCTATGCGCGGGAGACGCCGGGCGACGCGCCCATCCTCGAGGGAGAAGCGGTCGAAGCCGATGAGATAGCTATGGATAGTCATGCAAAGAATGATTTCGTCGATCCGCCGGGATAGCTCCCTCCAGGCAACCTCTGCCGGCATATTGGCCGCCTTCGTGGGCTTCGGTTCCTCCTTCGCCGTCATTCTCAAAGGTGTCACCGCCGCCGGGGCAAGCCCGACGGAGGCCGCTTCCGGGCTGCTCGCGTTGCTGATCGTCACCGGGCTTTTCGGCATCATCATCAGCCTTTGGACCCGGGTGCCGATCCTGGTCGCCTGGACCACGCCGGGGGCGGCGCTGCTGATCAGCAGCCCTTCCGTTCATGGCGGCTTCCCTTACGCGGTCGGTGCCTTCCTCGTCTGCGGACTGCTGATCATGATCTCCGGGCTCTGGCCCGCGATGAGCCGGCTGGTGGGGGCGATCCCGCGCTCGCTCGCGAGCGC
>NZ_DATJJK010000235.1:0-3159 GCF_035492295.1 Acidisoma sp. | reverse complement strand
CGCGCCGGCAATGTCTGGACCTCGGCGAATGAGGACGTCGCCTGCTACGCGCCGGACGGCACGTTGATCGGCCTTATTCCGATCGGCGAGACGGTGGCGAATCTCACCTTCGGCGGGGCCAAGCGCAACCGGCTCTACATCACCGCCAAGACCTCGCTTTACGCCATCTTCGTCAATGCCCATCCCCACGGCTGGTAAGCCGCAACAGCAACCGCAGCCGGAGATCCGCGCCCGCCTTCGCCCGCCGCCCAAGATGACGGATGTCGCGAAGCGGGCGGGGGTCTCGGCGATGACCGTCTCCCGCGCACTGAAGGTGGACGGCACGGTGTCGCCCGAGACCCGGGCGCGCATCCTCCAGGCGGTGGAGGAGTTGGGCTATGTGCTGGACCAGACGGCTGGCACCCTTTCCTCCAAACGCTCCGGCTTCGTCGCTGCCCTTATCCCCTCGCTCAACAATTCCAACTTCTCGGACACCGTGCGGGGGATCGAGCGGGCGCTGGAGGAGAGCGGCTTGCAGCTGTTGCTGGGTGCCACGGACTATGTGCGGGTGAAGGAAGAGCGGCTGGTGGAAGCCATGCTGCGCCGTCGGCCGGAAGGCATTATCGCGACGGGTAGCGACCATTCGCCCAAGGTGCGACGGCTGCTCGCGGCCGCCGGGGTGCCGGTAGTGGAAACCTGGGACCTGCCGGACAACCCCATCGATCATGTCGTGGGCTTTTCCAATGCCGAGGCGATGGCGGCGATGGTGCGGCGCCTGCACGAGAAGGGCTACCGGGAAATCGGCTTCATCGGTGGTGCGAGCCCCCGGGACAGCCGTGGCGCGGACCGCCTGCGCGGGTATGGGCAGGCGGTGGCGGCCCTTGGCCTGCCCGAGGGGCGCGCCATCTCCTTCGGCGAGCCGCCCATCACCATGAACCATGGGGGCGAGGCGATCCGCCGCATGCGGCAGGCCTGGCCGGAGGTCGATGCCGTCATCTGCGTGTCCGATCTTTCGGCCTTCGGCGCGCTCATGGAATGCCAACGCCAGGGCTGGCCGGTGCCCGGCCGGCTCGCCATCGCCGGTTTCGGGGATTTCGAGGTCGCGCGTTGCTGCCATCCCCGCATCACCACCGTCTCCGTCGACTCGGAGGGCATCGGCTTCGGCGCAGGCGGCCTGCTCTGGCGCTCGATCGAGGCGGCACGGGCAGGCACGCGGCTGCCGGCGGAGACGGTGCGGATGCCCTATGCGATCCTCGAACGGGAGACGACCTAGCCGAACCGGCGCGCCTTGCTACATTAGGGCTGATCGCGCCGCAGAAAGAGAATCGCTTGCCCGATATGCCGTTCAACCCGTCGTCGGACCATTTCGACGGGACCATCTTCTTCAATCCACCCAGCATGGCGCCCGAAAGCGGCGCCTCCGGATCGGACCAGATTCCCCGCTCTGACGCCCCTGTCGACGAGCCGGCCCTGGCCGGGGAGCGCCCGCGCGGCCGCAAGCGTGGTGGACTTGTCAGCATCATCCGCTGGCGTTTCCGCAAGGAGAGGACCATCTGGCCGCCGCTGCCGCCCGAGCCCAAACCAGCCGGAGACCCCCGCGCGCCCGTGCCTCCGGGCCATGCCGCGGTTACGTTCATTGGTCATTCGAGCTTTCTGGTCCGCCTTCCCGGCCTCACTTTCATGACCGATCCGGTTTTCAGCGACCGCTGTTCCCCGGTATCCTGGGCGGGGCCGAAGCGCGCCCGGCCGCCGGGCCGGCGCTTTGCCGATCTGCCCAAGCTCGACCTTCTGCTCATGTCCCACAATCACTACGACCACATGGATCTCCCGAGCCTGCGCGCCATCCAGCGGCGGGACGATCCGATGGTGGTAACGCCGCTCGGCAATGCCCGGCACTTAGCGAAGGCTGGGATGCATCGCGTCTTGGAAGGGGATTGGTGGCAGGAACTTCACCCGCGGGACGACGTGAAGGTCACCATTACCCCGGCGCGGCATTTCTCCGCCCGTACGCTGTGGGACCGGGGGCGCAGCCTGTGGGGCGGGATGATGCTGGAGACGGCAGGCAAACGCCTCTATTTCGCGGGCGATTCCGGCCATGGGCGGCATTGGGAGCAGATCGGCCAGCGTCTCGGGGCGCCGGATGTCGCCCTTCTTCCGATCGGCGCCTATGAGCCGCGCAGCATCATGGCACCCGTTCATGTCAATCCGGCCGAGGCCGTAGCGGCCCATCAAGCGCTCGGCGCCCGGCAATCCATCGGCATGCATTTCGGCACCTTCAAGCTGACAGACGAGCCGATCGACGCGCCGGAGCAGCATCTGGCCGAAGCCCGGGCCGAAGCCGGGGTAGAAGACGGGGCTTTCGTGACGCTGGGCTTTGGAGAGACGCGCTGCTTCTCGCTTTAACGCCTTGTCGGACCTGCGGGTGCCTTAGCCGCTGGCGGCCCGGCGCCGGCTGAGGCAAGCTGCCGCTGTTGCAGGTGCGAGGAGAACTGGGACATGGATGAGGGCTTCGATACGGCGACCTATGTGCGGATGGCGGCCGCCATGCAGGACCTCGGCCTCGACGAGGCCGAGCTTGCCCGGGTGACGGCGGCGTTCGATCTCGTGAGGCGCTTCGCCGAGCCCGCGCTCACCTGGCCGGTGGGGCCGGAGGTTGAGCCTGCACCCGTTTTCCAGCCCTGAGGTGCGATGATGACCCTTCATACCCAGTCGGCCACGGAGATCGCGGCCGCGATCCGCAGCGGCGAGGCAACGGCCACCGAGGTGGCGCGGGCAACCCTCGCGCGCGTCCGTGCGGAGGACGCGAAGGTGAACGCCTTCACCGCTGTCACGGAGGAACGCGCATTGGCGGATGCCGCCGCGGTGGACGCGGCCTTGGCCCGAGGCGAGGATCCGGGGCCGCTCGCCGGCGTGCCCTATGCGGTAAAAAACCTCTTCGACATTCAGGGGGTGGTGACCCTCGCGGGCTCCAAGATCGAGGCGGACAACCCGCCTGCCACGGCGGACAGTTTCGCGGTCGCCCGGCTGCGCGAGGCCGGGGGCGTCTGCATCGGCGCGCTCAACATGGACGAATACGCCTACGGCTTCACGACCGAGAACACGCATTACGGCCCGGCGCGCAATCCGCATGACACGGCGCGGAGTGCCGGCGGCTCTTCCGGCGGGTCAGGCGCGGCGGTC
>NZ_DATJJK010000234.1:0-4154 GCF_035492295.1 Acidisoma sp. | reverse complement strand
GGCCAGTCAGCATTTCGCTTTACGGCCCCGCATCGCTCCGCTTTACTCGTTCGTATACAAACGATCTGGAGTGGCCAATGGCGCGACGGGTGGCGGGAATCGATGTCGGTGGAACCTTCACCGACGTGCTTCTCTATGAGGAGGATGGCCGCGGCGGGCGAGTCCAGTTCGCCAAGGTGCCGTCGACCACCGCGAACCAGGCCGAAGGCGTCCTGCAGGGCATAGAGGCCGCGGGCACCAGCCCCGCCGCACTCGATCTTCTTATTCATGGCACCACCGTCACGACCAATGCCGTGCTGGAGCGAAAAGTGGCCCGAGTAGGCCTCATCACCACAGCCGGCTTCAGGGATACGCTTGAGGTGGGCCGTCGGACGCGCCCCACGCCCTATGGATTGTTCGGGGTGTTCGAGCCGCTTGTCCCCCGCGACCTCCGGCTCGAAGTGCCGGAGCGGATGAATGCCGCCGGAGAGGTGGTGACGCCGCTCGACGAAGCGGCCGTCCGCCGTGCCGTGCGCCAGTTGCTGGACGCCGGATGCGAATCCCTGGTCATTCATTTCCTCCATTCCTACGCCAATCCGGCTCATGAACTGGCGGCGGGCCGCATCGCGGCTGATTTTTGGCCCAATCGTTACGTCACCCTCGGGCATGGGCTTCTCTCGGAATACCGTGAATACGAGCGCGGAACGACCGCCGCCGTCAATGCCGCGGTGCAGCCGATCCTGGATCGCTACCTGGATCGCCTCACCGAAGGGCTGCGGTCCCGGGGATTCCGGCACGACCTTCTCGTCATGAACGGCAATGGCGGCACCATCGCCGCTCCCCTCGCCGCAAGGGACGCCGCAAAGACCGTGATGTCGGGTCCTGCCTCGGGCGTCATCGCCGCTGCCGCGACGCTTACCCAGTCCGGCGTCGGCGATGCCGTTACCTATGACATGGGCGGGACCTCGAGCGACGTCGCGCTGATCAGCGGCGGCCTGCCGGAGGTCTCGGCCGAACTCACCATCGACTACGGACTGCCGATCCATGTGCCCATGGTTGATGTCCGCACCATCGGCGCCGGCGGCGGCTCCATCGCCTGGCTGGACGCCGCCGGCATGCTGCGCGTGGGGCCGCGAAGTGCGGGCTCGACACCGGGCCCCATCTGCTACGGGCGCGGCGGCCTCGAACCCACCATCACTGACGCCAACCTCATCCTCGGCCGCCTCGATCCGGCCAAGCTCACCATCGCGGGCGCGGCCTCGGTCAGCGTCGCGGACGTGCGTGCGATCTTCGGGGAGAAGCTGGCGGCGCCGTTGGGCCTGACGGTTGACGAAGCGGCGGCCGCGGTAATTGCCCTCGGCAATGTCCATATGTCCGGCGCCATCCGCATGGTGTCCCTCTCGCGCGGACGGGACCCGCGCGCGCTCACGCTCTTCGCCTTCGGCGGCGCGGGCCCGCTGCACGCGGTGGCACTGGCAGCCGACCTCGGCATTCCGGAGGTACTCATCCCGGCACGTCCAGGCCTGACCAATGCGCTCGGCTGCCTTGTGGCCGATCTGCGCCAGGACTTCGTCAACACCATCAACCAGCCGCTCGACGGCATGGACATGGCCGAAGTGCACCGCGTGCTCGCCGACCAGGTGGCGCGTGGTATCGCGATCAACGCGGCGCAGCAGGACGAGGTCGAGGCAACGGAGATCCGGCATTCCGCCGATATGCAGTTCCGCGGCCAGACGCATCTTATCCGCGTGCAAATCCCCAAGGCGGAGATTGGCCGCGAGGAGTTGCAGCATCTCTTCGAGGAAGCCTATTTTGCACGCTTCCAGATCCGCATGCCGGAAATCCGCGCGACCCTCGTGAACCTCAACACATCGGTCACCGGCCGGCGGAAGCCTTTTCCTGTCGCCTCCCTGCTCGACCCCGCACGGCGCGCCGCCGATACGGAAGGCGCCCGCACCGGCAGCCGCCCCGTCTTTGCGGCCGGTGCCTGGGTCGATTGCCCGATCTACGCGCGGGACGCGCTGCCCCTGGGCGCGACGCTGACCGGCCCCGCCGTGCTGGAACAGGCGGACAGCACGATCTTCGTCGAACCCGGCGCGCAGCTGCGCGTAGACGATGTCGGCAATCTCCGTATCGCGACCGCCGGCATGGCGCTCGCCGGCATGGCCGAGGACGCAAAGCTCGACCCCCTGGCCCTGGCCGTGATCGAAGCCGGGCTGCAGCAGGTCTGCAACGAGATGGACCTCGCCTTCTCGCGCTCAGCCTTTTCCCCCATCATTGCCGAAGCCGATGACAGGTCCGACGGAATCTACGATGCCGAAACCGGCGCCTTGATCGCGCAAGGAGAGCTTGGCCTGCCGGTGTTCGTGGGCGTGATGCAGTATTCCACGGGCGAGATCACCCGCCTGATCCGGGAGGGTCGGATCGCCGGCCCCGAACCTGGCGACATCTACATCGTCAACGATCCCTATCTCGGCGGCACGCATCTGATGGATGTGCGCTTTGCCATGCCCTTCTTCCACGACGGCCGTCTGCTCTGCTGGCTGCAGAATACAGGTCATTGGCCCGATACCGGCGGCATGACGCCGGGCGGCTTCTCGGCGCACGCGACTGAAGTGGAACAGGAAGGCTTGCGCCTGCCGCCTGTGAAACTGTTCAAGCGCGGCGAGATGGACCAGGAGATTCTCTCCATCATCAATGCCAATATCCGCGTCGCCGACCAGCGCATCGGTGACATCCGCGCCCAGGTTTCCGCTCTCAAGATCGGCGAGCGACGGCTCGCCGATCTTATCGCCCGCCACGGGCTCGAGACCGTCACCGGCGTCATCACCGAGATGAAGGGGCGTGCCGCCAACCTCATGCGCGCCAAGATCGTGGAGATTCCGGACGGCATCTACGAAAGCGAGGCCTTTGTCGATTCAGACGGCATCGTCAACGAGCCGCTGCGCATCGCGCTGACCATGACCAAGGCAGACGGCACGCTCAGTTTCGATTTTTCCAAGTCGAGCCTGCCGTGCCGGGGACCGATGAATTCGGTCTTCGCGACGACGCTCTCCTCCGTCTATCTCGCCGTGCGGCACATCTTCCCGGACGTGCCGCTCAATGCCGGGGCCTTCGCCCCGTTGCTGGTGCCACGGCCCGAAGGCACGTTTTTGGACGCCCGCTATCCCCGCCCCGTCTCGGGCTGTGCGGCGGAAGTGTCGCAGCGCATCGCGGAAGCGGTATTTCTCGCCCTCGTCCAGGCGATCCCGGAGAAGGTGACGGCGGCGCCTGCCGGTTCCTCGGGCAATTTCGCACTCGGCGGTTTCGATCCCAAGCGCGGCGCGGGCTACGTCATGTATCAGATTTCGGGCGGCGGCTATGGCGGCAACGCCCTGCACGACGGGCTGACCAATGGCTGCTCCACCATCGGCATATCCAAGACGGCACCCGTGGAGGTGATGGAGCAATATTTCCCGGTCCTCTTCCGCCGCTTCGCGTTGCGCGAAGGCTCGGGCGGTGCCGGACTGCATCGCGGCGGCTTCGGCGTGCATTACGAGGTTGAAATCCTGCGCGGGGAAGCAACGGCAAGCTTCGTGATGGATCACGGCCGCTTCGGCCCACCGGGCGCCCTGGGCGGCCAGGACGGTGCGCCCAATATCGTGCGCGTCCATCGCAACGGCGCGGTCTATATCCCGGAACATCTGTCCAAGGATCAGAATATCCGAGTCACCGCCGGCGATCGGGTGGAGGTCATGACACCGGGCGGCGGCGGCTATGGCGATCCGCGGACACGCCCGTCCATCCTCTTGGAGCGGGATATCGCCCGCGGCTATTACACGCGGGAAGAGGCAGAAAGACTCTGGCCGGGAGTCTTACCCAACTAAGCCTGGCCGGGTCAGCTCGCCACCAGAACCTGCACCCGCTGGCCGGCGGCCCGCGCCATGCCGTATTCCACCGGCCGGCCCGCCTCGTCCTGATCCACAGTCTCCATCACCAGGATCGGCTCAGCTGTCTTCTGGTGCAGGAGCACGGCCTCTTCCGGCGTCGGCAGACGCGCCCAGATCCGGGTGGAGCGCCGCGTATAGTCGGCAACGCCGAATTGGCGGAGTGCCGCCGTGAGCGAATTGGTCTCGCGAAAGGCCACCTCGATGCCCCGAAAGCGCGCGCTCGACAGATGCGCGGTCTTGAGGCTG
>NZ_DATJJK010000233.1:0-3422 GCF_035492295.1 Acidisoma sp. | reverse complement strand
TGGCGGATGGCATCGACCTCGCGGTCGAAGTCGGTGAGTTCATGCGGCTCGGTGTCGATCGCCTCGCACATGTAGCGGGGGACGCCGCCGAGATCATGCATGGCGCGCGGCACGTCGCGCTCGGGGAGATCGCTCATCTGGTGAGACCTCGGGCCGCCACCGGCCAGACGCCTTCTACCATGCCGCCGCGGCTCACCACCACCTCGTTATGAAGGTTGGTGACGACACAGACATGGTTGGGGATGATGCGCACCCGCTCTCCCAAAGCGGGCTTGCGCGCGCTTTGGCTGAGATCGAGCATGCCATGCTCCTCGCTGACGCGATCGATGCGTGCATCGGGGTAGTCAGGCAGATAGCCGTAGCCGGCGCTGGCACCGCGCGGGATGAGGTCGCTCGTGAGCGTTTTCGAACCGCAGTCGAGAATGGCGCGATCTTCCTCCGGGCGGCTCACCACCGTCGCGTGCACGGTCAGGGCGCAATCCTCAAGCTTTGCCGCATCCGCTTCGACCAGGGTGCGGTCGTTATAGATGTACGTGCCGACGCGCATCTCCGTGACGCCTTCGATCTCATGGGCATGCGCCCAGCCCGGTGTGCCGCCGCCCGAGACCATGGGAAGATGGACCCCCGCTTCCTTGATGGCACGAACGAAGCCCACGGTTTCCGGTGTGCTCGGATAGGTCATCAACCCGTCAAAGCGCAGGCCGGATGCCGCCTTCACCTGCACAATGAGGGCAAGCGCGGCCTCGACCGAGGTGACGCCGGTGCGCTTCATGCCGCTGTCGAATTCGATGAGCACACCGATCGGCGTGCCGGCCTCCTGGCCCGCGCGGGCGACGGTTTCGAGGACGAGGGGATTGTCCACCGCCACGCGCATCTTCACGCGTTTCGCCAGCGCGGCAAGCCGCGCGCCCTTCGCGGCCCCGATGATGGGGTAGGAGATCAGGATATCGTCGAGTCCGGCATCGGCCATGACCTCGGCCTCGCCCAGTTTCTGGCAAGTGATGCCGACCGCGCCGAGTTCGACCTGCCGCTTCGCGAAGACCGGCAGCTTGTGGGTCTTGATATGCGGGCGAAGGGCGAGGCCGTGCGCATCGGCATAGGCCTGCATGCGCGCAAGATTGCGCTCGACGATATCGAGATCGATGATGGGAACCGGTGTGTCGATGGCGCTGACGGGGACGGGCTCAGTCATCGGAAAGCACCGCGATGCAGTCGACCTCGACCAGGATGCCGTTGAGCTGGCAGCCGACCGTGGTGCGCGCCGGAGGGGCGGCGGGGAAGAAGTCCGTATAGATCCGGTTCCACTCGCGAAAGCGGGTGACGTCGCTCAGGTAGCAGTTGATCTTGGCGACATCGTCCAGGCTGCTGCCGGCACCTTCCAGAATGGTGCGGAGATTGGCGAGCGTCTGGCGCACCTGGCCCTCGAAATCATCGGGCATCATGCCCGTTGCCGGGTCCACGGGCCCCTGGCCCGAGACGAAGACGAGACCGTTGGCCACGATCGCGTGCGAGTAGTGCCCGCCGGCCGGGGCTGCGCCCTCGATCATCAAAGCCTGTCGCATTTCCAAATCTCCTATCCCCGTCCCAAAACACGGCCCGGCAGATGGCCGGTAACGGCACCTGCCGCCACGACCGCCTCGCCCGCGACCCAGACATCCGTGATCCCCGAAGGGGCCTGCACCGGCTCCTCGAAGGTCGCGTGATCCATGACACTATCCTCGAACAGAACCAGATCGGCCACCATCCCCGGCCGAATCAGACCGCGGGCGCCCAGGCTGAAGCGCTGCGCCGGGATCGCGGTCATCCGGCGCACGGCATCTTCCAGGCTGAACCACTTCTTGTCGCGCCGCAGCGGCCCGAGCACGCGCGGGAAGGTGCCGAAGGCCCTGGGATGCGGCCTTGTGCCGGGGCGCGGCAGCCCGTCCGACCCCACCATGTGCAGCGGGTGGCAGCAGGCGGCATGCAGATCATCCTCGCTGAGCTGGAACATGACGATGGCCGTCTGGCCGCCGTCCTCTTCCACGAAACGCACGAGAAGATCGAAGGGCGCGATGCCGAGATCGGCGGCGGCCTTGTCCATGCGACTGCCTTCGAGCGCTTTCAGCGCCGGATTGCCGACCCCTGAGATCATCACATTGCCCCAGCCGATGAGGGAAATCTTGGATTGGCCGTGGCCGTCATTGCTGCCCTGTTCCACCCATTGCTTGAGGGCGGCGCGGGCCTCCGGGTCCCGGAGGCGTGCGAGAAGCGCGGACATGCCGCCTTCCTGGGCCGAGGGCGGCAGGAGCTGGAGCATGTAGCTGCTGCCGGCGGGGTAGGGGTACATGTCGAAGCTGATATCGATGCCCCGCGCACGGGCCGCTTCGAGCAGGACGAGGGCCTTCGGGATCTGTCCCCAGTTGGGGCGGCCGGCCGATTGCAGATGCGAGAGCAGGCCGGGCGCGCCGGCCGCCTCCAGCACCGCGATGAATTCCTCGATCGAGCGCAGCAGATTGGCCTCATAGCTCCGCACATGGGCAGCGAGGACGCCACCTTCCTCGCGAACCGTTTCTGCGAGGGCCACGAGTTCCGCTGTTTCGGCGAAAGCGCTCGGCGGATAGACGAGACCGAGAGAGAGGCCGGCGGCCCCTGTGCGCAACTGCGGCCGCAGCAGGTCCTGCATGGCGCGGATCTCGGCCGCGGTCGCGGCCCGCTTCTCATAGCCCATGACCGCGAGGCGGAGGGCGGCATGCCCCACGAGGGAGACCAGGTTGAGGGCGATCCCGGGCGTCTCGAGCGCGGCGCGGTAGCCGTCGAGATCGGCGAAAACCTCCGACCGCGCCGTCTCCCCCAGCAATCCGCCGAAATGGCCGCGGAGCAGGTCGACCGCAGGCTCAGGCGCCGGATAGAGCGAAAAGCTGCAATTGCCGACGACGATAGAGGTGACGCCCTGGCGCGCTTTCTCCGGCCGCGTGGGGTCACGCAGGAAGGCGAGGTCGTCATGGCAATGGGCGTCGATGAAGCCGGGGGCCAGATAGCGGCCCGCCGCGTCCAGGATTTCCGCGCCTTCCGTGTCGAGCCCGGGTCCGACGGCCGCGATGCGTCCTTTGGACAGGCGGACATCGCCGCGGAACCAGGGCGCGCCGGTGCCGTCCACGATCCGGGCATTCTTGATGACGAGGTCCTGTTTCATGCGGAAACTCCTTTCGCGGCGGGGGAGCCTATACGGGCCCGGCGGCTTCGGCCATGCTGGGCCACCTCTAGGATACGGAGATTGCCGATGACCCTGTCGTCTCTTTCGCGCGTGGAGGCGGTATGAATAAGCCGCTGCACTGGGCCTTCGTCACCGGCGGTGGCGGCGATATCGGCGGCGCCATCGCCGATGTGCTGGCATCCCGCGGCTGGGGTGTCATCTGCGCCGATCTCGCGGCGGACCGCACGGC
>NZ_DATJJK010000232.1:0-6412 GCF_035492295.1 Acidisoma sp. | reverse complement strand
CGGGGTCGAGGCCATGGGCCTGACGGTCTACGGTGACAAGGCCCACAAGATGACCAACGTCACCGGCGTGTTGATCCCGCAGGGGATCGACGGCGAGGGGGTGCGCGCAAGCATGTTGAACGATCATTCCATCGAGATCGGCTCCTCCTTTGGCCCCCTGCATGGGCGGATCTGGCGCATCGGGGCGATGGGCTACAACGCGACCGAGGCGGCCGTGACCCGCACGCTCTGCGCCTTCGAGACGGTGCTGCGGGACCAGGGCCTGAAGCCGCGCAAGGGGGCCGGGGTCGAGGCGGCGCGCGCAATGTTCGAGGCGGCGTCGTGACCGCCCCCCGCGACCTGATCGGCTACGGCGGCAAGGCTCCGAACCCCCAATGGCCTGGCCGCGCCCGCATCGCGGTCCAGTTCGTCCTGAACTACGAAGAGGGCGCGGAGAACTCTGTGCTTCATGGCGACGCGGGCGCGGAGTCCTTCCTGTCCGACATGGTCGGAGCCGCCGCCGTGGAAGGCGCGCGCAACATGGCCATGGAGAGCCTCTATGAATATGGCTCGCGCGCCGGCTTCTGGCGGCTGAGCGACCTGTTCGTCAGCCGCGGCCTGCCGCTCACCGTGTTCGGCGTGGCGAGCGCTCTGGAGCAGAACCCCGCTGCGGTCGAGGCCATGCTGATGGCCGGATGGGAGGTCGCGTCACACGGCTGGCGCTGGATCAACTACCAGTCTGTGCCCGAGGCCATCGAGCGCGAGCACATCGCCAGGGCCATCGCGGTCCATACCCGCCTGACCGGCCAACGGCCGCTGGGGTGGTACCAGGGCCGCACCAGCCCCAACACAGCTCGGCTGGTCGTGGAGGAAGGCGGCTTCCTCTACGACGCCGACAGTTACGCCGACGACCTTCCCTACTACGACACCCGGTTCGGCAAGCCGCAGTTGGTCGTGCCCTATACGCTGGACGCCAATGACATGAAGTTCGTGGCGCTCAACGGCTTCACCACCCCCGGCCAGTTCTTCGACTATTTGAAGGACGCCTTCGACACCCTCTACGCCGAGGGCGAGACGGCGCCCAAGATGATGTCGGTGGGCCTGCACTGCCGCATCGCCGGCAAGCCGTCACGCGCCGCAGCGGTCGCCCGGTTCCTCGACTACGTCCAGCAGCACGACCAGGTCTGGGTGGCCCGGCGGATCGACATCGCCCGCCATTGGCTTGCCCTCCATCCCTACGAGACCGGCGCGTGAGCGATCCGGTAGAGATCCACGTGCGCGCGGCGGCGGAATTGCTCGGCCTCGAGTTGGACGAGGAGGCTATCGCCGCGGTCGCGGCCAACATGCGCATCCTTCAGGCGCTCCAGGCGAAGTTCATGGCGCTCGACCTTCCGGCGGACCTGGACCCGGCTCCGGTGCTTCGGCTGTGACCTCGGCCTGCGACCAGAGCGCCGTGGACATCGCCGACGCGGTGCGGCGGGGCCGGCAGACGGCGGTCGCCGGCGTAAGGGAGGCCTACGCCCGTATCTGCTCGCTCGACCCCACGCTCGGCTGCTTCACCACCACCTACCGGGACCAGGCCCTGGCGACGGCGGAGGCGGTCGACCTGGCCGTGCATCAGGGCCGCGATCCGGGTCCCCTCGCCGGCGTCCCGTTTGCGGTTAAGAACCTGTATGACGTCCAGGGCGAGATCACCCTGGCGGGATCGCTGATCTAGGCCGGCAAGGCGCCGGCGGCGAGCAGCGCGACCCTTGTGACGCGGCTGGAGGCGGCCGGCGCCGTCCTGCTGGGCGCCCTCAACATGGACGAATACGCCTACGGCTTCACGACCGAGAACACGCATTACGGCCCGGCGCGCAATCCGCATGACACGGCGCGGAGTGCCGGCGGCTCTTCCGGCGGGTCAGGCGCGGCGGTCGCTGCCGGTCTTGTGCCGCTGACGCTCGGGACGGACACGAACGGCTCCATCCGCGTGCCGGCCAGTCTCAACGGCATTTTCGGCCTCAAGCCGACCTACGGCAGGCTGTCGCGCGCGGGCTCCATCGCCTTCGTGCCGAGCCTCGACCATATCGGGCCCTTCGCCCGCAGCGTGGCCGACCTCGCATTGGCCTATGACGCGATGCAGGGGCGGGACGCGGCCGATGCCGGCCAGACACCGCGGCCGCTGGAGCCGGTGGCCCCGCTGCTTGCAACGGGCACCGACGGGCTGCGCTTCGGCCGTCTTGCGGGTTATTTCGATGGACCGATGGGGGAGGCCGCGCAGGCCGCCGTCTCCCGTATCGCGGAGGCGCTCAAAGCCGCGCCGGTCGCAGCGCCCGAGAGTGCTGCGGCCGGCCGCTCGGCGGCCTTCGTCATCACCGCCGTCGAGGGTGCGGGGCAACATAGCGCACACCTCCGCCATCGCCGCGCCGACATGGAACCGCTGTCGCGGGACCGTTTGCTGGCGGGCGCCCTGGTGCCGGCCGGGTGGTATCTGCACGCCCAGAAGGTCCGCGCGCTGTGGCGCGCCGCCATGGCTGAGGTGTTCCGGGAATTCGACGTGCTGGTGGCACCCGCGACCGCCGTGCCCGCGCAGCCGATCGGACAGGAGATGCTGACGATTGCCGGCCGCACCATGCCGCTGCGGCCCTCCTTCGGCCTCTTCACCCAGCCCATCACGTGCATCGGCCTGCCGGTGCTTGCCGTGCCGGTACAGAATGCCGAAGGACCGCTTCCCATTGGCGTACAGCTCATCGCCGCCCCTTGGCGCGAAGACCTGCTCATTCGTGCCGCGGCCGCGCTGGAGGCCGCCGGCATCTGCCGGGCGCCGGTGGCGCCGGCCTTCCAGGCCTGAGGATAGGAGAGCGTTTTGGAGATCAACAAGCCGGCGGTTCTCGCCGAACTTACCGCCGCTTTCGCGCGTTACGAGACCGCCCTTGTGACCAACGACGTGGACCTGCTGACCGAGCTGTTCTGGGCAAGCCCGCACACGATTCGCTACGGTGGCGGGGAAAACCTGCACGGCGCGGAGGAGATCGCCGCCTTCCGCCAGGGCCGTGGCACGGGCGATCTCGACCGCGATCTCGCGCGCACCGTCATCACGACCTTCGGGGAGGATTTCGGCACCGCGAGCACGCTGTTCCGCCGCCGATCGACCGGCAAGACGGGCCGGCAGATGCAGACCTGGGTGAGGCTCGACGGTGATTGGCGCGTCGTCGCCGCCCATGTTTCGATACTGGACTTTCCCTTTCCTGAAACGGAACCGAGCCCATGAAAAAGGTGACCTATGATCGGCGTTGACTGGGGCACCAGCAGCTTTCGTGCCTACCGGCTGGGGCCGGACGGCCAGGTGCTGGACCGGGCATCCGCCCATGCGGGCATCATGTTCGTGGAAAACGGGCGCTTTGCGGACATGCTGCGCCGGACGATCCAGCCCTGGGTGAATGCGGGCGAGCGCCATGTGCTGCTCTCCGGCATGATCGGCAGCCGCCAGGGCTGGGTGGAGGCACCCTACAAGCCCTGTCCGGCGGGGGCGGCGGATCTCGCCTCCGCCACCATTCCCGTCGCCTACGACGGGGCTGAAGTCCGCATCGTCCCCGGCGTCACGGCCGAGGAAGCGGGGGTCCCCGAAGTCATGCGCGGGGAGGAGACGCAGATCATCGGCGCGCTCGCCGAGTTCGGAGAGGCCGGCCTCGCCTGCATGCCGGGCAGCCATTCCAAATGGGTGAGCGTGGAGGGCGGCAGGATCGTCAGCTTCTCCACCTATATGACGGGCGAGGCCTTCGCGGCGTTTAGCGGCCACACGATCCTCGGTCGCATGATGAAGGCTGACGCCCCCGCCGATCCGGAAGCGCTGCGCCGCGGCCTCGCGCGCAGCGGTGATCCGGGTGGCTTGCTGCGGCATCTCTTCGGCGTCCGCGCGCTCGGGCTTTTCGGCAAACTGTCCGAAAGCGGGTCCGCTTCCTATCTCTCCGGCCTGCTGCTGGGGCATGAGGTGCGCGCCGCACTCGCGGCCCATCCCGACCGCGGCCCGGTGGTGCTGATCGGCGACCCGAAACTTTGCGATCTCTATGCGCAGGCAATCGCGGTCTGCGGCGGTGTTTCGCGCCTCGTGAATTATGAAGCCGCGCCGGCGGGGCTCCATCGCATCGGCGCCTCCGTCCAATGGACGAGCGTTTGAAGGAGAATGCCATGACCATGAAGGAATGGTTCGCCCGCTGCCCGCTTATCGCGATCCTGCGCGGCGTCCGTCCTGATGAGGTGGTGGAGGTCTGCGCCGCGTTGGAGCGGGCCGGTGTCGCCATCGTCGAAGTGCCGATGAACTCACCCGAGCCACTGGTCAGCATCGGCAAGCTTGCCGCGACCTTCGGCGACCGGTTGCTGATCGGCGCCGGCACGGTGATGACGCCGGATCAGGTGCGCGAGGTCGCGGGGGTCGGGGGCCAGCTGCTCGTCACCCCGCATGCAGATCCGGAACTCGTCCGCACCGCCAAGGGGCTCGGCATGATGGCGGCCCCCGGTTTCTTCACCCCGGCCGAAGCCTTCAGCCTGCTCCGCGCCGGGGCGGACGCCATCAAGCTGTTCCCGGCGGAAGCCGCCAATCCGGCGACGATCAAGGCAGTGCGCGCCATTCTGCCGCCGGGCACGCTCGTCGTGCCGGTGGGCGGCGTCTCGGTGGAAAACATTCCCGCCTGGACGGAAGCGGGGGCGGCCGGATTCGGCATCGGCTCCTCCATCTACAAGCCGGGTGACACGCCTGAGATCGTGGAGAAGAAGGCCCGCGCGCTGGTCGCGGCGGTGAACGCGCTCTAGCTCACGCCGCATTCCGCCAGCAGCCAGCGGCGGAAAGCTTCCACCGCTGGCCGCGCCGCCGCTCGCTCGGGGATGGCAAGCGCATAGCCCCGGGTGGTGGTCGCCACCTCCGCGGCCATCGGCACCAGCAGCCCGGCGGCAAGCTGCCGATCGACCAGCGGACGCCAGCCGAGCGCCGCGCCCTGGCCCTGCATCGCGGCCTCCACCACCAGCGGATACGTATTGAAGTGCAGCATGGGTGCCTGGCCGCGGCGCTTGGGCAGGCCTGCCTGGGTGAACCAGTCCCGCCAGTCGAGCCAGCGCCCCGGCTCGGCCGCATCGAGATCGAGCAGCGGCAATCGCGCCCAGTCGAAGGCGCCATCCTGCAGCCGACAGCGTTCCCGGAAGGCAGGACTGCAGACCGGCATCACCCGTTCCGCGAAAAGCAGCTGCGCTCCCGGCTCGGCCGGACCGAAGGCGATGGTCACATCTGCGTCGGGTGCAGGCGAGATCCGTCTGTGCTGGGAGGTGACGATTCGCACCTCCACCCCTGGCAGGGCCCCTGCCAGATCGGACAGGTGCGGCATCAGCCAGAAGCTTGCGAAACCGAAATCGGTCGCGATGCTGAGTGATGGCGCCTCAGCCTCCTGCCTGAGCGTGGCGAGAGCCTCCTCAATCCGGTCAAGCCCCATTGTCAGGGCGGTGGCGAGAGTGCGGCCCGCTTCCGTCAGCGCGACCCCGCGATGCAGCCGGCGGAACAGCTTTTGTCCGATCTCCTGTTCGATCTGCTGAACGTGCTGGCTGACCGCCGATTGCGACATGCCGATGTGCCGGCCGGCCGCGGAGAAGTTTTCATGCGCGGCTGCCGCCTCGAAGGCGAGGAGAGCGGGCAAGGCCGGGAGATGACGCAGACGTGTCATAAGTCAGCGTGATAGCAACATAAGGACGGAAATGCTTCACGCTTTTGCCACGAAGCGCGACTAACTCCTCGATCACAGGAGTTGGTGGAACGTGGCATCCCGGCCGAACATTCTCATCCTCATGGCGGACCAGCTGACGGCAGGTGCGCTGCCGGCTTACGGCAATCGCGTCGCCAAGACGCCGCATCTCGACCGGCTGGCGCGGGAAGGTGTGGTTTTCGATGCCGCTTACTGCAACAGCCCGCTTTGCGCGCCCTCGCGCGCCATTCTCATGACCGGACGGCTCCCGTCCTCCACCGGCGCTTATGACAATGCGGTAGAGTTTCCATCCCAGTCTCCCACCTTCGCGCATTACCTGAGGGACGCCGGGTACCGCACCATCCTTGCCGGGAAGATGCATTTCTGCGGCCCGGACCAGTTGCACGGTTACGAAGAGCGGCTCACGACTGACATCTACCCGGCCGATTTCGGGTGGACCCCCGATTGGACGCGCTTCGAGGCGCGCCCGGGTTGGTATCACACCATGGATTCGGTCACGCAGGCCGGCCCCTGCACGCGCACGAACCAGATCGACTTCGACGACGAGGTCGTTTCGGCCACGCGTCAGAAGTTATTCGACCTGGCACGCGGCCGGGATAAGCGACCGTTCTGCCTGGTCGCCTCACTCACGCATCCGCACGACCCGTTCACGATGGCCGATCCCTACTGGTCCCGCTACGCGGATCAGGAGATCGACATGCCGC
>NZ_DATJJK010000231.1:0-30755 GCF_035492295.1 Acidisoma sp. | reverse complement strand
AGCGATCTGCGCCGCGACGGCGCAAAGGGGGGCAAAGTTGGACGAAAATCTCCGCAAAGCGGCGCTGGACTATCACCGCTACCCCCGCCCCGGGAAGCTCGCCATCGAGCCGACCAAGCGCATGGCAACCCAGCGCGATCTGGCCCTCGCCTACTCGCCGGGCGTTGCCGCGGCCTGCCAGGCGATCGTCGCCAATCCGGACGACGCCAAGCTCTACACTGCCCGCGGCAATCTCGTCGGCGTCATCTCCAACGGCACCGCCGTGCTGGGCTTAGGCAATATCGGCGCCCTCGCCTCCAAGCCGGTGATGGAGGGCAAGGCCGTCCTCTTCAAGAAATTCGCCGGCATCGACGTCTTCGACATCGAGGTCGACGCCAGCGATCCCACCCGCTTTTGCGATGTGGTGGCGGCCCTTGAGCCGACCTTCGGCGCCATCAATCTCGAAGATATCAAGGCCCCGGAGTGCTTCGCGATCGAGGCCGATCTACGCGCCCGGATGAAGATCCCCGTCTTCCATGACGACCAGCACGGCACCGCCATAACGGTCGCGGCCGCCGTCACCAACGGGCTCGTGCTTCAGGGCAAGACGCTCGCGGACATCAAGGTGGTGACCTCGGGCGCCGGCGCCGCGGCTCTCGCCTGTATCGACCTCCTGGTCACCATGGGCCTGAAGGTCGAAAATGTCTTCCTGACCGATATCGAGGGCGTGGTGCATCGCGGCCGTAACAATATGGGGCCGAACCTCGCGCGCTACGCGAAGGACACCGAGGCGCGGACGCTCGAGGAGGTGCTAGACGGCGCCGACCTGTTCCTTGGCCTCTCCGCCCCGCGCGTGCTGAAACGCGAATGGCTGGCCAAGCTCGCCCCGCGGCCCGTCATCATGGCGCTGGCCAATCCCGAGCCCGAAATCCTGCCCGAAATCGTGCGCGAGGACCGGCCCGATGCGATCATCGCCACCGGACGCTCGGACTATCCGAATCAGGTCAACAATGTCCTCTGCTTCCCCTTCATCTTCCGCGGGGCGCTCGATTGCGGGGCAACGACGATCAATGAGGAGATGAAGCAGGCGGCGGTCGAAGCGCTGGCCGGTCTCGCCCGTATCGAGGCAAGCGAGACGGTGGTGGCCGCCTATGGCGGTGCCGCGCCCATCTTCGGTGCCGATTACATCATCCCGAAACCCTTCGATCCGCGCCTGATCCTGGAAATCGCCCCGGCCGTCGCCCGCGCCGCGCATGCGAGCGGCGTGGCCCACACGCCGATCGAGGATTTCGTCCAATACAGACGCGAACTCGAACGCTTCACCTACCGCTCCGGTCAGCTCATGCGGCCGGTGGTCGCGGCCGCCCAGCAGAGCCTGCGCACCATCGCCTATGGCGCCGGGGAGGATGAGCGCGTGCTCCGCGCGGTGCAGACGGTGGTGGATGACGGCATTGCACGCCCGATCCTGATCGGCGCGCGAGAGACGATCGAGCGCAAGGTGCGCGAAATGGGCCTGCGCCTGGATCTCAACCAGGCCGTCACCATTCTGGACCCCACGCAGGACACCGAGACCTTCGCCCCGTTGCTCGCCAAATATAAGACCCTCGCGGGGCGTCGCGGCGTGCGCCCGGATGCGGCGGATGTCCTGGTCCGCAACCAATCCACTGTTTGTGCCTCTCTGCTGGTTTCGGAAGGGATCGCCGATGCCGCGCTGTGCGGCGGCTACGGCGATTGGTGGCGGCATCTGCAATTCGCGCTGCCCATCATCCCGCGCCGGCCCGGCGCCTCCCGCGTCTACGCGATGACTGCGGTCATCCTGCAAGAAGGGCCGCTGTTCTTCTGCGATACCCACATGAATGTCGATCCGACATCGGAACAGGTGGCGGAGATGACCGAACTCGCAGCTGAAGCCGTGAGTTCGTTCGGCATTACGCCGAAAGTGGCGCTGCTCTCCCATTCCTCCTTCGGCTCCAGCAATTCCGAGACGGCGCGGAAGATGCGCCGCGCCTTGCCGCTCATCCGCGAGCGGCTGCCGAACCTCGAGGTGGATGGTGAAATGCAGGCCGATGCCGCCCTCGCCGAAGCGACGCGTGCCCGGGCGATTCAAGGCAGCTCCCTCTCTGGAACGGCCAATCTGCTGATCATGCCGACGCTTGATTCCGCCAACATCGCCTTCAATCTCATCAAGGCCTCGGGCGATGGCCTGCAGGTCGGGCCGCTGCTGCTCGGCCTCACCAAGCCGGTCCATATCCTGGTGCCGACGGCAACGGCGCGCGCCATCATCAACATCAGCGCCATTGCCGCGGCGGAGGCAAATTCACGCCGTTGAGACTCGGCTTTTTGGCGAGCGTCCCTACATTGGCGGAATGCGAGGATATTTAGCGGAAAGTAATCGGACAGGCTGCACGACAACGGGTTGCTTTCTTCTACGTATCAAGTCCTTAATTTTGTCACCGAAACTCCGATAGATTCGAGGTAAGCGATGCCCGCCAAACCGTTGCGCAAAGCGGTATTGCCCGTTGCAGGTCTGGGAACCCGGTTCCTGCCGGCGACGAAGGCGATGCCGAAGGAAATGCTGACGGTCGTGGACCGGCCGCTCATCCAATACGCCGTGGACGAAGCCCGCGCTGCCGGCATCGAACAGTTCTGCATGGTTTCCGGCCGCGGCAAGACGGCGCTCATCGACCATTTCGACATCGCCTATGAGCTTGAGGCGACGCTGCAGGAACGCGGCAAGGCGGAAGCGCTGGCACAGCTCGCCGAGACCCAGCTCGAGCCGGGCGCGATCAGCACCGTGCGCCAGCAGGAGCCGCTCGGCCTCGGCCACGCCATTTGGTGCGCCCGCACCTTCATTGGCGACGACCCTTTCGCGATCCTGCTGCCAGACGATCTCGTGCTGTCGCAGACGCCATGCATGACACAGCTCGCCCGGGCGTATCAGGAGACCGAGGGTAGCGTTGTCGCCGTGGTGGAAGTGCCGCGCGACCAGACCAATAAATACGGCATCCTCAAGACCGGCGCCGATGACGGCAGCCTGGTGGAAGTCACCGGCCTGGTCGAGAAGCCGAAGCCCGAAGCCGCCCCCTCCAACCTCTCCATCATCGGCCGCTACGTGCTGATGCCGGAGGTGATTACCCATCTCAACAAGATGGAGCGCGGCGCCGGCAACGAAGTGCAGCTGACAGACGCGATGGCCAAGATGATCGGCCATTCGCCGTTCCACGGCCTGCGTTTCGAAGGCAAGCGTTTCGACTGCGGCGACAAGGTGGGCTATCTTGAGGCGCAGATCGCTTTCGGTCTCGCCCGCCCTGATCTCGCCCCGGAAGTGCGCGCCTTTCTCAAGAAATACACCGGCGACGCGTCGTAAGGACCTCCCCATGGCATTTTCGCACAGCTTCAACCCGACCTCGCTCCGCGAATACGATATCCGTGGCGTCGTCGGCAAAACGCTGACCGAGGCCGATGGTTTCGCCATCGGCCGCACCTTCGGCAGCATGATCGCCCGGAAAGGCGGTTCCATCGTCGCCGTCGGCTATGACGGCCGAACCCATTCCCCGCTGCTGGAGAAGGCGCTGGTCGAGGGGCTGAAGGCCTCCGGCATCAACGTGCTGCGCGTCGGCCGCGGCCCCACGCCGCTGCTCTATTTCGCGGCCTTCACCCGGGGCACGGATGGCGCGGTGATGGTGACGGGCAGCCACAACCCGCCCGAATACAACGGCTTCAAAATGATGGTCGGGAAGAAGCCGTTCTTCGGAAAGGATATCCTGGAGCTCGGCCGGCTCTCAGCCGCCGGCGACGTGGTCGAGGAAGGGGCCGGCAAGGACGAGACGGTCGACCTCACCGACGACTATGTCGCCCGTCTGGCGCGGGACTGGGACGGCGGCGAGCAGAAGCTCAAGGTCGTCTGGGACAACGGCAATGGCGCGGCCGGGGAGGTGCTGCAGAAGCTCGTGACCCATATCCCCGGCGAGCATAAGATCCTCTTCGGCGATATCGACGGGCATTTCCCGAACCATCATCCCGACCCGACTGTGCCGAAGAATCTCGAGGCGCTGATCGCCGCGGTGAAGGGCTCCGGCGCCGATCTTGGCATCGCCTTCGATGGTGACGCTGACCGCATCGGCGCGGTGGATGGCGACGGCAACATCTTCTTCGGCGACCAGCTGCTGGTCATCCTGGCACGCGATGTTCTGCGCGAACGCCCGGACTCGATCATCATCTCGGACGTCAAGGCGAGCCAGGTGCTGTTCGACGAAATCGAGGTCGCCGGCGGCAAGCCGCTGATGTGGAAAACCGGCCATAGCCTCATCAAGGCCAAGATGGCCGAGACCGGCTCGCCGCTTGCGGCCGAAATGTCCGGCCACGTCTTCTATGCCGACAAGTGGTACGGCTTCGATGACGCGCTCTATGCCGCCATCCGCCTCATCGGCATTGCCGCCCGCTCGCCGCTCAGCCTCGCCGAGATGCATGACGCGCTGCCGCGGGTCATCAACACGCCGGAACTGCGCTTCGACTGTGACGATGTGCGCAAATTCGCCGTCATCACCGAGGTCGCCGGGCGGCTGAAGGATGCCGGCGCCTCCGTCTCGGAAATCGATGGCGTGCGCGTCAAGACCGAGGACGGCTGGTGGCTGCTCCGTGCTTCCAACACCCAATCCGTCCTCGTCGCCCGCGCCGAGGCCAAGACGGCGGAAGGGCTGGAGCGGCTGAAGGCCGATCTCGTCGTCCAGCTCGAGGCTTCGGGCATCGAGGCGCCGGATTTCGAGGCGGCTGCTTCCGGCCACTGAGGGCTTCTTGCTGATCTTTCTCTATGGCTCGCTCCGCGATCCGGTCCTGCTGGGCCAGATCGCGGGCGATCCGCGCATCGGCCAAACGATCCGCCCGGCCCGCCTCGCGGGCTGGACCCGCGTCCATATCGGCGCCTGGAACGCCCGCTATGCCTCCGTCACGCGCAGTCCCCATCATGTGGTGGAGGGGTTCGTTGCCCGCATCACCGCGCAGGCGCGGCCGCGCCTCATCGCCTACGAAGGGTCATCCTACGAATTCCGCCGGGTGCGCGCCGATGTTGACGGCAGGCAGCGCATGGTCGGCATCTGGGTAGCGCGCTCGGTGACGCGCCGGACCTGGACGGAGCCCACGGATCCTGCCCGCGTGCGTATGGAGCGGTCGGCGACGCGCCACGCCTAATAAAAATTAACTATTTCAATATTTTACGAGTCTAAAGGCAAGCCTTCCTGCCCGAGTTGCCGGCTGTCAACTTTTGCGACAGCCGGCGCCTGCGGCGATTCAGTTCTCGCCCTGGGCCTTGGTGTAGCCATCCTTCCCATCGAAGCGCTGCAGCTTCTCGACATGCATCCAGTGGTGCTTCGCGCCGATCGCCGCCATCAGCTTGGCAATGGCAGGCTCGGCGCTGTCAGCCGGCCCATCGAGCAAGAAGCGGCAGCGGAAGAGATCGACCAGAAAAGGCTGGCCGCTCAGGGCCGGCCAGACCTGGACACCGCGATTTTCGATCATCTTGAGGCCGAAACCCGTGCCCTCGGCTGCCGCCTGCAACGAGGCTGCGAGTTCGGCGGGCAACGCGCCGCTTTCGATGAAGACGTCGAGACCCATGACGAGCCTCTCCGTCGGCGCCCGATGCCACACGCCCTTCGGCCATTCAGCAAGGGTGAGCGCCTTGTAGTCGCGCGAGGCATAGCCGCTGGTGCGGCCGAGATTGGCGATGACCTGATCGGTGTAGGCGGTGGTGCCGACACCCGTGCCTTTGGGCGCGATGTCGCCGGTGAGGTTTTTGCCCTCCTCCAGCGTCACCAGCAGGGCCTGCTCGACCTTTTCGGCCGCCGCGAAATCTCCGATATGGCGCAGCATCATGACCGCAGACAGCAGCAGCGCGGTCGGATTGGCGAGGTCCTTTCCCGCGATCTGGGGGGCCGAGCCATGCACCGCCTCGAACATCGCCGCGTGGTCGCCGATATTGGAGGAGGGCGCGACGCCCAGCCCGCCGACCAGACCGGCCGCGAGATCGGAAATGATGTCGCCGTTCATGTTGGTGGCGACGACGACATCGAACTGTTCGGGCGCGATGACCATCTGATGGGCGCAGTTGTCGATGATCATGTGTGAAGGTTCGATGGCAGGATAGTCCGGCATGATGCGCTCGAAGACGCGCTTCATCATGCCTTCGGTGAACTTCATGATGTTCGCCTTGGTCGCACAGGTCAGCTTATGGCGACCTTCGGCGAGCGTCAGCGCCGCGGCGAGGCGCAGGATGCGCTCGGAGCCGGGCTCCGTGATGAGTTTCAAACACTGGGCGGCGCCGGCGGTCTGCATATGCTCGATGCCGGTATAGAGATCCTCCACGTTCTCGCGGACGATCACCATGTCGATCCCGCGGCCGGAGAAGGGGGTTCTGATGCCCGGCAGTTCGCGCACTGGGCGGATATTGCCGTAAAGTTCGAAGAACTTCCGCAGCGTCACATTGGCGGATTTCTCACCGTAGCCGACCGGGGTTTCGAGTGGACCCTTGAGCACGATGCCGTTGCGGGCGATCGAGTCCAGCGTCTCCTGCGGGGCGCCGGAGGCGATGCCGCGCTTGAAAACCTCAGCCCCTGCTTCGGCCTCTTCCCAATCGATCTGGGCTCCGGCCGCCGCCAGTATCCGTTGGACGGCGCGCACCACTTCAGGCCCGATCCCGTCACCGGGGATCGCCGTGACCTTCGTCTTGGTGGTGCCATTCACGGCATTGTAGCGTGATGTCTTCGCGTCCATGACGCCTCCTGTCTCGGGTGGAAGCGCCTCGTATTTGCGCGTCGGCGGTGCATGCTGCAAAGGAGGATGACGCCGATACACGTATGCAGGTTTATCATGCACTGCAACATAGCGGCGCAGGCATCGTTTCGTCTGGATGGCTGGGCTTGGCCTTGCCGATGGGAGATAGAGACTTGGGCTCAGCTGACAGCCGGATCATGACCCCCGATTATCCGGACGCCCTCAACCCCGACCTTCTCCAGCGCATCCCTCTCGATGCTGACGTCATCCTCGACGTCGGCTGTCACAAGGGCATGCTGGGAGCGGCCTACCGGCAGCTCAATCCCCGCGCCCGCTATCTCGGCGTGGAAGCCAACCCCGCCGCCGCGCGCGTCGCTGCCACAAGGCTGAACGAGGTCGCTTGTCTCGATGTCGAGCGCGATCCGCTGCCCTTCGAGGTGCCGGGCGGCTACGACTGCATCATCTATGGCGACGTGCTGGAGCATATGCGCGACCCCTGGGCGCTCATGCGTGCGCATGCGGCGCTGCTCAGCCCGCGCGGTGTCATGCTCATCTGCGTGCCCAATGCCGCCCATTGGTCCGTACCCATCCGGCTGCTGAACGGCAGCTTCGACTACGAGGACCAGGGCGTGCTGGATCGCACGCATCTGCGCTGGTTCACCCTCGCCACCATGGAGAAGGCGCTGGCCGCCACCGGTCTGCAGATCTGCGACGTGACGCCGCGGACCTTCGACCGCAAGGGGGCCGAGGCCGCCGCCGATGCGCTCAAATCCGTGCTCGACAGCATGGGTGTCTCGCGGGAAAGCTTCCTCGCCCGCAGCGCGCCCATTCAATATGTCTGGCGCGCCCGCAAGACGCCGCAAGCGCCCATCGCCGTCAGCTCCACCATGCTCAAGCCCTTCGGCGCGGTGAGCGACGTGCGGGTGCTCTATCCGCTGCGCGCCCTCAAAAGCGATCCCTCGGTCAGCGTCCAGGTCGGCGAACTCGACAGCTTCCCGCTGCCGTCGGAGCGCCAGCAGGGCATCTGCATTCTCCACCGCCCGCTGCTGCTGGGGGAGACCGGCATCCAGCTCTTCCGCCATGTGCTGCAGCGCGGCTTCCTCGTCATCACCGAGTTCGACGACTTCCCGGACTTCATGCCGCAGCTTCAGGATGAAAGCCTGATGAACTTCCGCGCCGCCCATGCGGTGCAGACGAGCACGGAGGTGCTGGCCGAAACGCTGCGCCTGCAGAACCCGGAAGTCGGTGTCTTTCCGAATGCCATCGCCGAACTGCGGCCGCCGGCCAATTTCACCGCGCCCGACCGGATCACGCTCTTCTTCGGCGCGATCAATCGCGAACCGGACTGGCAGAGCTTCATGCCGGCGATCAATGCGGCGGCTTCCGTGCTCGGAGAGCGGCTGCACTTCCAGGTCGTGCATGACCAGCGATTCTTTGATGCGCTCGATACGCCATACAAGACCTTCACGCCGACCAGCGACCACCGGGCCTATCTCGACATCCTGGCGAAGTGCGAGATCAACTTCATGCCGCTGCGTGACACGCCTTTCAACCGGGCCAAATCCGACCTCAAATTCATCGAGGCGGCTGCGGCCCGCGCGGTCGCGCTCGCGAGCCCCATCGTCTATGAAAACGCCATAGAAGACGGCGTGACGGGACTCATTTTCCGCAGCGAGGCCGATCTGTACGAGAAGCTCATCCGGCTGGTGACCGCGCCCGATCTCGGGCTCGTCATCGGCACGGCCGCGCGTCAACTCGTCGCCGAGAGCCGGATGCAGGCGTACGGCGTGGGCGCACGCATCCGCTGGTATCGCAGCCTGCTCGACCGCCGCGAAGAACTGACGCAGGCGCTCTATCAGCGCGTCCCTGCGCTCGTCCCATAAAGGACAGGACAAAACCGTGCCGCTCACCGTCCAGGAGCTCCATATCCACCCCGTCAAAGCCCTGCGCGGCTACCCTCAGGACACGGTTTCGGTCGCATCCTGGGGGATCGAGACGGATCGCCGCTGGATGGTGGTGCGGCCTGACGGCCATTTCCTGACCCAGCGGGAACTGCCCCTCATGGCCCGCATCGCGGCCCAGGCGACGGCCGGGGGCCTCCTTCTCTCCACCGAAGGCCTGGGCGTCTGCCAAGTGCCGTTTCCGGATGCCGGGACCGCCTTGCACCGCGAGGTCACCGTCTGGCGGGACACGGTCCCCGCCCTCGACGCCGGCCCGGCCGCCGCCGCTTGGCTGGCTGCGGCGCTGGGAGAAGCATGCAGCCTCGTCTATCTCGCCGATACCGCAGCGCGGCCCGTCGCTTCCCAGTATGGGCAGGCGGGCGACCATGTCGCCTTTTCGGACGGTTTTCCGGTCCTGCTCGCCAGCAGCGCCTCGCTCGACGCCCTGAACACGGCCTTGCCGGAGCCGATCACCATGAACCGCTTCCGACCGAACATCGTGGTGGACGGCAGCACCCCGTGGGCCGAGGACCGCTGGCGCCGCATCCGCATCGGCACGGTCGTCCTTCGGGTGGCGAAGCCCTGCTCGCGCTGCATTGTGACTACGGTGGATCAGCATAGCGGGGAGCGGCCGGACAAATCCGAGCCGCTGAAAACCCTCGGCCGCACGCGGCGGACGGTGGGTGGCGTGATGTTCGGACAGAACCTGATCCCAGACCAGCCGGGTCGGATCGCAGTTGGCGACAGGGTCGAAATCCTGGAAACTGGGGAGAGCACTGTCATCCCTCTTTCCACAACGGAGCCGCCCCCATGACCGACGAGACCGGACCGACCACGCCCGGCCCCAGGACCCTGACCCAGGAACAGGTGGAGCTGCTCTATTACAACGCCCTGCGTGAAGGCCATGAGGAGCTGCTGGCCGAATTCCTGCGCCAGGGGGCGGACCCCAACCGCCCGGACGGGCGCGGTTTCCCGCCCATCATCCTCGCCTCCTACAACGGCCAGGCCGGCAGCGTGACTCAGCTGCTGGAAGCAGGCGCGGCGGTCGACGGGCGGGATGCCAAAGGTGCGACGGCGCTCGCAGGCGTCGCCTTCAAGGACGAGATCGAGATCGCCCGCCAATTGATCGCGGCCGGGGCTGATCCCAACGCCGCGAACTCCATGGGCCGCACGCCGCTCATGTTCGCGGTGATGTTCGGACGCGGCGCGATGGTCGATCTGCTTCTGGAGGCTGGCGGCGACCCCAGGCTCGCCGACGCCGAGGGTAAGACCGCCCTGGATCTCGCCCAGGGCAATCCCGCCATTCTCGCCAAGCTCGAGGGCGCCTAGAGCTGGCCCGAGCATGATGGAAGCGACCTCGCTTCCATCATGCTCGATAGACAAACTCTATCTGTGCGAATCAGCCCTCCGCCGCGGCGCCGATGCCGGGCCGCTGCAGCATGGCGAGGAATTCCCGCCGGGTCGTTGGATTGTCACGGAAGGCGCCCAGCAGGCGGCTGGTGACGAGGCTTGTCCCCGGGCGGTGCACACCGCGCGTCGTCATGCATTGATGGGTCGCCTCGATCACCACGGCGACACCGAGCGGCTGCAGAACCTCGTCCAGCGTATTGGCAATTTGAGCGGTCATCTTCTCCTGAATCTGCAGGCGCCGCGCATAGGCATCGACCACGCGCGCAAGCTTGCTGATGCCGACGACGCGCGTGCGCGGCAGATACGCGACATGGGCGCGGCCGATGATCGGCGCCATGTGATGTTCGCAACAGCTCTCGAACCGGATGTCACGGAGCAGGACGATCTCGTCATAGCCGTCCGTCTCCGCGAAAGTGCGGGAGAGAATGCCGACGGGGTCAATGTCGTAACCGCCGAAATATTCGTGGTAGGCGCGGGTCACCCGGCCCGGCGTATCGAGCAGGCCTTCACGCGTGGGATCGTCGCCGGCCCAGCGCAGTAAAACGCGGACGGCCTCTTCGGCTTCTTCGCGCGTCGGGCGTCCAGGGGTCGTCGGATGGCAGATCATCGGCGGATTCAAGGAAAGCTCCCTCTCTGACGAGGGATTTGATCCCCCGATTTCGCGACTATGCAACGACCGCGCATAGAGACCGGATGCGCGGCCAGTTCAATCCTCATTTCCCACCTGTAGCCCTTTGAAATCTTCGCCTGCCAGCACGGAGAGGTCGATCAGCGGATAGCCGCCGAAGAAAATCGGCAGAGGCGGAAGGATTTTAAGCGAACCGAAGAGAGGGGCGAGACGCGCGGCAAGCGCCTGGGGATGATCATCCGGCACCAGAATCAGCATCGGATGTCCGATGTAGCGATCGGCCGGGTCGACTATGCCGTATTCGCGCGCGTCATGGGCGAGTACCACGACCGGCAGACGGCCGTGCAGCGCGTAATCGACCTTGCCGGCATCGTTCCAGCGCGTGACCGCGATGACCAGACCAGGCCGATCCAGCAGGCCGCGCCCGGCGAGACGCGCCCTGAGCCCGTCCCAATCGACGCCGCCGGCGATATCCTTCGCGCGGGCGAGGAGATGCGGGCCGAAGAGCGCCGTCGTCCAGTTGAAGCGCATCTCGGAGCCCGCGAGGGCCAGGCCGACCAGCACGAAGGCGATGGTGCCGAGGATGGCGCGGCGCAAACCGGGCGCGCCCCCTTCCAACCGACGGGCGACCTCCGCCCCCAGCAACGGGAAGAGCATGAGCGTTCCAGGCGCCGACCAATGATAGAGAATGTGGCGCGAGGACCAGACGGAGACGAGTGCGAAGAGCAGGATGGGGATCGCGGCAAGCAGCGCCAGAAACCAGCTGGTCGGCTCCGCCGGCCCGCGCTTCAGCGCCCGCAGCCAGAGCAGGATCATCGGCACCCAGATCCAAGGCAGCACGAAGAGCGCCTCTCCGGCCCAGACCACCAACGGCGCCCAGGGCTGGAAGCGCAGCCCCCCGGCACGGTCGCCCTGGAAGGCGAAGGAGGCCCATTGATGATCAGCGTTCCAGATGATCACCGGCAGAAACATGAGGACTGAAAGGAGGCCGGCGACCCAGGGCTCGGGCCGCCTGAGCCAGCGCCTGCCGTCCTGCGTCGTGGCCAGATAGAGGGGCAGGCCTGCCAGCACCAGCGCGCCATTATACTTGGAGAGCATGGCGAGCCCGGCGCAGAGCCCGGCCGCCAGCCAATCCGCCCAAGGAAGGCGGGAGGGCAGCAGGCCCACGGCGCGCAGGGAAAACCACAGAAATCCCATGAGCGCGCAGTCGAGCGGCCCGTCCGGCAGTACCCAGCCGCCCGTCGTCACCGCATAGACGGGGGAGAGATTGAGCAGCAGCGCCGCCCAGAAGCCCGCGCTTTCGCTCTTGAAAAGGGCCGTGGTGACACGCGCCATCATCCAGGTGGTGAGCGCGAAAAGGGCAATGAAGGGGAAACGGACGATGACCGGCGCATCCCCGCCGGTCGCCCACATCGCCGCATGGGTCAGCCACCAGGCAATGGGCGGATGATCGAAATAGGAGAGTTCGAGGTGGTGGCTCGCCGCCACCATATAGGTCTCGTCAATACCGAGACCCATGACCCAGCCCATGAGCAGGCGGATCAGGGAGGTGACGAGGATGAGCAGAAAGAGGGGAGACACGAGCGGCAGCGGCCCTTCGGTGAAGCAACGGCGGGCAGGGAAAGCCCCGCCCGCCGCAGACGCCGCAGAGACTTAGCCGATCAGTGGTTGTTGCGCGACTCCCCGCGCGTTTCGATGATGTTGATGTATCGCGTCGCGGGTTCCAGGCAGGCGCCGGTGCCCATCTGGCCGACCATGCTGCGGTAGATTTCTTCCCAGGGCGTCTTGTTGTCGAGGACCGGCGGCGTGTAGGCGGCGCGGCGCTCGGCCATCTCGGCGTCCGAAATCAACACGTCGACCCGGCGGGTATTGAGGTCGATGCTGATGCGGTCCCCGTCCCGGAGCAGGGCAAGATTGCCGCCGACGGCCGCTTCCGGCGAAATATTCAGGATGGAGGGACTGCCCGAGGTGCCGGACTGCCGCCCGTCGCCCATCGTCGGCAGGGCATTGACGCCGCGCTTCAGCATCACGGCCGGCGGCTGCATGTTCACCACCTCGGCGCTGCCGGGATAGCCCACGGGTCCCACATTGCGGATGATGAGGACGGAATCCTCGTCCACGCCGAGGTTCGGGTCCTCGATACGCTCGTGATAATCCTCCGGCCCCTCGAAGATCACGGCGCGGCCCAGGAAGACGTTGGGATGGTCGGGGTTGCTCAGGAAGCGGTCGCGGAATTCCTCGTCGATGACGCTGGTCTTCATCACCGCGGTCTCGAAGATATTGCCGGAGAGGACGACGTAGCCCGCGTGCTCCTTCAGCGGCGCGTCATAGGCGCGGATGACCTCGCGGTCCCCGTCTTCGGTCGTCTCCAGATTCTCGGCGATGGTGCGGCCGGTGACGGTCAGAGCCGAGCCATCGATCTTCCCGTTCTTCAACAGCTCGCGCATCACCGCCGGCACGCCGCCGGCACGATGGAAGCTTTCACCGAGGAAGCGCCCGGCGGGCTGCATGTCGACCAGAAGCGGGATTTCCGGCCCCAGGCGTTGCCAATCTTCCAGACTGTGCTCCACGCCCATGTGGCGGGCGATGGCAACCATGCTGATCGGGCAGTTGGAGGACGCGCCCAGTGCCGCCGCCGCAACGACCGCGTTGTCGAAGGCCGTCTTGGTCATGATGTCGGAGGGCCGGAGGTTTTCATGCACCATGGCGACGATGCGCCGCCCGGTCTCATAGGAGATCTGACCGCGCTCGCGGTAGGGCGCGGGGATGGCAGCGCAACCAGGGAGCGACATGCCGAGCGCTTCGGCCAGCGCGTTCATCGAACTCGCCGTGCCCATGGTGTTGCAATGGCCGATGGAGGGCGCGGAGGCCGCGACCATCTGCATGAATTCCTCGTAGCCGATCTCGCCTTCGGCGTAGAGCTTGCGGGCATTCCACACGACGGTGCCGGAACCGGCGAGCTTGCCCTTGAACCAGCCGTCCAGCATCGGGCCGCCGGAAAGCACGATCGAGGGAATGTTGACTGTCGCTGCCCCCATCAGCAGGGCCGGTGTGGTCTTGTCGCAGCCCGCCGTCAGCACGACACCATCCAGCGGATAGCCGTGCAGCACCTCGACCAGGCTGAGATAGGCGAGGTTGCGATCGAGCGCGGCCGTCGGGCGCTTGCCGGTTTCCTGGATCGGGTGGCAGGGGAATTCCAGCGGCACGCCCCCCGCTTCACGAATGCCGTCCTTCACACGATGGGCGAGATCGAGGTGATGGCGGTTGCAGGGCGAAAGATCGGACCCCGTCTGCGCGATGCCGATGATCGGCTTGTCGGACTGCAGCTCGGCCCGGGTGAGGCCGAAATTCATATAGCGCTCGAGATAGAGCGCCGTCATCGCGGGATCTGCGGGGTTGTCGAACCAGCGGCGGCTTCTCAGCCGCTTCGGGCCGTTATCGTTTTCGTGACTGGCCATGCAGGCAACCCCTTCGTCTCGTCTCATCCTTGCCCCTCTGCCTCTTCAAGGATCACAGAGTCGCGGCAAAGCCGCGTGGTGGCGGAGGGGCAGGCTGCCCCTGCCCCGGGGGCATGTCAACCAAGCGGCGCATGCTACAAGAGCGGCCCGGCCCAGCCGTTCGCGAAGAAAGGAAAAGCCCATGGATCCCTCGACGCTCACCTGTCTCATCCTGGAACGGGAGGAGGGCTTCGCCATTCTGACGCTGAACCGGCCGCAGGCGCTGAATGCGCTCAACAACCAGATGATGGACGAGATGAGCGCGGTGATCCCGGCGCTCGATGCGGACCCCGGGGTGCGCGCGATCATCCTCACCGGCTCGGAAAAAGCCTTCGCGGCCGGCGCGGACATCAAGGAAATGGCCGGGAAAAGCTTCGCCGAGGCGGTTTCCGAGGATTTCATCACCCGCAACTGGGAGGCCGTCACCCGCTGCCGCACCCCCGTCATCGCCGCCGTCGCGGGCTACGCGCTGGGTGGCGGCTGCGAGCTTGCGATGATGTGCGACATTATCCTCGCGGCCGACACGGCACGATTCGGCCAACCCGAAATCACGCTGGGCATTCCGCCGGGCGCGGGTGGCACCCAGCGCCTGCCGCGCGCCATCGGCAAGGCGCACGCCATGGAGATGATCCTGACCGGCCGCATGATGGATGCGGCGGAGGCCGAGCGCGCCGGGCTCGTCAGCCGCGTCGTGCCCGCCGAGAAGCTGATGGAGGAAGCGCGGGCCGTGGCGCGCAAGATCGCCGGCCTGTCGCCGCTCACCACCCAGCTCGCCAAGGAGTTGGTCAATGCGGCCTATGAGACGCTGCTGGCCCAGGGCATCCGGCAAGAGCGCCGGACCTTCCACGCCGCCTTCGCGACCGAGGATCAGAAGGAGGGCATGGCCGCCTTCATCGAAAAGCGAAAGGCGGCCTTCACGGGGCGCTAGCCCCCGGCGATGATCGCCATCAGCGCTTCGGCCGCCCGGCTGCGGTAGCGCTCCGTCCGGCGCAGCAGCGAGAAGGGCCGGTCCGGCAGGCGGAGATCGACCGCCTGCAGAAGCCCGGCCTCGAGGCTGGGTGCGGCGACGGAGGCGGAGAGGGCCGTGGCACCGAGGCCCGCCTCCACCGCGCCGCGCACCGCCTCGTTGGACGGGAGTTCGAGGATCACCCGCAGCGCCAAGGGGGACAGGCCGAAGCCTTCGATCGCCGCCTCGAATACCGAGCGCGTGCCGGACCCCGGCTCGCGCAAGACCCATTCGCCCTCGGCCAGTCGCTTCGGATCGAAAGACCGCACCGTGGCCCAGGCGTGATCGGGCGCGACCAGCACCACCAGCTGGTCCCGCGCCACCTGTTCGGAGATCAGAGCGGGATCGTCGATGGCACCTTCGATGAAGCCCAGTTCCGCCGCTCCCTCATGCACCGCCGCCGCGACCTGCGCGGTATTGCCGATGGTGAGATGGATCTCGACCCCCGGATGCGCCTGGCGGAAGGCCGCGAGGTGGCGCGGCAGCCAGTAGCTCGCGATGGTCTGGCTCGCCTGCAGCGTCAGCGTTCCGCGCTTGAGATCCCCGAGTTCGGAAAGCACCAGCTCCGCCGCCTCGGCCCGCGCCAGCACGGCGCGCGCCTCGCCGAGAAACACCGCACCCGCCTCCGTCAGCGCAATGCCACGGCCGACCCGGTGGAAAAGCTTGGTGCCGAAGCGCGTCTCCAGTCCGGCGATGGCCGCGCTGACCGCCGATTGGGCGAGGTCCAGCGCCTCCGCCGCGCGGGTCATGTGCTGACGCTCGGCGACAGCCGCAAAGATGCGCAGCTGTTCCAGGGTCAGGGGATGGCGCAAGGGCCGCGTTTCCAGGTCAGACGCGGGTATAGGAAAGATTGCGGGCGAGCCAACAGCCGAGCGTGACGCCCGAGACCCGGCCCGCGCTGTCCCGCTCAAAACGCAGCGTCCAGTCACCCGGCGCGCTGTAATCGAGCGCGCGCGGGCAGGGCAGCAGCCACACGTCCTGCGAGAAAGGCTTCAGCTGCAGCATCTCGCCGCGGCCCAGGAAGCCGGAAAAGGCGCCGTAGAGCCCGCCCCCGGACGCGGCCAAGGTGAGTTCGGCACCAAGCTCCATCGAGCGGAAGACGCCTTCGACATCGGCCGCCGGCTCGCCTGCGACGGGCGCCAGGACTGTCGCGAGATTCTCGCTCGGCCGTTCCAGCCGCAGGCCCTGTTCGGTGACAGCGAGCCGGCTGCCGGCCGAGCCATAGGCGCCATCGGCGGCGGGAGACAGCAGATCCGCGCCATGGCCGTAGCCCAGCCTGATGCGCCCCTCGCCCGCCGCGTCGATCGCGACGGCCAATCCGCTTTCAGGTTCGATGTAGCGGCCGAGGACGCCGGCAGCATCCCCTTCTGTCACCGCCGCAGCGCTGGTTCCGCCCAGCATGGCGCCGAGAATCTCGAGCGCCGGCCCGCGGGGATCGGCCATATGGTTGAAGAGCGTGACGACGGAGATCCGCTCCTCCGGCAGATAGGCGCGGAGGCTGCGGAAGCCGCGCAGGCCGCCTTCATGGCACGTCGCCTTTCGGCCGTGAAATTCCGCGCGGGCAAGCCCGAAACCGTAGGTAGCGGGCGTGCCGTCCCGGAAGGTAACGGGTCCGGCAAGGCGCCCGTAGAGCGTGTCCGCGTCGTCCCGGGTCGCGTCGATATATTGCTCCCAGGCGATCATGTCCTCCAGCGAGGCGGCGATGCCGGCATCGCCGGTCCAGACGATATGGTTGACCGCGGGGCGAAATCCCTCCGCCGCACTGCCCTCGTAGCCCAGCGTGCCGCCTTCCACCCAAGCCGTATCGGCATTGAGCTTCGCCGTGGGCATGCCCGCGACATTGAAGACGCGGGCACGCAACAGGTCGGCGAAAGCCTGGCCGGTCCGTTCCTCGATCATATCGGAAAGAAGTCGAAAATTCTGGTTGCAGTAGGAGTAGCGGGTGCCGGGCGCGAACTGCAGGCTGCGGGTGCGGCTGATGATCCGCTGGGCGTCCTCCGCCGTGAAACGCCCCTCGACGGGCGCGCCCTGAAGCATGGCGACGGCCCAATAGTCGCGCAGGCCCGACTGGTTATGGGCAAGATCAAGAATGCCCGGCCGCGCGCCCTCCAGCAGCGGCAGGCGGCGGTGGAGATCGCCCGTCAGCACGGTCGGGTCTGGAAAGAGGTCGAGCAGGAGAGCGCAGGTGAACTGCTTCGAGATCGAGCAGATCAGGCTCATCGTCTGCGGCGTGAAGGGAATCCGCCGCGCGGCATCGGCGAAGCCCCAGGCATGGCGGGCGAGAACCTGGCCGTTTTTCAGGACGGCCACCGCGCCACCGGGCCCCGCGTGGCGCTGGGGCAGGGTCGCGAGGATCGTGTCGAGAGAAGCGGCTGCTGTCATGAAACGGGCTCCGGATCGGTCGGGCCGCTAGAAAGGCGCCTCGGGGCCGAACTGGCAAGACCGCGGTCGCGTCAGACGGCACCTGCGACCGCGCGGCGGCGGAGCATGGGCCCGAACTGGGCGAGAACCAGGCTGCCGAGGAGGAGCGCGCAGCCGAGCCAGCCGGCCGGCGGTAGCCGCTCGCCGAGGATGAGCGCGGCGAGGAGGGCGGCGAAGAGCGATTCCGACATCAGCATGACGGCGGCGTCGCTGGGCGGCGTGTAGCGCTGGAAGATGGCCTGCAGCAGGAAGGCGACGCCGCCGGACAGCGCGCCGGCATAGAGGATCTCTCTCCAGGCGCCCGCGATCGCGGCCGGATGCCAGGGCTCCGTGAGCCCGCCAATCGTCAGGCCGAGCACGACGCAGGTTGCGGATTGCCAGAGCGCCGCCGCGACGGGCCGCCCGCTTCGCCGGATGAACCGGTCGAGCAGGAGGATCTGCGCGGCGAAGCAGAGGGCGGAGATGATCGTCATCAGATCCCCGGCGCCGAGCCCGCCGAGATTGCCGGCAAGAAACCAGGTGCCGATGAGCGCCAGAAGTGCCGCGACCCAGATGGCGGGATGCGGCAGGCGGCGGGACACCAGCGTTTCGAGACAGGGGACGAAGATGACATAGAGGCCTGTCAGGAAACCGACATGGGTGACACTCGTCACCGCCACCGCCCATTGCTGGAGAATCGTGCCAGCAAAGAAGGCGAAGCCGAGCGGCAGGAGCAGCAGACACTCCGCTGCTCCCAGCGGGTGAGCAGCCCGCCTTGCCTCCCAAACGCCGAGAGGCAAAACGACCAGGAAAGCCAGGATGTAGCGCAGGCCGGTGAGCCAGCCCGCGCCCAAGGACGCCGCTTCGGACTGGGCGATGAAGCCGCCACCCCAAATGGCGGCGGCGAGGAGAAGGCCGAGATTGGCGGAGAGTCGAGACATCATTTCCAAGCCGGACGGGAGGGCGGCCCGGTCTGGAATGCCTCTCGCCGCTCGTCAATCGGGCCTCCCGGCCGCCCTGCTATTCGCGATCGAAGATCGCGATGACCGAATCGAGATGGTCCGCCATGCGGGCGCGGGCGGCATCCGGGTCCCGCGCGACAATCGCCTTCAGGACTTCCCAATGCTCCCCTTCGGAGCGGAACGACATGTCGTCCGGCGTGTAGAGCCCCTGCAGGCGGCGGAAGAGGGTGCCGTAGCGATGGCCGAGCAACAGCGTGATCAGCATCTCATAGGCCGGGTTGCCGCTCGCCTGGGCGATCACGATGTGGAACTGGCGGTCGCCCGGATTGGTGCGGCTGCCTTCGCGATTATCCCGCAAATTGCGCTCGAAGGCCGCGCGCAGCGCATCGATCTGTGCGGCGGTGGCATGGCGGGCGGCCAGTGCCGCGGTTTCAGGCTCCACGAGCCTGCGCGCCTGCAGCAGCGCGAAGGGCGGAATCTCGGCCGAGAGATCCAACATGATCGGCAGTTCGGGATCGGGCTCCATCAGGTTGATCCGCGTCATCTGGCTCATGCTGTCGAGCGTGACGTCGCCTCCGGGCATGCGCAGCACCTGCATGCCGGCGCCGACCCGCACATCGACCACGCCCAGGACTTCAAGCGCGATCAACGCCTCGCGCACCGAGGAACGGCTGACCTGAAGGGCCGCCGCCAACTCGCGCTCGGACGGGAGAAAGGCGCCGGGCGGATATTCGCCCGCGCGGATCAGTTCGCAGAGCCGGTCGGCGATCTGTGTGTAGAGGCGTCGATTCTGGATGGCTTCCAGGGCCATTCTTTTCCCATTTTGGCTGCGCTTGGCATGGTCTACTCATCCTACTACAACACAATAATTGGTCCGGCCATTGGTCCTTTACGACCAAGCATCATTCACACCCATCGCCGGATTGAGGAGATGCCATGAGACTCACAGGAAAACGGGCTTTCATCACGGCGGCGGGGCAGGGGATCGGCCGCGCGACGGCCGAGCTCTTCGCGCGCGAAGGGGCGGAGGTCATCGCCACAGACATCAATGCTGCCGCGCTGCAACATGTGAAGGGATGCACAGTGCAGGTGCTGGACGTCCTCTCCGCCGAGGCGGTCGAGAAAGCGGCCGCCGAGGCCGGACGGATCGACATCCTGTTCAACTGCGCGGGCTACGTGCATCAGGGCTCGATACTCGATTGTGATGACCGAGCCTGGCAGTTCTCCTTCGATCTTAACGTTACCGCAATGTATCGAATGATACGCGCCTTCCTGCCTGGCATGCTCGCCTCGGGTGGAGGCTCCATCATCAATATGGCTTCTGTCGCGTCTTCCATCAAAGGTGCCCCGAACCGCGCGGCCTATGGCGCGTCGAAGGCGGCAGTGCTGGGCCTCACCAAATCCGTTGCAGCCGATTACGTAACGAAGGGCATTCGCTGCAACGCAATCTGCCCCGGCACGGTGCAATCCCCCTCGCTCGACGATCGCATCAAGGCGCAGGCGGCCTCCGGCGGCGTCACGCAGGACGCGGCACGCGCCGGCTTCGTGCAGCGGCAGCCCATGGGCCGTCTCGGCTCGGCGGAGGAAATCGCCTATCTCGCCCTCTATCTCGGTTCCGACGAAAGCAGCTACACGACGGGCACGGAACAGATCATTGACGGTGGCTGGTCCATTTAATGGTAAAAATAACCGACCTGTACACTGTGGACGTTCGTTTTCCGACGTCGAACACATTGTACGGGTCGGATGCCATGAACATCGATCCGGAATATTCGGTCGCCTATGTCGTTCTGCGGACCGACCAGGACGGATTGAGCGGACATGGCCTCGCCTTCACCATCGGCCGCGGCACGGAGGTTGTGTGCGCAGCCATCCGCGCCCTTTCCCATCTCGTCGTCGGTCTCGACCTCGACTGGATCCGTGAAAATCCAGGGCGCTTCTGGCGGCGCATGACCGGAGACAGCCAGCTGCGCTGGATCGGACCCAGCAAGGGCGCCATGCATCTCGGCACCGGCGCCGTCGTCAATGCCGTCTGGGACCTTTGGGCGAAGGCGGAACGCAAGCCGGTCTGGCGTCTGGTCGGCGAGATGAGCCCGATGGAGCTCGTCCGCTGCATCGACTTCCGCTACATCCTCGACGTCATCGGGCCGGAAGAAGCCTTTGATTTCCTGACGGACGCCGCGCGGGACAAGCATGAGCGGCTCGATCAGCTGATGACGCACGGCTACCCCTGCTACACCTCCGCCCCAGGCTGGCTGAGCAGTACCGACGAGCAGCTGACCCGGGCCGCACATTTCGCCGTCAAATCCGGCTTCAATCACATCAAGATGAAGGTCGGCCGCAGGCTGGAGGATGACATGCGCCGGGTCGCCATCGTGCGCGAGGTCATCGGCCCGCATCGCCGGCTGATGATCGATGCCAATCAGGTCTGGGAAGTGGAACAGGCGATCGCCTGGCTGAAGGAGCTGCAATTCGCCAAGCCATGGTTCATCGAGGAACCGACGAGCCCCGACGATATCGAAGGACACAGGCGGATCCGCGATGCGGTGTCACCCATCATGGTCGCGACCGGCGAGATGTGCCAGAACCGGATCATGTTCAAGCAGTTCATTTCGCGCGGCGCGCTCGACATCGTGCAGCTTGACGCGTCGCGCCTCGGCGGGGTCAACGAAGTTCTCGCCGTCATGATCATGGCGGCGCGGCACGACCTGCCGGTCTGCCCGCACGCCGGCGGCGTCGGCCTCTGCGAATATATCCAGCATCTCGCCATGATCGACTATCTTGCGGTCTCCGGCTCGCAGGTGAATCGCATGGCCGAATATGTCGACCATCTTCACGAGCATTTCCTGGAGCCTTGCACCGTCATCGGCTCGGCCTATCTGCCGCCGAAAGAGCCCGGCTTCTCCATCACCATGCGCCCGGAATCGCTCGCCCAATATGTCTTCCGGGGCTGAATCAGTTGCCATGACAATAACGGTGACAGAAAGGCGGCCGCGCTGCGCCCGCTCGTGCACGATCATGTCGGGTGGAAGCGATGCCGCGATTCGGTCTGACCCGATCAGACCCTGACCCAAGTCGATAAGGTTTTGACCAGGTCCAAGAGAAAGCCTTAACATTTTCTGAACGACCGACATGCGGGGGCCATCGCTCCGGCCAAGGGTCCAAGCTTGGAAAAGAAACACCCGATGAAAGCGATCCTCTGCAGCAAGCCCGGCACGCTCGAGCTGATCGAGCGGCCGGTCCCCACGCCCGGGCCTGGAGAGGCGCTTCTCCGCATCCGGCGGATCGGCATCTGCGGCACGGATTATCACATCCTCGGCGGCCGCCAGCCCTATTTTGCCTATCCCCGAATCATCGGCCATGAGCTTTCGGCCGAGATCGTCGAGGCGCCTGCCGGCTCCGGCTTCACGCCGGGCATGGCGGTCGTCGTCATGCCCTATCTGAGCTGCGGGACATGCCGCGCCTGCCGCCGCGGTTTCACCAATTGCTGCCAGAGGATCGGGGTGCTCGGTGTGCATCTGGACGGCGGCATGGCCGAATATCTGGCGGTGCCATTGCGCAATCTCTTCCCCGCCGAAGGGCTCTCCCTCGACCAGGCGGCGATGGTCGAATTCCTCGCCATCGGTGCGCATGGCATTCGCCGGGCCGGCGTCGGCCCCGAGGACCGTGTGCTCGTGGTGGGTGGCGGGCCCATCGGCATCGCGGCCGCAATCTTTGCCCAGGCCAATGGCGGCGAGGTCACGGTCATGGATCTGCGGCAGGACCGGCTGGATTTCGCGACCGGGACGCTGGGCGTCGCCCATGCCCTGCGCGCCGGACCCGAGGCTCAAGCCGCCCTTTCCGCACAGACGGAGGGTGATTTCTTCGACGTGGTGGTGGATGCCACAGGCCACGCAGCCTCAATCTCGGGCGGTCTCGCCTATGTCGGCCATGGCGGCCGCTATGTCCTGCTCAGCATCGTGCAGGACGATATCGGCTTTCCCGACCCCGAATTCCACAAGCGGGAGACAACCCTTCTCGCCAGCCGCAATGCACTTCCCGCGGATTTCCGCGAGGTGATGGCGGCAATGGCCGCGGGCCGGGTGCCGACGGAGGCGCTCGCCACCCATCGCGCGCCGTTCGGCGAGGGTCCTTCCGCGATCCCGGTCTGGGCCAGGCCCGAGACCGGGGTGATCAAGGCGCTCCTCGAGGTCTAGTCCGCCGGCTTCATCAGCGTGCGACGATGCGCCTCAACCCGGTCAAGCGCGCGGGCCATGTCATCGAACCAGCCCTCATGGTTGAGGAAGGCGCGCGCAGTCTCGTTCAGCCCGCCGCGCGTCTCATATTCCTCCGGCGGCAGGGCATCGCCCTTGCGATCCATCTCGAGCGCCAGTTCGCCGAGGCCCGAATAAAGGGAGCGGACGTAGCGCGAGGCCAGGGCCGGCACGATTTCCCGGCTTTGCAGCCAGGCGACGACGGTGTTCTGCATCTGGAAATGCGCCGACATGAGACCGCTCGCGATACTGATCGCGTCAAGATCACTCTCCTGGTCCGGGATCACGAGTTCCCCGACTTTCCCGAAGATCGCTTCAACCTCGGCATCGGCGGGCGTCATCAGGATCGGGCCCTTGCCGAATTCGATGCAGGGCAGGGGGATCATGCGGACCACGCGGGTGGCCGGCGCGATGTTCCGGCGCACCACCTCGACCGGCACACCGGCGAGGAAGCTCACCACGATCTGATCGGCCCGGAAGGGCAGGGCACCCAACTCGCCGATCTGCTTCGGCAGAACGCCGAGGAGGACGATGTCGCTCTGCGCCACCACCGCCTCGTTGCTCTCGGCGCGCTTGGTATTGTCGAATTCCCTGGCGAGCGCGCGGGACCGGGTTTCAGATCGTGGCGAGAGCAGGAAGCGATGCGCCTGCGCCTCCGTCTTCTGCAACCCGCGGATCACCGCATCCGCGAGTGTTCCCGTTCCCACAAATCCCAATATCGCCATGGCCCTGTCGCTCCTTGCAAGCCGCTGTCCCTTTTAGGAAGACGCGGCCAGCAGCGAAGCGCAAGCGCCCTCAGATCGACCAGGTCGCATCCGCCATCCGCGCGGCATGGGCGGGCGGACGCACCAGGGCCGCGAGTTGGCCAGCCAGGAACTCCGCCTGCTGGCGGATGTCGGGCACCGCCGTCATCTCCCAGAAAGCGCCCTTGGTCACCGGGCCAATGGCATAAAGCCTGCGGGAAATCGCACCCTCCCGGTCGAGCAGCGCGCAGTTGCGGGTGATATCGAGGCCAAGGCCGAGCGCGTCGGGACGGATCAGGCCGCGGTCGAGCAGCCGGCGCAGCAGCGGATCGCGGATACGGGCGAAATCGCTTTCCGGCCCCGCGCAATTGATGACGCGGCCCACAGAGACCTGCTCCATCCCCTCCTGGAAGCGGGGCCGGAAGCTGACCTCGACCCGCGCGCCGGCACGGATGCGGAAATCGCGGATGCGCCCGGCGCGTATATGCAGCTGGCCCTTGCGGCGGGCCTCCGCGATGCGCGCGGCGACGGGACCCGCGACGCGGTGGCGGTGCGTATCCCACCAGGGGCGGAGATGACGGAGGAAGCGCTTGCGGTCCTCGATCGCCATCGCCTGCCAGATATCGGTGGTGAGCGGGCGCAACTCGTCGATCACAGCCTGCCAGGAGCCGCCGGCCTGGCGCGCAGCCGCCGCCCGCGCGCGCAGGAAGCGCGCGAGGCTGTTGAGGCGGGTCGGGAATTGCTCGTTTTCAGGCAAGGCCGTGGCATTGGGGCCGAGGAGATGATTCTGCGGCAGCAGGCCCCGCCTGGAGAGCGCGATGATGGGTCCGCGATGCTCCTGATCGAGCAGTGAAATGACGGTATCGATGGTGGTGAGCCCGGTGCCGATCAGCAGGACGGGCGTGTCCTGGTCGAGATCGGCGATGAGATCGGGCGCCCAAGGGTCCGGACTGTAGAAAGTCGTATCATAGAAGCCGGGATCGGCGACCTGCGGCGGTGAGGGCGGAAAATTGCCGACGGCGAGCACCGCGCGATCCACCATCCGCACCGTCCCGTCGCCAAGGGTGAGGGCGACCCCGCCGGACTGCGTCTCGACATCGGCGACATCGGCCTGCAGCAGATCGAGCCTGCCGCAGAAGACCGCCGAACGGCGCTCGCTCTCCAGCAGGTCTTCGACATAGCGGCCGAAGACCGCGCGCGGCACGAAGGTGGTGGGTGAGGGCTTGATGCCGCCGAGCTCGGCGGGTTCCGCCGCCCGCAGCCAGTCGAGAAAATGCTGGGGCTGGTTCTGATAGGCACTCATCTTGGCTGCCGGCACGTTGAGCAGGTGGGACGAATTGCCGGTGGAATAGGCCGCACCGCGGCCGAAATGTCGGTTGCGCTCGATGAGGAGGATGCGGGTCTCGGGAGAAGATTGCCGCATCAGATGAAGGGCCAGCAGCGTGCCGCTGAAGCCCGCGCCGATGATGGCGACGGTCTGTTCGGTCATCCTGGACATCCTGATTTCTCGTGATCGGTGCAGCGATATCCGCAAGGGAAACGCTCCGGCCGGGAGCCTCCCAGGCGGTCATGGATGGGCACAGAAATGGGGACGGTAAGGGCTGCGCTCATGCCCTACTATGGCACGCGCTATTTCCTATTGGTCAAGTAGAAAATTAGCGAGGAGAGAGGCGCCTCCGCTTACACGGCGAGGTCCGCGCCAAGCGCCGGCGTGCGTGCGAGATCGGCCACGGTGCATCCTTCCAGCACCTCGGCCGCGGCGTCGCGCACCCGCTGCATCAGGCCGGTCAGCTGGCAGGTCTCGATATCCTTGCAGTCCTTGCAGACGCCGAAGCGCGTGCGGCTGGCACAAGGGGTCAGCGCAATCGGCCCATCAATGACACGGTAGATGTCGGCAACCGAAATTTCCCCAGCGGGCTTCAACAGCTTATGGCCGCCCACGGGGCCGCGACGGCTCTGAATGAAGCCTTCGTCCCGCAGCTGCACCAGAATCGCCTCGAGAAATTTGCGCGGCGTGTCACTGCGTTCGGCAATGATCTGGGCACTGGTCCAGCGATTCGATGGCGCTTCCTCGGCAAGAACGAGGATGGCGCGAAGAGCATATTTGGCGCGGCTCGACAGCATGGACGATCCATCAGGTAACGGCGGGCTTGGTGGGGGACGGTCATGAAAACGGATGCGCCTTCCCGAAGGCAGGCGCAAGTCTCAAGCCTCGGGGGACGCAGCGGAACCTCCGCCTGCGGATTTGGCGGCGGCCCTGGCGCGCCGCTCGCGCCAGGCATCCATCAGTTGGATGATCGTGGCCGCGGTTTCCTCGATCGAGCGACGGCTGACATCGATGACCGGCCAACCCCGGCTGGTGCAAAGGCGCTTGGCCCAGAGCAGCTCGGCCGTCACGGCATCGAGGTCGGTATATTCCCCGCGGTCGCGCTGGCCGACAGCGTTGGTGCCGAGCATGCGCAGCCGGTGGCGGCGAATATCGATGAGGGATTGCGGATCAAGGGTAAGGCCGACCACCGGGCAGCTGGGACTGTCAAGCGCGGGGGGCAGATCGATCCCCGGCACGAGCGGGATGTTCCCCGCCTTGATACCGCGATTGGCCAGGTAGAAGGAGGTCGGCGTTTTGGAGGAGCGGGAGACACCGACCAGGATGACATCCGCTTCCGCAATGCCTGCCTGGGCCTGGCCGTCATCATGCGCGAGGACATAGTGGATGGCGTCGATCCGCCGGAAATAATCGGCATCGAGAATATACTGCCGACCCGGCCGGGCTGACGCCTGTTCGCCCAGATGGTCCTGCAGCATGGTCATGACCTGATCCAGCACATGGACGATGGGCACGCCCAGGCGCGCGCAGGCCATGTCGAGTTCGCTGCGCATCGCGCGGTCGACGAGGCTGGAGAGAACCGGACCCGGCTCTGCCTGTACCCCATCCAGCACGCGATGAAGCTGAAACCGCGTGCGAATCAGGCTCCAGCGATGCGGCACGATGTGCAGATGCTCGAACTGTACCGTCGTCGCTCGTGCAATGGAATTAAGCGTCTCGCCGGTGGCATCGGAGACGAGATGGAGGTTCAACCGGTGCGTGGACATCTCGGGATCATAACGGGATAAGTGGGGATAAGGGAAAGGCACGCCGGGCTCGCAGCCCGACATCGGGGGTAACAGGTATTTCGCACTCGCATGTGAAGATGTGTACGACCCTCCCAGGGGTGTAACTGAGTCTTCACAGAGTCTCGAGATAAAACAGCGTTTTAATCCTCACCAAGCCTGTGGAAAACTTTGGGGACAAAAACCGGACGCACCGGGTACCCCGACTCTCGCACCCCCATCTACATCCTCCAAACTTCTTAAGTTCTTATTCTTACGTGGTAGAGTTGGGATGCTTCTTTGGGGATAATCGTGAAAAGACTTCTGAACGCTTTGGCGGGGGAAACGATGTGGCCTCCGCCCACATGGCTCATGCGACAGGCTGGCCGCTACTTGCCGGAATACCGCGACCTTCGATCTCAGAGTCCTGATTTTGTTAGGTTTTGTCTAAACCCGACAGCGGCGACTGAGGCGACGCTTCAGCCTATTCGACGCTTCGGAATGGATGGCGCCATCCTTTTCAGTGACATCCTGATCCTTCCCTGGGCACTCGGACGCGACCTGACCTTCACTGAAGGGCATGGACCGCGCTTACCCCCGCTCACGGCTGTGGATGAAGTGCGGCAGCTGGACCGGGAAGGCTTTCTCAACCGCACGCAGCCGGTGCTGGAAACAATCCGCCTGACCCGTGCGGCCTTGGCCCAGGCGCACCCTGACACGGCCCTCATCGGCTTCGTGGGCGCGCCCTTCACCGTCGCCTGCTACATGATCGAAGGGGGCGGTTCGAAGGAGTTCGCGGCGACCCGACGCATGGCAGCCTGCGACCTGCCGACCTTCGACCTCCTGATCGAAACCCTGGTCGAGACCAGTATCACTTACCTGCTGGCGCAGATCGACGCAGGGGCGGAAGCGGTCATGCTCTTCGACAGCTGGGCCGGGCTGCTTTCGCCGTCGGGCTTCGCCCGCCATGTGATCGCGCCGACGAAACGGATAGTGGCTGCGATCCGGGACAAGCATCCTACGGTTCCGGTCATCGGCTTCCCGCGCCTCGCCGGCACCATGATTGCGGCCTATGCGGCCGAGACGGGGGTGCAGACGGTGGGCATGGATACGGCGGCCGATCCGGCCGTGATCCGACGCCTGGTGCCGGACGCGATCGGGCTACAGGGCAATCTCGACCCCTTCGCCCTGCTGCAGGGGGGCGCTGCTTTGGAAGCGGAGGCCGGGCGGATCCTGTCTGCGATGCAGAACCGTCCCTTCGTCTTCAATCTCGGCCATGGTGTGATGCCGCAGACGTCGCCCGACCAGGTGGCGGCGCTGGTAAACCGGGTGCGGAGAGGCTGAGTGGCAAGCGACGGCAGAAGAACGGACGATGCAAGGCGGCCCAAGGTCGCCGTCGTTCTTTTCAATCTCGGCGGGCCGGACAATCAGGAGGCAGTGCGGCCGTTTCTGATGAACCTGTTCACCGATCCCGCCATCCTGCGGGTGCCACCCTTCGTTCGCCCGTTTCTGGCCCGCTACATCGCCCATAAACGGGTGCCGGCGGCCCAGGAGAACTATCGCCTGATGGGTGGCGGTTCTCCTCTCCTGCCACTGACGGAGCAGCAGGCAGGAGCATTGGAAGTGTCGCTCGCCCCCGACTGGGATGCGAAATGCTTCATAGCCATGCGCTACTGGCATCCCTTCAGCGACGCCGCAGTGCAAGCGGTGAAGGCATGGGGGCCGGACGAAATCCTGCTCCTGCCGCTCTATGCGCAATTCTCGACCACCACGACCGGCAGTTCCCTGATCGCGTGGCGGGAAGCCGCCGCGCGCGCCGGGCTTGCCGTCAAGACCACCACCCTCTGCTGCTGGTTCGATGACGAGGCGGTGGCAGCCAACGCGGCCACGCTGGCCCAGGGCGCGATTGATGCGGCACGGCAGGCACTGCCGGCCAACACACCGATCCGTGTGCTCTTTTCTGCCCATGGGCTGCCGAAGGTCATCGTCGACCGGGGTGATCCCTATCAGTTTCAGATCGAGGCCTATGTCGCGGCCCTTCGCCGCCATCTGCATGAGCCGGACATCGACGGGCTGGTCTGCTACCAGTCCCGAGCGACGCCCCAGCAGTGGCTTGGTCCGAGCACGGATGAGGCGGTGATGCAGGCAGGGCGGGACGGCTGCGCGGTCGTCGTGGTGCCCGTGGCCTTCGTCTCCGATCATTCGGAAACCCTGGTCGAACTCGACCTGGAATACCGGGAACTCGCCCATAAGCACGGGGTGCCGGGCTATTTCCGGGCGCCTGTGCAGAACGGCGACCCTGGCTTCATTGCCGCGCTTGCCGGCGTTGCCCGCAAAGCCCGTGCGCGGGGGCCCGGGCTTTGCAGCAACCGTGGCGGCCGGGCCTGTTCTTCCGCGCATGGCGAGTGTCCCTTTGCCCGCGCTGGTCTTCCGGCGGCCGAGAGCCTAGAACCCTCCGCATGCTGACAGCTCAGGAAGTTCTGGCCAGACGCGATCAGCCGATCGACCTGGTGATATTCGATTGCGACGGCGTGCTGATCGATAGCGAAGGCCTCGCCAGTATCGTGCTCTCGCGCGCATTGCGGGAGCTCGGCTGGATGATCTCGGCCGGGGATTGCGAAGCCCTGTTCCTCGGCACGTCGCTCCGCGACATCATTTCGCGGACGGAGGCCGAGATCGGCCGGCCCGTGCCGCCGGATTTCGCAGAGACATTCTCCGCTGCCATGGTCGAGGCGCTGGCGCGAGAGGTCGAGACCATTCGCGGCGCCGAGACCGCGCTGGCGACGCTGACCTCGGCCGGGATGAGCTGGCGCGTCGCCTCCAATTCCAGCCATGCCGAGATGGTGGTGAAATTCGGCCGCACCGGCTTGGATGTCCTTGTCGGAGACCGCAAGCACAGTGCCGAGGACATGATGAAGATCGGCCTGAACGGCAAGCCTGATCCGCATCTCTTCCTGGCCGCCGCCGAAGCGGGTGGGGTGCCCCCGGCGCGCTGCCTGGTGATCGAGGATTCAGTGCCTGGCGCGCAGGCGGCGAAAGCAGCCGGCATGACCTGCCTCGGCTATTCCCCGAAGGCGGACGGGCATGAGTTGGCGATCCAAGGCGCGGGCATCTTCCGCGACATGGGTGCGCTGCCAGTGCTTCTCGGCCTCGAGACGAAGGGCGCTGGCGCATGCTGATCGCCCTCTATCCATGGATAAAGGCATTTCATCTCATCAGCGTCATCGCCTGGATGGCGGCAACTTTCTATCTGCCGCGCCTCTACGTTTATCATTGCCACGTGCCGATCGGTTCTGCTGAGAGCGAGCGCTTCAAGATCATGGAGCGGCGGCTGCTCAAGCAGATCATGACGCCGGCGATGATCGCGACCTGGGTTTTTGGCCTCCTCCTCGTCCTCACCCCGGGCGTGGTGCTGTGGAGCCAGGGCTGGTGGTACGTGAAGCTGATTTCCGTTCTGGCCCTGAGCGGCTTTCATGGCGCCACGTCGAAATGGCGCAAGGATTTCCTCAACGACCGCAACCGCCGGCCGGAGAAGTTCTACCGTATCGCGAATGAGGTTCCGACCATCCTCATGATCATCGTCGTGATCATGGTGATCGTGAAGCCCTTCTGAGAGTGAAGGCGGCGACCCCCCGGCCTGGTGATTGAGGGATCGCCGCCAGACTGGATCTCAGAAGAAGCCCAGAGCCTTCGGGCTGTAGCTGACCAGCATGTTCTTGGTCTGCTGATAGTGGTCGAGCATCATCTTGTGGGTCTCGCGCCCGATGCCCGATTGCTTGTAGCCACCGAATGCGGCATGCGCCGGATAGGCGTGATAGCAGTTGGTCCACACACGCCCGGCCTGGATCTCGCGGCCAAAGCGATAGCACCGGTTCGCATCGCGGCTCCAGATGCCGGCGCCGAGGCCATAGAGCGTGTCATTGGCCATCGACAGCGCCTCCTCATCGTCCTTGAAGGTCGTCACCGATACCACCGGCCCGAAAATCTCCTCCTGGAAGATGCGCATCTTGTTGTGCCCCCGGAACACGGTCGGCTTGACGTAGTAGCCACCAGCAAGATCGCCAGGCAGATGGTTCTGCTCG
>NZ_DATJJK010000230.1:0-7519 GCF_035492295.1 Acidisoma sp. | reverse complement strand
GACGACACGGCGGCGGCGGTGGCGGCCTGGCGGGCACGCATCGCGGCGCTGGAAGTGGTGCAGCCCTTCGCCCAAGCCTGGCGCGAGATCTACCGCGTCACCGATGCCGAGCGCGGCCTAGCACTGGCGGTCGATACGGTGCCGGCGGTCGTGTTTTCTGAGGTCATGCGGCATTGCGACCTGTTCACCGCGGTCGCCTCCATCGCCAGCGATCCCGCCTGGTACGATCGCGGCCGCACTGCCGAGCACCCCAGTCAGTGGCAGCGCGATGCGACGGAATACTGGGAGCGGGAGAGCCTCGCCGCGCTGTCGGAGGCGGCGCAGACCCGCCGGGCCCTGCTCGAGGCAATCGTCCTGCGGCTGGCGATCGCCGAGCGGTGCAGTTTCGATGAGCGAGCGCTGATCGTGCGCGGCAGGCTGCACAACTACCGGATCCATATCGGCTCGGCGGCGGTGGCGATCCTGCCGGCGCTGCGGCATCTCTGCATCGTCCCGGCGTCCGGGCGGGAATGTGAGAGCGGGCCGGTCTACCTGCCGTTCGCGGGCGACCGGACGCTGTCGGTGATCCTGTCCAAGGCGGTGCTGCTCGCGGCCGACGACAAGATCACCGATCCGATCATCCTGCGGCAGTTGTGACGGGATCGATCAGCTTCCCACCTTCAGCGTGGAAGTCAGGCCGCGCAGGCAGGCGAGGACCGAGAGGGGGGTCAGCTTGCCGGTGCGGGGGTTGGCCTCGCTGGGCACGTTCTCTACCGTCATGGTCAGGCGGGCGGCTTCGGCCTCGACTTTGATGGTGTGGATGTTGCGATCGACGCCCGGGTCGGCCCAGATGCGCACGGTGGTACGCTGGGGGCCGATGCCGGCGAGTGCCAGGGCCGCGGCGACGTTGACGTTGGCGGGGAAGCCGGCGGCGGCATCGAAGGCGTTGCCCTCGAAGATCACCGTGGGCGCGGTCACCGCCAGCACGTCGATGCCGTGTTTCTCCAGATAGGGCGCGCCGACCAGGCCGCGCGTGGGCTTGCGGGTCTCGATGGTGATGCTGGCGACCTCACCCTCGGCGGCGGCGCGCACGGCGTCCAGGCCGAGCAGCGCGCCGGTGGGGACGATGATGCGGGCGCCGCTGGCCTTCGCCTGCTCCACCAGGTGCATGCGCGGCAGCAGGGCGCCGACGGAGCTGGGCACGAAGATGCGGCCGGCGGCGATAGCGGGTCCGGCGATCTGCTCGAACACCGAAGCCGGGGCAGCCTCCACCACGACATCCGCCCGCGCGAGGTCGGCGAGGTCCACGATCTCCGGCGGGTGTGCGAAGCCGGCAATGTTGGCGCGAGCCTTGTCACGGTCGCGGGCACTGACGGCGACCAGCCGCAGCCCGTCCACGCCACGGTCGAGCGCCTGGGCCAGCGCGAGGCCGATCGCGCCGAGGCCGCCGATTGCCACCGTCAGGGTCATATGCGTGCACTCGAAAGGGGAATGGGGCGAACGACGGGGATCGAACCCGCGACAACTCGGACCACAACCGAGCGCTCTACCAACTGAGCTACGTCCGCCATACCTGCGACGCTCCTTAGCGTTCGCTGCGCGGCGTTTAGGCCGAAGCGGCCGGGCGCGTCAATGCGCCCGACGCGAACAGCCGCTCAAGCCTGGCCAGCGCCTCGGTCAGGACCTCGGGCTTCTTGCAGAAGGCGAAGCGGGCGTAGTGGCTGGGGGCGGCGCCCTCGTAGAAGGCGGTGACGGGGATCGCCGTCACCTTGGCCTGCTCGGTGATGAAGCGGCAGAACGCTGCATCGTCGCCGTTGAACCCGAGCGGACGGAAATCTGTGGTGACGAAATAGGTGCCCTGCACCGGCAGCACCTTAAAGCCGATGCGCGCCAACCCGTCCGCCAGCAGGTCGCGCTTGGCCTGCAGATCCCCGGAAAGGGAGGCGAAATAGGAATCGTCCTTGGCCAGGCCGACGGCCGCGGCGCGCTGCAAATTGGGCGGCGTGGTGAAGGTGAGGTTCTGGTGCGCCTTGATCGCCACGCCGGCCAGGGCTTTCGGTGCGGTGATGTAGCCGACCTTCCAGCCAGTGGCGGAGAAGGTCTTGCCCGCGCTGCCGATGCGCAGGCAGCGCTCGCGCATGCCGGGCAAGGTCATCAACGGGATGTGCTTCCAACCGTCGAAGGTGAGGTGCTCGTAGACCTCGTCGCACACGGCATAGGCGTCGTGCTTCTGCAGCAGCTCGGCGATGAAGGCGAGCTCGGCGGCGGTGAACACCTTGGAGCACGGGTTCATCGGCGTGTTGAGCAGGATCGCCTTGGTCTTCGGCCCGAAGGCGGCGGCGAGTTCGGCGCGCGGCAGCTCCCATTTCGGCGGCTGGAGGCGCACCAGCTTCGGCACCGCGCCGAGCAGGCGGACGACAGGCAGATAGGTGTCGTACAGCGGCTCGATCAGCACCACCTCGTCGCCGGGGTTAAGCAGCGCCATCAGGCAGGCGGTGATCGCCTCAGTGGCGCCGGATGTGACCACCACCTCGCTGTCGGGATCGACCTCGAGCCCGTAGAAGCGCCGGTTCGCCGCCGCGACGGCCTGGCGCAGCTCGGGCACGCCGGCCATCGGCGGATACTGGTTGCGCCCGTCCATCAGCGCGTCGGCGGCAGCCTTGAGCACGTCAGCCGGGCCGTCGGTATCGGGGAAACCCTGGCCGAGATTGATCGAGCCGTGTTGGACGGCGAGCGCCGACATCACCGTGAAGATGGTCGTGCCGGTGTTGGAGAGGAGCGTGTTGAGCGGCTTCACGGCAATCTGGCCTCATTGACTGGAGCGGGCCGACAGTAGGTCTGCCACGGCATGGGTTCAACCTGCCCGCAAAACAGGCATGGCCAGCCCAAATGCCGGGCGCAGGCACTGCCGTACTCGTGGGCATATCGCACCAATCCAGGGGTGTCGCGCAACAATCGCCGGTGGCACGCATCCTGCAACCCTGGTAAACGCCCTCCCTTGCGCGGGATGCGCGGCTTGGACAATGGGAAGGTGCGCGGGCTCGCCCGGGCAAGGAACACGGATGAAAAAGATCGAGGCGGTCATCAAGCCGTTCAAGCTGGACGAGGTGAAGGAGGCCCTGCACGAGGTGGGGCTGCAGGGCATCACGGTCGTCGAAGCCAAGGGTTTCGGCCGCCAGAAGGGGCACACGGAACTGTATCGCGGCGCCGAATACGTCGTCGATTTCCTCCCCAAGGTGAAGATCGAGGTGGTCTGCGAGGACGACGTGGTGGAGCGCGCGGTGGAAGCCATCGTGAATGCGGCCCGCACCGGGCGCATCGGCGACGGCAAGATCTTCATCAGCGCCATCGAGGAAGTCATCCGCATCCGCACCGGCGAGCGCGGCGAAGAGGCAATCTGACCAACGCCCGCCGGATGGCGGGCGGTTCTATCGACTGAATTCAAACTGGCGAGGGATATCGCAGACATGGCGAAAAAGGCGGCAACCGCGGGCGCGAGCAGCGGCGTCGACAAGGTGCTGGCGATGATCAAGGAGAACGCGGTCGAATATGTCGACCTGCGCTTCACCGATCCGCGCGGCAAGTGGCAGCACACCGCACAGCACGTCTCCACCATCGAGGAGGAGGTGTTACGCGACGGCTTCATGTTTGACGGCTCCTCGATCGCCGGCTGGAAGGCGATCAACGAGTCCGACATGATCCTGATGCCGGATCCGGACACGGCCGTGATGGACCCCTTCACCGCCAAGCCGCAGCTCATCCTGTTCTGCGACATCATCGAGCCCTCCACCGGCCAGGGCTATACCCGCGACCCGCGCTCGACCGCGAAGCGCGTTGAGGAATACCTCAAGGCAACCGGCATCGGCGACACGCTCGTCGTCGGCGCCGAAGCCGAGTTCTTCATCTTCGACAGCGTGAAGTTCGGCACGGGCGGCAACTACGGCATCTATCAGGTCGACAGCGTTGAAGGCCCCGGCTCCTCGCTGAAGGACTATCCGGAAGGCAATATGGGCCACCGCCCCAGCGTGAAGGGCGGCTACTTCCCGGTCGCACCGGTGGACGGCGATGTCGACCTCCGCGCCGAGATGCTCTCCACCATGGGCGAAATGGGCCTGATCATCGAGAAGCATCACCACGAGGTGGCGCAGAGCCAGCACGAGCTCGGCACGCGTTTCGCGACGCTGACCAAGATGGCCGACGAGATGCAGATCTATAAGTATTGCGTCCACAACGTCGCCCACAGCTACGGCAAGACGGCGACTTTCATGCCGAAGCCGATCTATGGCGACAACGGCTCCGGCATGCACACCCACCAGTCCATCTGGAAGGACGGCAAGCCGCTCTTCGCGGGCAATGGCTATGCCGATCTCTCCGAACTGTGCCTCTATTTCATCGGCGGCATCATCAAGCACGCGAAGGCCATCAATGCCTTCACCAACCCGTCGACCAACAGCTACAAGCGCCTGATCCCGGGCTTCGAGGCCCCCGTGCTGCTCGCCTATTCCGCGCGCAACCGTTCCGCCTCCTGCCGCATTCCCTACACGACCAGCCCCAAGGCCAAGCGCGTGGAAGTGCGCTTCCCCGATCCGACCGCGAACCCCTATCTCGCCTATTCGGCGATCGCCATGGCCGGCCTCGACGGCATCAAGAACAAGATCCATCCCGGCGATGCCATGGACAAGGATCTCTACGACCTGCCGCCCGAGGAACTGAAGGAAATCCCGACCGTCTGCGGCAGCCTGCGCGAAGCGCTGGACAGCCTCGCCGCCGACCATGAATTCCTGCTGCAGGGCGATGTCTTCACTAAGGACATGATCGAGGCTTACATCGAGCTGAAGATGAAGGAAGTGTACCGCTTCGAGCACACGCCGCACCCGGTCGAGTTCGAGATGTACTACTCCGCCTGATCCCGCTTCGGATCAGCCTGAACGACGGAACGGGGCGCCTGCGGGCGCCCCGTTTTCGTTTGAGCCCCTCTCCGCCCCGGGTCAGTCCTTCTTGGTGGCGCCCTTTGCGGGCAGCGGCGCTGCCTGCTTGAAGGGGGATTGGCTGGGCGCCAGCGTCTTCTTGCTCGCTTTGGGCTTCTTCGGCTCGCGCCCGCCCTTGTCACGACCTTTGGCCATCACGCTTCTCCTCGGCTGATTTGTGCTATCTCGCAGGCGAAGGCCGCCCGCCTGGCTCAGAGTGAGGGAGGCGCGGCCGACGCTCAGCGCCAGCCATCTTCGCTGGAACCGTCAGCCTGTCACATCAGGTAGCGAAGCGCCATCCATGTCGCCATCGGAGTGTGACTCGCGCTCTGATTCACGCGGCTGAACGGCTGTCGCGATTCAACCGAACCGATCAGACCTAATGCAGGCGTGGCTTCTTGAGCAGGCCGCGGCGGTCAACAGTCGCGATGGCGACGCTCATGCGGCGCTGGTCGCGCTGGACGGACAGCACAACCCTTGCCCCCGCTGGCCCATGGCCGCGCAAACTGCGCCAGAGCCCGGCGAGACTGTCCACCGTCTCCCCTTCCACGGCCAGCACTTCGTCCCCCTGGCGCAACCCCGCGGCGTCGGCCGGGCCGCCTTCGGCGACACCGCCGATCACCACCCGTTCCTCGTCCTCCATGGCATAGATGCCGAGCCAGGGTTGCGGTGGCCGGTTCACCTGACCCAGGCGCGTGAGGTCTTCGAGGATGGGGCGCAGAAGGTCGATCGGCACAACCATGTTCATATCGAGCCGGCTGCCGTGCTGGTCATCCTGCTGCAGGCTGAGCGACCCGATACCCAGAAGCTTGGCATCGCGGCTGATCAGCGCGCCGCCGCCCCAGAAGGGATGGGCGGGCGCGGTGAAGAGCGCATTGTCGATCAGATATTCCCAGTAGCCTGCGAACTCCTGGCAGCCGACGACGCGCGTTTCGATCGCCATGCGGCGGCCACCTGCAGAGGCGAAAATGGCGCCCTGGCCGACCTCGACATCGGTGCTGTGCCCGAGTTCAATGGGCCTTGCCCGCAGCCGGCCGAGCGGCTGGACGAGGCCGAAGCCGCTCTCGGCATCGAAGGCCAGCGCGTGGCCCGGCAGCGTCTGCCCATCCGCCGTCGTGATCCAGATCTCCTCCGCCTCGGTGATGAGATAGCCGATGGTGAGGATGAGGCCGTCCTCCGTGATGATGATTCCGGACCCCTCCCGCTCGGTGCCAAGGGCGGAGGCTGTGAAGGCATCGGCCGGCGCCGTCGCGCGCAACGCCACAATGGCGGCGAAGGCGGCCTCGAGATCGACGCCATAATGGGCCGGATCGGGCTGCAATTCGGCAGGAATCGGCGCGGCTTTGGGCATGATCGGTCCTCCGTCCGGGGCGGGCTCGGCTGCCGCCGCTTACAAGGGATGCGACCGGCGCGAGGGGCGCCGGCCGGATGGAGTATGATATGGGAAAGCGAGCCACGGGCAACCATTGCACGCATGCATGGGCGGCCTGCTCTGATGCGTCACAGGGGTTTGCACGTCGGCCGGCAAAGCGGCTACAAGCGCTGAGGCCGGGTTAGCACAGTGGTAGTGCAGCGGTTTTGTAAACCGAAGGTCGGGGGTTCAAATCCCTCACCCGGCACCAAAAGCCCTTGAAATATAAGACTTATTTCGCCCTTATGGTGCAGTTTGGTGTACTCACGATCCGGTGAGTGCCTATATTGCCCTGCGCCGCCCTGCCCTGCGGACCGGCTCGGCTCCCCTGCTCTGCTCCGCAATCCATGCGCGTACGACGTCCGGATCCCACCGAGGGCGATAGAGTGCCGCGACCCGTGGCGGCAGCCCGCTGGGTTTTTTAGACACCAGAGTCTGCACCGTGCTCTCAGTGTAGCCGAGGAAGGCCGCAAGTTCCCGGATGGTCCAGAGCTTGCCGTGGCTAGGGTCCGTGTTCGTCATCAGCCCTCTGTCCTTCCATAGGGGTATGGTTGACCTTCCAAGCAGGTCCCGTCCGTGATGACGCCCCAGGTCACGCTGTGGCCCGGAGGGAGTGCCTCGCCGCCCCACGGGCGCGCCGTACCCGCCTGGACCGTCCCGTCCGGCTCGCGGTTCTGACGGTGGCTCAGGGCAAGCTCGATGAGGTCGTGGCGCCTGAGCGTGCGCTCCACGCGCTGTCGGATGACCTTGGGGTCCTGCTTCAGCTGTCGGCCGATTTCAGCCCAGCTGCGTTTGGACCGGATCATCTCCTCGATCTCCCGGTCCATCGCTGGGCTGATGACGGTAGACCAACTCATGCGGCGATCCGATCTGGCTTGAGGTCCTCGACCTTCGAAAACCACGCCGGCGGGATGATGCCGTTGTAGATAAACCACGTGCGATATGAGTGCCCGCCCGCCCCATGCAGGGCATCCCGCCAGCTCGGAGCCAGGTGCTTCTTGCTCCACCTGTCCCACCGGTGCAGATTTCGGTCGCCGCGGGGGATCACGACCTCAATTCGGATGCGACGTTTGTCCATCATAAAGACAGGTCGATCCCGCGGCGCGCCAATGATGGCCTTCTCCCGGTCCGTCAGCTCTCGCTCCTGCCCGAGGCCATGGCC
>NZ_DATJJK010000229.1:0-27053 GCF_035492295.1 Acidisoma sp. | reverse complement strand
ATGCGGCGCGCCGCCTCCGTCAGATCCATGCCTTCGGGCCGGATATTGGAGATGCAGTTGCGGTCCGCATCCGTGCAGCCGAGCCGCGGGCCGAGCGTGAGATAGGCGCCGAGACTGTCGGGAGACGTCAGCCCCGGGCGCTCGCCGATCAGTACCAGCACCAGCCGCGCGCCGAGGATAGCCCCCACCTCATCCCCCAGCGCCACGCGGCCGCGCGGCGCGATGCAGAGAGGACCGAGCCGCCGCCCCGCCCTTTGCCATGCCGGCACAAGCAGCCCCAGGAGATCGGCCGCATGGCTCGCGATGGCGAAAGCAGAGAGCCCGCCGGCGACGAGTACCGCGATGTCCGGATCGCGGTCCAGGGGCCGCAGGGCCTGGACCGCGGCATCCGACAGGCGGCGCCCGAGATCGGGGCGGGTGAGATAGGTGTGCTGGTCAAGCGCGCGGCTTTCCACCCGCACGACCGGCAGGCCCAGCGGGCCGAGCCCCGCTTCCAGCGCGTCGAGGTCCAGGGGCGTATGGACAGCATCCCGTGCGAGCGCATGGGCCGCGCGAAAGGCGAGATGGTCCGATGTGGCGATGCCCGGCCCCACCCGCCGCAGCCCGATGCGGGCGGCCGTGAATTGGCGGAGAGTCTCGAAGCGATCCATCGCCATGCCTCAGGCCGCCGCCAAGAGACGCTGGAAGCGCTCCGGCATGTCGAGCGGGCGGATACGGCCGGAATCGTCCATCAGCCCGACACGGCTGAGCCAAACCTCGAATTCCGGCGCGGGCTTCAGGCCCAGCATCTGGCGCAGCGCCAGCACGTCATGAAAGGAGGTGCTCTGATAGCCGAGCATCACATCGTCGGCACCAGGAATGCCCATGATGAAGGTGAGGCCCGCTGCGGACAGAGAGGTCATGAGCAGGTCCATGTCGTCCTGATCGGCCTCGGCGTGGTTCGTGTAACAGACGTCGCAGCCCATTGGCACGCCGAGCAGCTTAGCGCAGAAATGGTCTTCCAGCCCGGCGCGGATGATCTCCTTGCCATCATAGAGATATTCCGGCCCGATGAAGCCGACGACGGTATTGACCAGCAAGGGCGAGAAGCGGCGCGCGACCGCATAGGCCCGCGCCTCCACCGTCTGCTGGTCGCAGCCGTGATGAGCACCTGCGGACAGCGCACTGCCCTGCCCGGTCTCGAAATACATGACATTATCGCCGACCGAGCCGCGCTTCAGCGCGAGCGCCGCCTGATGCGCCTCGGCGAGCGTCGCCAGGCTGAAGCCAAAGCTCGTATTGGTCGCCTCCGTCCCGCCGATCGACTGGAAGACGAGGTCCACCGGGGTGCCGCGCGCCATGAGGTCGATCGCCGTCGTCACATGGGTCAGCACACAGCTCTGGGTCGGCACCTCCAGGCGCTGGCGGAGATCGTCCAGCATGGAGAGCAGGTCGTGCACACGTTGCGGGCTGTCGGAGGCAGGATTGATGCCGATCACGGCATCGCCACAGCCGAGCAGCAGCCCGTCTACGATGCTGGCCAGGATGCCCTTCGGATCATCGGTCGGGTGGTTCGGCTGCAGGCGCGAGGCGAGGCGTCCGGGCAGGCCGATCGTATCGCGGAAACGGGTGGTCACCCGGCATTTCGCGCCGATCAGGATCAAGTCCTGGGCGCGGCAGATTTTCGAGACTGCGGCCGCCATTTCGGGTGTCAAGCCAGGGGCGAGGCGCGCAAGGACCGCCGTATCGGCCTCGTCCGACAGCAGCCAGTCCCGTAAATCCCCGACGGTCATATGGGAAACAGGAGCAAAGGCTGCTGGATCCTGGCCGTCGATAATGAGGCGAGTGACCTCATCCGTCTCGTAGGGGATGATGGCTTCCACCAGGAAGCTCTTGAGCGGAAGGTCGGCGAGCGCGGCTTGGGCGGCGACACGCTCCGCCATGCTGGAGGCTGCGACACCGGCCAGGACATCGCCCGAGCGGTGCGGGGTGGCGCGCGCCATCAGCGTTTTCAGATCAGGAAAGCAGTAGCGGGTCCCGCCGACGGAATGCGCATACATGCGGTCGAACTCCTTGTCCTCGATCCGATCCCGGTGCCCGGACGGACCGGGCGCCGCCTTTTCCCAAGCAGGAAGCGCGCCGTTTGCGGCGGGCGGCGCAACAGAAAGCAACATCCCGGCCGTTAACCGCTGGCCCAGGGCATGCTATGCGGTGTTCCCGAATTTCCAAAGGCCCGCATCAGCTCGTATGGTCACCCCACGGCGGACGCCCAAACTCTCATCCGTCGGGGATCAGCCGCGCCCGGGTCGGACTCCCATGGTGCCGCGCCGCAGAGCCGCGCCGCCACGCGATCGGCTGACGATCGCGGCCGGTGTTTCGGCAGCGCTTCACCTTGCGATCCTGGCTGCCTTGATCATCACCTTTCCCAACAGGACGCCGCCGGAGCCGCCGCCGACCAACGCCGTTTCGGTAGTCTTCGAGCCCGGCAAGAAAACGGCAACCGCCCCCAAGACCGCTATAAAGCAGAACCAGGTTGCTCATGAGGCCGCACCCCGCGGCCGGCCGAGCCCGACACCTCGGCACACGGTCCAGGCCGCACCGCCGCCGGCCCCCCTGCCGCGCCCCGAAATCAAAAGGCCCGAGCCACCCCATCCGGTGACACCGCCCAAGCCGGTCGCCCCACCGCGGCCGAAACCGCCAGAGCCCAAGCCCGTTCCGGCCGCGCCGAAGCCGCCGCCGGCGCTGCCCAAGATCAAGCTGCCGCCACCGCCGCCGCCCGCTCCGACCGCCCCCAAGACCCCGGCACCCGTGCCGGCGCCCGTTCCACGGCCCTCCACCATCCCGGACAACGAGCCGGCGGAGGTGAATCTCAACATGCCGCCTTTGCCTGAACTGGCGCCGATGAAGCTTCCCGAACCCCCGCCACTGCCGCCCATTCCGCCGACGCCGCAAAAGGCCGCGCCCACGCGCCGTTCCAGCCAAGGCCGCAGCAGCGTCTTCAGCCAGGGCATGATGATGAACGGCATGTCCTTCAATGGCGGCGGCAGCACCTCGGGCGGCCGCACCAAGGGCATGAATCTGCAACTGCCGTCCTCCATGCAGGCGAACCCCGGCAGCGACCTCGCCATTCAAGGCAGTCCGGGCAAGAACTGGCTTTCGGAACTGCAACAATGGGTGAATGATCGGGCCAGTTACCCTGAAATGGCGGGCGAGATGGGACAGCAAGGTTCCGTCACCGTCCGCTTCACCGTCGACCGGGCGGGTCATGTCATCAGCCTCATGATGGTGACGCCCACGGGCTATGCGCTCCTCGACCAATCCTGGCTGGGTCTGTTCCGCGATGCCGACCTGCCGCCGCTCGGGGCTGATGCAAAATCGAACACGGTCACCGTGACAGCGACCATGCACTACCAAATCATTCATTAGCGATTGACGGGAATTCTCTAAGCTTCTCTTGATAACGAAGGACAGCGAGGGCGGTCTGCAGGCCTGGAGGCTTCCCGATTTCCCGGATGGCACTCAAGCCTGGCCGCATCCTTGCCCAGCACAGGAGGGACAGGCGATGGCTGCATCGGAACTTCGAGTCTCCCAGCATGGATTTGAACTGATCGACGAGCCAAGGCTGAACAAGGGCAGCGCCTTTCCCGATGATGAACGATCAGCCTTCGGGCTTCACGGCCTGCTGCCGCCCGCCGTTACGACGATAGAAACCCAGGTCGCCCGCACCTATGCCGCCTACAGCCGGAAGGATGCCGATATCGAGCGGCACATCTATCTCCGTGCCTTGCAGGATCGCAACGAGACGCTCTTCTACCGTCTGATGGTTGACCACGTGATCGAGATGCTGCCCATGGTCTATACGCCGGTCGTGGGCGAGGCCTGCCAGAAATTCAGTGAAATCTATCGCAGGCCGCGCGGCCTCTTCATCAGCTATCCGCTGCGCGACCGCATGGACGAGATGCTCGCCTCCGTCGGCGACCAGGATGTACGCGCCATCGTGGTGACGGATGGCGGCCGCATCCTCGGCCTCGGCGATCAGGGGGCCGGCGGCATGGGCATTCCCATCGGCAAGCTCTCGCTCTACACCGCCTGCGGCGGCATCGCGCCCGAAAACACCCTGCCCATCACGCTCGACGTCGGCACCAATAACGAGGAGCGCCTGGCCGATCCGCTCTATATCGGCTGGCGCAACAAGCGCATCGAGGGGCAGGACTATGAAGCCTTCGTCGATGCCTTCGTCCAGGCCGTCAAGCGCAAATGGCCGAACGTTCTTTTGCAGTTCGAGGATTTCGCGATTGATCACGCGACGCTGTTCCTCGAGCGCTACCGCGATCAGCTCTGCATGTTCAATGATGACGTGCAGGGCACGGCGGCCGTGGTGGTCGGCACCGCGCTCGCCGCCGTGCGCACCTCCGGCAAACCCTTGCCGGAACAGAAGATTGTGGTTCTCGGCGGCGGCTCCGCCGGCTGCGGCATCGCCGAACAGCTGATTGCGGCAGCGATCGAGGAAGGCGCTGATCCCGCCACAGCACGCGCGAACGTCTACATCGTCGATCGCTTCGGCCTCATGCATGACGGAATGAAAGGGCTCTATCCCTTCCAGCAGAAGCTCGCCCGTAAACAATCCGATCTCGACCAGATCCCGCACAGCGACCCGACCCAGGTCTCTTTCCTCGAAACCATCCGCGCGGTGAAACCCACGATCCTGATCGGTGTCACCGGCCAGCCGGGTCTTTTCACCGAAGAGATCGTGCGCGAGATGGCGCGCCATGCCGAGCGGCCGATCATCTTCCCGCTGTCCAACCCGACGTCACGCGCGGAAGCGCAGGCGGGCGATGTCCTCGCCTGGACTGAAGGCCGCGCCATCATCGGCACCGGCAGCCCCTTCCCGCCCCAGGAATTCGGCGGCAAGACCTTCCCCATCGCCCAGACCAACAATGTCTATATCTTCCCGGGCCTCGGCCTCGGCGTGCTGGCCCTCGGCATTCCCCGGGTATCGGACGCGATGCTCATGGCGACCTCGCGCGCGCTCGCCGACGCGGCACCCGCCAAGACCGGGGACACGGTGCCCCATCTTCTGCCGCCACTCTCGGATGTGCGCAGCGTCTCCCGCCGGATCGCCATTCGGGTCGCTCTTGCTGCCGTCAAGGACGGGCTGATTCCGGCAATGAGCGAGACGGAGATCGCGGCGCGGGTGGATGCGACAATCTGGGAGCCAGCCTACCAGCCCTACCTGCGCGCCTGAGCCGAGCTATTCCGGCGTGAACCTATGCGCCTCGAGAATAGCCCGCGCCTGCGGGCCTGCACCGGGGCGCGGCCCCTTGACGTGCTGTGCGGCGAGTTTCGTGCTGCCGCCCGATCCGAACTCCACATATCTGCGGCTGTTGCGAATGAAAGCCAGCAAGAGCTCCTGCTCTTTCGCACTCATCACGATGTGCATGTACGCCTCCCCGTCGGCTTCGCCCCGTCATAGCGCAGTCGGTTGAGCCATCCTGCCCGAAGGCGCCCGCGCCTTGCCTGCACTCTGCCTTCCCTGCCAGATTGATCACGCCTAAGCTTCTGGCCAATCTTTTCTTTCGATCGGGAGATCTCTTCATGCGGCTTGGCCTGTGGCTGGCAGTGGCAGCGACCGCAGCCGCGGCCGGAAGCGGTTTGGCGGCGGCGCCAGCGCAGGCCGCCGAACCCTTGCCGGTCAAGGTGATGATCGTCTCGATGTTCGGGCCGGAAGGCGGAGTGTGGCAGAAGCATCTGCCGCTGACGGAAGCGATTACCGTGCCGGGTCTCAGCCCCGACTACCCGCAGGTGCATTGCGCGGCCGAGGGTGTCTGCCTGCTGACCACGGGCATGGGCGAAGCCAATGCCGCTGCCTCGGTATCGGCCCTCGTCTTCTCCGGACGGTTCGATCTGCGGAAGACCTATTGGCTCGTCGCCGGCATCGCGGGGATCAATCCCCATTACGGCACGCTGGGTTCGGCCGCCTGGGCGCATTACCTCGTCGATTGGGGCCTGCAATGGGAGTTGGACGAGCGCGAGGCGCCGACATCCTGGCCGACCGGCTATACGGGCATCAACACCCAAAATCCGGATCAAAAGCCGCCGCTGGACTACAAGACCGAGGTTTTCGCGCTCAACCCGGCACTCCAGGCTCGCGCCTATACCCTGTCGAAGGATGTCAAGCTTGCGGATACGCCTGCGGCCGCGAAGGCCCGTGCTGACTATCCGCCTCCAGGAAATGCGGCGCCCAGCGTCATCGAATGCGACACGCTGACGGGTGACACATGGTGGAGCGGCACCAAGCTTGGGGAACGTGCAGAGACCTGGACGAAACTGCTGACGGACGGTGCAGGAAAATACTGCACGACCCAGCAGGAGGACAACGCAACCTACGAGGTGCTGACCCGCGCGACGAGCGCGGGCCTCGCGGATGATCAAAGGGTCGCGGTGCTGCGCGCGGGCTCCGATTTCGATCGTGCGGCACCGGGCGGTGACAATGCAACAAACCTGCTCAGATACGCCGAGCAGGGCGGCTTTCTAATCGCGCTCGACAATCTCTACCGCGCCGGCAATCCGTTGGTGCAGGCCATCGTCTCCGACTGGCCGGATTGGGAAAACGGCGTGCCGAAGGAATAATCAGCTCTTCGCGGCCGCTGGCACCACATGCACGGTCGCGGCCGGTGCGCCGTAGACGTCCCGCGCGCGCTTGAGAAAGGCATAGACCATGCGGCGCACGGCTTCCGCGAAGACCGTGCCGATCGCCATCTGCAGCACGCGGCTGCGAAACTCGAAATCGACGAAGAAGTCGATCAGGCAACCATTCGGGTCCGGTTTGAAGGTCCAGCGGTTGCGCAAGTATTTGAAGGGTCCGTTCTCGTATTGCACGAGGATAGTATGCGGATGTTCCAGCTTCACCCGGCTCGTGAAGCTCTCCCGGAAGGGTCCGAAGCCGATGGTGAGATCGGCCACCATCTCCTCATTCGTCTGGCTTCGGATGCGCGCACCAACGCACCAGGGCAGAAACTGGGGGTATTTGCCCACGTCGGCGACCAGATCGAACATCTGTTCCGGCTGGTAGGGAACCCGCTTCTGCTCGGCGTAGCGCGGCATCAGACCACTGCAGCCAGCGGAACGGGTGCGCGGGCAATAGCCGCGACCTGTGCCTCCCGCGCGGCACGTAGCTCAGCGAAATCAGCATCTGCGTGATAGGAACTGCGGGTCAACGGGGTAGCGGAGACCATGAGGAAGCCCTTGGCGCGGGCCATGGAGGCGTAATCACCGAACTCCTCCGGCGTCACGAAGTTCGCGACCGCCGCATGTTTCGGCGTCGGCTGCAGATACTGGCCGAGCGTGAGGAAATCGACATCGGCAATGCGCAGATCGTCCATCACCTGCCCGACTTCGGGCCGGGCCTCACCCAGCCCCACCATGAGACCCGATTTGGTGAAAATCCTGGGGCTCAGCTGCTTCACCCTGTCGAGCAGGCGGAGCGACTGGTAGTAGCGCGCGCCCGGCCGGATCGTGGGGTAGAGGCGTGGCACGGTTTCCAGATTGTGATTAAAGACATCGGGGGCCGCTTCCGCCACGATCTCGATAGCACCCGGCTTGCGCAGAAAATCCGGCGTCAATACCTCGATCGTCGTGCCCGGTGCCGCTTGCCGGATGGCGCCGATCACCGACGCGAAATGCCGTGCCCCGCCATCGTCCAGGTCATCGCGGTCGACGGAGGTGATGACGACATGCAGCAGACCCAGCTTCGCCACCGCATCGCCAACGCGGTTGGGCTCGTCCGCGTCCAGCGCGTCCGGCATGCCGGTGCGGACATTGCAGAAGGAGCAGGCGCGCGTGCAGGTGTCGCCCATGATCATCATGGTCGCATGCCGCTGCGACCAGCATTCGCCGATATTCGGGCAGGCCGCCTCCTCGCAGACCGTCACGAGCTTGTGGCTGCGCATGAGTTCGCGCGTCTCGTGATAGATCGGATGACTCGGCGCGCGGACCCTGATCCAGCTGGGCTTGCTGCGCGCGACGGCATTGTCCGGGCGATGGGCCTTTTCAGGGTGGCGATGGTCGATGACGAGCCGGGTGGCCATGATCCTGTCCTTGCTGAAGGCGCCCGCAGCGGAGCGCCCGTCTCGCAGCCGCAATCGGCCTAGAAGTGTATGGCCTGACCGTAGGCGTCAAGCACCGCCTCATGCATGGTCTCGCTGACGGTCGGGTGCGGGAAGACGGTTTCCATGAGTTCGGCCTCCGTCGTCTCCATTGTGCGGCCGATGACATAGCCCTGGATCATCTCGGTCACCTCAGCGCCAACCATGTGCGCACCAAGCAACTCGCCGGTTTTGGCGTCGAAAACAGTCTTCACCATGCCCTCTGGCTCGCCCATGGCGATGGCCTTGCCATTGCCGATGAAGGGGAAGCGGCCGACCTTCACCTCATGCCCGGCGGCCTTCGCCTTGGCTTCGGTGAGGCCCACCGAAGCGACCTGCGGGCGGCAATAGGTGCAGCCCGGGATATTGCCGGTATCGAGCGGATGCGGGTTCTTGCCCGCGATCATTTCGACGCAGATGACACCTTCATGGCTCGCCTTATGGGCAAGCCACGGCGGCCCCGCGAGATCGCCGATGGCATAGATGCCCTCGACGCCCGTGCGGCCGAAACCATCGACCACGACATGCGTGCGCTCGACCTTCACCCCCGCCTCTTCCAGGCCGAGATTCTCGACATTGCCGACGATGCCAACAGCCGAGATGACACGATCGACCGTGATCTCCTGGGTCTTACCGGCGGCCTCGATGGTCACCGTCACATTATCCGACCCCTTCTTGAGGCCCTTCACGGCAACGCCCGTATGAATGACCATGCCTTGCTTCTCGAAAGACTTGCGGGCGAAGGCGCTGATTTCCTCATCCTCCACCGGCAGCACGCGGTCCATGACTTCGACGACCGTCACCTTCGCGCCCATGTTAAGGTAGAAGCTCGCGAATTCGATGCCGATGGCGCCGGACCCGATGACCAGGAGGGATTTCGGCATCATCGTCGGCACCATAGCCGTCTTGTAGTTCCAGACCAGCTTGCCATCCGCCTCCATCCCCGGCAGGTCGCGCGCCCGCGCACCTGTCGCCAGGATGATGTGCGGGGCCTTCAGCGTCGCGACCGCTTTGCCGTCCTTCTCAACCGCGACCGTATTCTTGCCCGCGAGCTTGGCCTGGCCGTCGAAGACCGTGACTTTGTTCTTCTTGAGCAGGAAGCCGACCCCGGTGGCGAGCTGCTTCGCGACACCGCGCGAGCGCTTCACGACCTTATCGAGGTCAAATTTGATATTGTCGGCGGAGAAGCCGAACTCGTCGAGATGCGCAAGGAGATGCGAAATCTCGGCGCTGCGCAGCAGGGCTTTGGTCGGGATGCAGCCCCAGTTCAGGCAGATGCCGCCCAGGTGCTCACGCTCCACCACAGCCGTCTTCAAGCCAAGCTGGGCGGCGCGAATAGCGGCCACATAGCCGCCGGGGCCACCGCCGACAACCACGACATCGAAGCTTTGCTCGGCCATGAAATTCTTCCTCTGATTAGGTCCGGCTGTGCACCGGCGTCAGCTTTCGGCAAGCGCAGTCAAAGCCGGCCCGGTCAGGCGCTGGCGGGTCCAGCCATCAAGCGGAATGGCGCCAAGCGAACGGTAGAAACGGACGGCCTTTTCATTCCAGTTAAGGACATCCCAGTCCATGCGCGCGCAGCCCTGGGAAATGGCGTGCTGGGCCAGAAAACGGAAGATCTGCCGGCCGATGCCTGCCCCGCGATGGGCGGGATCGATGTAGATGTCCTCCAGGTAGAGCCCATGGCGGCCGCGGAAGGTGCTGAAATTATAAAACCACAGGGCGAAACCCACCGACGTGCCGTCCATTTCGGCAATCAGCGCTTCGGCCCGGCGCGGTTCTCCAAACAGGGAATCATGAAAATCCGCGTCCGTCGCCACGACCTCATGGGTCAGTTGCTCAAAGGCCGCCAACGCCTTCACGAAGCCGAGGATGGTTGGAACATCCCCGGGCTTCGCCAGGCGGAGAGTTACATCCGCCAATTCCAGCCCCCGTCCCTGTCAGAGCATCAGGTTCAGCGGTTCCTGGATGATGGCCTTGAAGGCCTGCAGCCACTCCGCGCCAAGCGCGCCATCGACCACCCGATGATCGACAGAGAGCGTCGCGGACATCACGGTCGCAACCGCAAGCTGCCCATCCTTCACCACCGGCCGCTGCTCGCCGGCGCCGACCGCGAGGATCGCCGCCTGAGGCGGGTTGATGATGGCCTGGAAGTCCTTCACGCCGAACATGCCGAGATTGGAGACGGAGAAGCCGCCGCCCTGGAACTCCTCGGGCTTCAGCTTGCCGGCGCGGGCGCGCAGGCCGAGATCCTTCATCTCGTTGCTGATCGTGGCCAGGCCCTTCTGGTCTGCGCGACGGATGATGGGCGTAATCAGCCCATCGGGAATGGCAACGGCGACGGAGATATCCACATCATCGTAGAAAGCGACGCCGTCATCCGTGAAGCTGGCATTGACCTTGGGCACGCGGCGGAGCGCGATCGCCGCCGCCTTGATGATCATGTCGTTCACCGAGAGCTTGAAGGAACCTGTACCGTCCTTGGACGAACGGGCATTGAGCTCGCCGCGGAGCTTCAGGAGGGCGTCGAGCTCAATATCCATCGTCAAATAGAAATGCGGGACGTTCTGCTTGCTCTCGGTCAGGCGCTTGGCGATCACGCGTCGCATTGTGGTGTGGGGCACCAGACTGTGAGGCGCGGTGATGGCGGCGGCCTTGGGCGGTGCGGCCGGCGCGATGGGCGCAGCGGCCGGAGCGGCGACGGCCGGCGCGGCTCCGGCCGCAGGAGCCGCCTTCGCACCCTCGACATCCGCCCGCACGATGCGGCCGTTGGGCCCCGTTCCCGTAATGCCGGAAAGATCGATGCCCTTGTCCTGGGCGATCCGCTTGGCGAGTGGGGAGGCAAAAATACGCGTCCCCTTGTCATGCCCATTCGCGGCCGGCGCCGCTTTTGGGGTCGCCGGGGCGGCGGCTTCGGCCTTGGGCGCTTCGGCAGCAGGAGGCGGTGCGGCGGCCGGGGCCGCACCTGCGCTATCCGGCACCTTTTCGCCCTCCTGAACCAGGATGGCGATCGGCGCGTTGACCTTCACTGCCTCGGTGCCGTCAGCCACCAGGATCTTGCCGAGGATGCCTTCATCCACGGCTTCCACTTCCATGGTCGCCTTGTCGGTCTCAATTTCGGCGATGACGTCGCCGGCCTTCACCGCCTCGCCCTCTTTCTTCAGCCAGCGGGCGAGCGTGCCCTCCGTCATGGTGGGCGAGAGCGCGGGCATAAGGATGTTGATGGCCATCGGCGTGCTCCCTCAGACGATCTTGCGAACGGCGTCAACAACCCAGGACGGCTGCGGAAGCGCGAGCTTTTCGAGGTTCGCGGCATAAGGCAGCGGCACATCGAGCCCGTGCACGCGCACCGGCGGCGCATCCAGCCAGTCGAAACAGTTTTCCATGATCTGCATCGCGACTTCCGCGCCGATACCGGAGAAGGGCCAGCCCTCTTCCACCGTCACCAGGCGGCTCGTCTTCTTCACGCTCTCCACGATGGTCGCGGTATCGAGCGGGCGCAACGAACGCAGATTAATGACCTCGGCGCTGATGCCCTGCTCGGCGAGAGCTTCCGCCGCCTTGAGAGCGATATCGACCATGATGCTGAAGGCGACGATGGTGACGTGCTCACCCTTTCGCTCCACCTTTGCCTTCCCGATAGGGAGGACAAAATCCTCATCCGTCGGGCATTCGAAGGTGTGGCCGTAGAGGATCTCGTTTTCCAGCACGATGACCGGGTTCGGGTCACGGATGGCGGCGCGCAGCAGGCCCTTGGCATCCGCCGCGGACCAGGGAGCGACAACCTTGAGGCCCGGGCAATGCGCGTACCAGGAGGCATAGCACTGACTGTGCTGGGCGCCGACCCGCGAGGCCGCACCGTTCGGCCCCCGGAAGGTGATCGGCGCGCCCATCTGGCCGCCTGACATATAGAGCGTCTTGGCGGCGGAGTTGATGATCTGGTCGATCGCCTGCATGGCGAAGTTGAAGGTCATGAACTCGACGATGGGCTTGAGGCCGCTCATCGCCGCACCGACGGCCATGCCGGTGAAACCATGTTCGGTGATCGGCGTGTCGATGACGCGGCGGGGGCCGAACTCATCCAGCAGCCCCTGGCTGATCTTGTAGGCGCCCTGATACTGGGCGACTTCCTCACCCATCAGGAAGACGTCGCCATCGGCCCGCATCTCGGCGGCCATGGCATCGCGCAGGGCTTCACGCACGGTAATCGGCTTGGTCGGGCCCCAGTCCTTCTCCGGCGCGGCGGCGGCCGTGGGCGCGACTGTCGGTGCCGTATTGGCCACAGGGGCCGGAGCCTCGGCCGCCGGAGCGGCCGCCGGCGTTGCGGGCGCGGGGGCGGCCGCGCCATTCGCGCCGCCACCGATCTCGGCGATCGGGGTGTTCACGGCGACCCCTTCCGTGCCCTCAGGCACCAGGATGGAGGAAAGCGTACCCTCGTCCACCGCTTCCACTTCCATCGTCGCCTTGTCCGTCTCGATTTCGGCGATCACGTCCCCGGCCTTGATCTCATCGCCGACATTTTTGAGCCAGCGGGCGAGCTTGCCCTCCGTCATGGTGGGGGAGAGGGCCGGCATCAGAATCTGCGTTCCCATAACGCTCACGCCTCCACCAGGATATCAGTCCAGAGTTCTTTCGGATCGGGCTCGGGGCTCGACTGGGCGAAGTCCGCCGCCTCCTGCACCACGGCTTTCACCGCATCGTCGATCTTTTTGATCTCGGCCTCGTCCACGCCCTGCTCGGTGAGCAGGTGATGCACCGCCTCGATGCAATCGCGCTCGCTACGCATCTTCTGCACCTCTTCACGGGTGCGATATTTCGCGGGATCGGACATGGAATGGCCGCGATAGCGGTAGGTTTTCATCTCGAGCAGGAAGGGTCCCTTCCCGGCGCGGCAATGGGCGATAGCCTGCTCGGCCGCTTCCTTGACGGCGATGACGTTCATGCCGTCAACCTGCAGGCCGGGAATGCCCCAGGCAGCACCGTTCTTGGAGAGGTCCTTGGACGCGGAGGCGCGCTCGACGCTGGTACCCATGCCGTAACGGTTGTTCTCGATCACGAAGACGACCGGCAGCTTCATCAGGGCGGCGAGGTTGAAGCTCTCGAAAACCTGCCCCTGGTTGGAGGCACCTTCGCCGAAATAGGTCACGGAGACATTGTCGGTGCCGCGGTACCAGTTGGCGAAGCCGAGTCCGGTGCCGATGGAGACCTGAGCGCCGACGATGCCGTGGCCGCCGTAGAAGCCCTTGGCCTTGCTGAACATGTGCATCGACCCGCCCTTGCCGCGCGAATAGCCCGTCTCGCGGCCGGTGAGTTCCGCCATCACGCCACGCGCTTCCATGCCCGTCGCCAGCATATGGCCATGGTCGCGGTAGCTCGTGATGACCTGGTCGCCCGGCTTCAGAGCGGCCTGAACCCCGACGACGACGGCTTCCTGGCCGATATAAAGATGGCAGAAGCCGCCAATCAGCCCCATCCCGTAAAGCTGCCCCGCCTTCTCCTCGAAACGCCGGATCAGCAGCATATCGTGGTAGAAGCGCAGAAGGTCGTCCTTGCCCATAGATACCTCGGGAATTTTGGTCCGTTTACGGGTCGCCGCTGCCTGGGCCATGTCTTTCTCCGTGTCGTCGGTCAGTCGCCGCGTCATCGAAAACTCATCGCCGACACCTAGCCATTCCTGCTCGGTCTCACAAGTCAGAGCCGAAAAAGCCTTATGTTGCAACGCAATATAGGACGTTAACTGAATTGTGGTTAAGCCCCTGATCGACCTGTCCCATGCGCACCTTCTGCTTTAGCGGCATTACCCATCCGGCCCCTACTTCGACCGGTTATTGCCGTAAACAGCGTCCTGCTATCTCAAGTCTTGCCCAAACGGGGTTGCGTCTCCGCAAAAACACGCAGGATTCAGGAAAATTCAGATTTTTATTGCAATACCATTCTGAGATGCGTTAGAAAATCTGACATTGTGTGATCTTTATGCCATGACCCAAGCCACCACGCCCGCCTCCAGCCATCTTCATGTTCCCTTCATCTTCCTGCCGCGCGGCGCAAGCCTGCCAGGGGATTGGGGAGCGACCCATCCCGGCTGGGTGACATTTCCAGCAATTTTTCAGCCCCGGCCGGCTTCTCCGTCCCAGGACCAGCCACTCTCGGCCGCGCGTCCTGAGATGAGGTGGCTGCCCAGGGATCGAGAGTAAGCCGAGCGCATCGGAATAGGATCGGCGCAAAGGGCTGCCACAGGACGGGCGTCACCGCCTCGGTCCCCGGCGAATCGCCACGCCCGGCCCATCAAGGCTTCATCAACCAGCGCAAAGGGCCAGCCCCGGAAACGACGATGCGATTGTCGCGCCCGGGGCCGCGTCTCAGAAGCCGCGCACGACCTCAAAACTTGCGACATCAATCATGAAGCTGCCGTCCGCCTCGATCGCGAAATGACGCCGCACGGGGTCGGCGACGGCCGCCTGCAATGCACGGATGGCATTGGCCATCACATCCGGCGTGCGCATGCGGGCGATCCAACTTGCGAAATCCATGCGCAGCCGATGCCGCCGGGTGGCCTGCGTCATGAAGCCGCTCTCCGCCAGCGCCACTTCCCATTCGCCCGCGCTGTAGTCGCGCACGTGGGAGGTATCGCGAAGCACCTCGACCGTCTGCAGATAGGTGTCGAGAATGCCAGGCCCGGGGGAGACGACGTCGATGAAGACACCGCGGCCGCCCGGGCGCATCACCCGATGCGCCTCCCGCAGCCCCGCCCGCCAATCGGCCCAGTGATGGGCACTGAACCGCGACACCACCCAGTCAAAGCTCTGATCCTCGAAGGGCAACGCTTCCGCTTCGCCCTGCTCAGTCAGCAGATTGCCGAAACCCCGATCGCCCGCCGCATGGGCGACCACCGACAGCATTTCCGGTGACAGATCATAGGCCACGACCTCGCGCACAAAGGGGGCCGCCGCGAAGGACATGTGGCCACCGCCGCAGCCGAGGTCGAGCACACGCGCCCCCGCCCCGTCTTCGGCCAGCATGGCCGCGAAATGGGCCAGATCCTCGCCCTGGGCATGGACCGAACTCGTCAGATAGGATGCAGCGCGTGGCCCGAACTGGCTCTCGACGCTTTCCGCCTGGCTCATGCCGTTCATTTCGCTACTCCCACGCTTGCTGCAGCGGCGTTGTTCGCCGCGCTCAAGACCGCGCGCATCGCGGCCTCGCCGCTATCGACGTCGATACCGACGCCGAAGACCGATTTGCCGTCCGGCAGAACGCATTCGACATAGGCGACGGCCTGCGTGCCAGACCCTGTGCCGATCGCATGTTCGTCGTAATTGACGATGTCGATGGAAAGCCCCAGCGCCTTGTTCAGCGCATCGACAAAGCTGGAAAGCGGCCCATTGCCCTGGCCGGTGATGCTCCTGGCCACGCCATCGACCTCGATGCGGCCGGTGAAGCTGCGCGGCGCGCCGGATTTGTCGGCACCCGAGACGCTATAATCGACCAGCGAGAACCGTCCCGAGCCATCGATACCATAGGTCTGACGGAAGGCTTCCACGATGGCGGTCGTCGTCGTCTCCCGACCCGTGCGATCGGCGATCTCCTGGACCACCCGGCTGAACGCGATCTGCAGCCGACGCGGCAAGCGCAGACCCTGGTCCTGCTCGAGTACCCAGGCGACACCGCCCTTGCCGGACTGGCTGTTGACGCGGATCACCGCCTCGTAGGAGCAGCCGATATCCGCAGGGTCGATCGGCAGATAGGGCACTTCCCAATTGTCGTCGTTCTGCTTCTGGCGGGCCGCGAAACCCTTCTTGATCGCATCCTGGTGCGAGCCGGAGAAGGCGGTGAAGACCAGCTCACCCGCATAGGGGTGGCGGGGGTGGACGGCGATCTGATTGCAATGCTCGACCGTGCTGACGACCTTCCGCATATCCGACAGATCAAGGCCCGGATCGACGCCTTGCGTGTACATGTTCAGCGCCATGGTGACGATATCGACATTGCCGGTTCGCTCACCATTGCCGAAGAGGCAGCCCTCCACTCGGTCCGCCCCGGCCATCAATCCCAATTCGGCCGCCGCGATGCCGGTGCCGCGGTCATTATGCGGATGTAGCGAGATGATGGCGCTGTCCCGGCGCGTGAGGTTGCGGCAGAACCACTCGATCTGATCGGCATGGACATTGGGCGTTGCCACTTCCACCGTCGCCGGCAGGTTCAGGATCATCGGCCGCTCCGGCGTCGGCTGCCAGACGTCCATCACCCGCTCGCACACCTCGAGTGCGAATTCGGGCTCCGTAAACGAGAAAGTCTCCGGCGAATACTGGTAGGTCCAGATCGTCTCCGGATGCTCGTCCGTCAGTTGGCGGATCAGTTTTGTGCCGGATACGGCCAGCGCGATGGTGCCTTCCTTGTCCTGGTTGAACACCAGGCGCCGGAAGACTTCGGAGGTTGCGTTATAGAGATGGACGATGGCGCGATGCGCGCCCGACAGGCTTTCGATCGTGCGGCGGATCAGCTCCTCGCGCGACTGCGTCAGAACCTGGATCGCCACATCCTCGGGGATCAGCCCACCCTCGATCAGGCTGCGGACGAAGTCAAAATCCGTCTGGGAGGCGGAGGGGAACGCGACCTCGATCTCCTTGAAACCGGTTTTGATCAGAAGGTCGAAGAAGCGGCGCTTCCGTTCCCCATCCATGGGATCGATGAGGGACTGGTTGCCGTCCCGAAGATCGACCGAGCACCAGTGGGGCGCTTTCGTGATGCGCCGGTTCGGCCATTGCCGGTCCGGCAGGTCGATGGCCGTGAAGGGTCGGTATTTGGCGGCTGGGTTGCTCAGCATCATGACGGGCGCTCGTTTCGGTCCAGAGAAATGTCGAGAGGATCAGGGATCGGCCGACTACGATCGCGGGCTGGCCGTCAGCATCCGCGACCGCACCGAAGTCGTGCCGCGGCCGGCATGCCACAGGGCGGGACGTGAAAGGCAAATGGAAAAGGGATCATCAGGAAACTCGATCGGACGGCGGACGGGCGATCCGTGCCCGGGGCACGGAGGATGGAACACGGACTCGTTCAGAGTGCCGCGGTGGTAAGTCGCCCAAGAAGCGCCGGAGCGCTCTGCGTGATGTCCAGCATCGTCATGTTGAGAAAACTGCCCTTATCCACCGCATGCCGCAACCGAAGGGGGCGCAACCGTCCCATGCCCGGGAAGCGGCCTCACCGCCGCGGCGGCAAGGCCGCCGCAATGCGGGCCAGCGCCTCCTCCTCAATATCCAACTGCTCAATCAGGGTCTGTACGGCCTCGTCATTGATCGCATGGCGCTGGCGCAGCTTGCGCATCTCGGCCCGCTCTGAGCGCAGGGCCCGCAGCCGGAGCGCGATTTCCGCGCGCTGATCCTCCCGCGCCCGCTCGTGATTCTCGTTGCCATCGTCCTGCCCTTCGAGCTTGAGGCGATAGTCGGCCAGCACCCGCCCCGCGGCTTCCTCATAGGCATTGCGCTCCAGCGCCCCCTGGCGGCGCTTGATGCCCGCCTCCACGCGCTCCTCCAGGTCATTGATGGCACTTTCCGCCATCAGCCGTCGCGCGGCCGCGATTTCCGCTTCGAACTGGTCCAGTTCGGGCAGACGAAGCCTCGGCATCAGGAAAGGCAAGAAGACCACCGCGACCAGAAGCGAAAGCACAATGACCCCGCTCGCCAGACAAATCAGCAGGCCGCGCATCGGGAAGGGCTCGCCTGTCGGCAGGTAGAAGGGCAAGGAGAGGATACCGGCAAGCGTTACAGCGCCGCGCACCCCCGCGACAGTCGCGATCAAGAGCGGGATGAAACCCGGGAACCCGTAGCCGACCCGCCGGCCACGCGCCTTGTTGATGCCGGTGCGTAGAAGAGAGGTCAGCAGCACCCAAACGAAGCGGAGGATGAAGAGTGCGGCGGTGATCAGCAGCATCACCATCAGCAGTTGCCAGGGCGAGTAGCCTGCCGCGATCGTCCGCTTGACGCCGTCGCCCAGGATGCCGGGAAGCTGCAGCCCGAGCAGAAGGAAGATCAGCCCGTTGAAGGAGAATTCGAGAATGCTCCAGATGGCGAAGGTGCGCCTGCGGATCGCGCTGTGACTGCCGCCGAAGGGGTCGAGAAAATTGAGGGTGAGGCCGGCTGAGACCGCCGCCAGGATACCCGAAAGGCCCAGATGTTCGGCCAGCAGATAGGAGGCGAAGGGCAGGAGCAGGATGAGGACGACATAGATCGAGGCCTCTTCCGCCCGCTTGGTGAGCACCTTCTGGTCAAGCTGGAAGAAACCCCAGCCCAGCACCGCGCCGACACCCAGCCCACCAGCCGCGACGAGAACGAAATTCATCGCGGCGTCGGAGAGGGAGAAGGTGCCTGCCACGACCGCGCCGACCGCGAATTTAAAGGAGACGAGACCCGACGCGTCGTTCAACAGCGCCTCGCCCTGCAGAATGTGCATGAAGCGGCGCGGCAGGGCGCGCCCGTTCAGAATGCCGGAGAGCGCCACGGCGTCCGTGGGCGACAGCACGGCTCCAAGCGCGAAAGCCGCCGCCAGGGGAACGAAATTGAGCAGGCTATGGATGAAAAGGCCGACGCTCACGACCGTGAAGATGACGAGGCCGAAGGCCAGCGCGAGGACCGGCACCCCGGCCTCGGTCAGCTCGCGTTTCGGAATGCGATAAGCGTCGGAGAAGAGCAGCGGCGGGATGAAGAGAAGAAGGAAGAGATCAGGATCGAAGCTGACGTGAAACCCGGCCAGATCAATGGCCGCACCGATCGCGATTTGCAGCAACGGCAAGGGGACCCGAACGACGGTCACCACAAGATTGGACAGGGCAGTGGTGAAAAGCAGAACGAGGATCGTCGTCGTCAGATGCATGGCAAGGCGATCCTACGGGTGGGCCACGCCTGGGGCCCCCCGATCAACAAGACCTGAGCCGAGGCGACAGGCGCCCCTCCCTCCGTCGGCTCAGAGTTCACTCAGCTTGTGGCGAGAACGCGGCCGGCCACCGCGTCGAGCTTGGCGACCAGCGCCGGATCGCGCGCGGCCGGGGCGGTGATCAGGCTGTGTGTCAGCGCCCGGTCGCAGCCTGAACTGCAGAGCCCGCGGGATTGGCCGACGACCGGCAGCACCGCCTTGACCAGTGCGCGGGCATTGTCGGCATTGCCGAAAAGCGTCTTCACGACCTGATCGACGGTCACCGCGTCATGGTCCTGGTGCCAGCAATCATAGTCGGTCACCATGGCGACGGTGGCGTAACAAAGCTCGGCCTCACGGGCGAGCTTGGCCTCCGGCATGTTGGTCATGCCGATGACGCTGCAGCCCCAGGACCGGTAGAGCACGCTCTCGGCATAGGTCGAGAATTGCGGACCTTCCATGGTGAGGTATGTGCCCCCGCGGGTAACCGGCAGGCCGAGGCCACGCGCCGCACCCTCCAACGCCTCGCCGAGACGGCCGCAGACCGGATGAGCCATCGAGACGTGGGCGACACAGCCCGAGCCGAAGAAGGTCTTGGGCCGTGCGAAGGTGCGGTCGATGAACTGGTCGACGATCACGAAATGCCCGGGCGGCAACTCTTCCTTCAGGCTGCCCACGGCTGACAGCGAGAGCACGTCCGTGCAGCCCACGCGCTTCAAAGCGTCGATATTGGCGCGATAGTTGAGTTCGGAGGGCGATATTTTGTGGCCACGGCCATGACGCGGCAGAAAGACGCAGCGCAGGCCGTACAGCCTGCCGAACAGCAGCTCGTCCGAGGGCGGGCCCCAGGGGGTTTCGACGCTGCGCCATTCCTTCTCCTCGAGCCCCTCGATATCATAGAGGCCGGAGCCGCCCAGGATGCCGACCAGCGGCTCCACGGTCTCGGTCGCGTCGTCAGCCATGAGGCACCACTCCTTGCGTTCCGCTGCCAGCGCAGCGCAGATCAGACGATCATGGCTTCAACAACAGCCCGGCGGATGAGGCAAGGCGCCTGTTGACATAGAGCAATGCCCCGCAGCCCGAATCCCTGGCAGGAGCATGCGAAACACCGCGTCTCGGGCAAGGCCGCCCGATGCCGCACCGCTAAAGGATACGGCCCTCATGTCGACTATGTCGGATATCGCTGCCCCTGTCCCTGAAGCCGGAAGCGCGACGGACCCGGCGCTCGCCCATATGAACCTGCGCGCGGAAGCGGAGGCTTGGTTCCAGAGCCTGCGCGACCGGATCTGCGCCGCCTTCGAAGCGTTGGAGGATGCCCAGACCGGCCCCCTCGCCGACCGTCCGGCCGGGCGATTCGTGCGCACCGCCTGGCAGCGCGAGGAAGGCGGCGGCGGCGTCATGAGTGTGATGCGCGGTCGTGTTTTCGAGAAGGTCGGCGTCAACTGCTCCACGGTCCATGGCGAGTTCAGCCCGGAATTCCGTAAGGCAATCCCGGGGGCCTCGGAAGATCCGCGTTTCTGGGCCTCGGGCATCAGCCTCGTCAGCCATATGCACAGCCCGCTGGTGCCCGCCGTGCACATGAACACGCGCATGATCATCACCCGCCACGGCTGGTTCGCCGGTGGCGCCGATCTCACGCCGATGCGGCTGGACACGCCCGAGGCCGAAGCTGATGCGGCTGACTTCCATGCCGCCATGAAGGCCGCCTGCGACCCGCATGGCGCCGATTTCCACGCTCGCTTCAAGGAATGGTGCGACGAGTATTTCTACCTTCCCCACCGGGGCGAGCCGCGCGGCGCCGGCGGCATCTTCTACGACCAGCACCGAACCGGCGATATCGCTGCCGACTTCGCCTTCACGCGGGACGTCGGCCTCGCATTCCTGGATGTCTATCCCAGGATCGTCCGCCGCCGCATGTTCGACCCCTGGACGCCGGAGCAGCGCGAGCATCAGCTCATCCGCCGTGGCCGCTACGTGGAGTTCAACCTGCTTTACGACCGCGGCACGCTCTTCGGTATCAAGACCGGCGGCAATACGGAGGCGATTCTGATGAGCATGCCGCCAGAGGTGCGCTGGCCGTAATACCCGCCTGCTGCGCGGCGCGAGCATGCCATCCGCGCCGCAGCGTCATCACTAAGTTATTGACAAATCGAAAGAAAAGCGCCTAAAATCTAGCCTATCTTGATCGCGCTGGCGGGACACTCCCCGCACAATCACTCCCGCTAGAAGGAGGTGTGGCGATGCTCGACTTAGGTGTTGGCAAGACGAAGGACGGCGCTTTGCTCGCCGCCCGCATTCTCCTCATGCTGCTCTTTGTCCTCTTCGGCTGGGACAAACTGACGAAATTCGGCGATACGATCGGCTATATGGCGCAGACCGGCGTGCCAGACGCGCCGCTCGCCACGGTCTTTGCCATCGTCATGGAACTCTTCATCGGCGCCGGCATCGTCGTCGGGCTCATGACGCGCCTTCTGGCCCTGCTGATGATGGCCTATACCCTGGCGACGGCCATCATCGGCCACCCCTTCTGGACCATGACCGGCGGCGCGGCGGTGGACGCCGAACTGAACTTCTTCAAGAACATTGCGATTATGGGCGGGTTGCTGGCCCTCTATGTCGGCGGCGGGGGCCGCTATTCCGTGGATGCCACGATCAACTTCGATCAGCCGCACGCCGCTGAGAGGACTGTGAGCCACGGTTCAGATTGAATCGCTCCCGCTCCTCGATCTGGACCGGCCAGACCTTAGAGTATTTTCCCTTCGAAGGGCGGCTGGAAGTCCGGCGCCTCAAACTCGATGACCCAGAGATCGGGATCGAACTTCACCTGCCGGTCGACATAGGCATCCGCGCGGGTCTGGTCGACCGGCTCCGCTCCCGTCCCGCGCATCCAGGCGAGTTCGCCACCCTCGGCCCGGGTCTGGGACAGGACGACGACACCACCCGCGCGGTCCCGCAGCACGACCAGGATGCCGCCGGCATCGGCATCGCCCCGGCGCAGCACCATGCCGGGCCTTCCGTCCCGATCACCGAGGCGAAGCGCCATCTGCACCCATAGCTGTGCCTTCACCCGTGGTTCCATCGGTCCCTCCTCAAACAGCCACTCGACTCAGACCGCATCCCCTGCCAGATGAGCGCCGAGACGAGGAGGCCCCCTATGGATCGGAAGATGAACGAATCACAGCGCGCTTATGAAGCCAAGCGTGCAGCCAAGGCCGGCATGAGCCTGGAAAAATGGCTGCAGAGCAAGGCCCGGGAAAAGGAAAACGCGACCGCCGCCAAGCAACCCCCGGCGCCGCCCAAGCCCCCCGGCTTCTTCGGCCGGCTGCTGGAGCGCGCCCATAAGCCACTGAAATCCTGATCCTCCCCGATCCGGGACGAGAGACGTCGCCGTCCATCAAGGCAGAGGGCTGTTTTTGACAATGGCCCGGCAAAAACAAAGTACCATCTCTTCGGGCTGCCATCGCACATGAGGTTCCTGCGCCCCAGCTGAGCGTCGACCGCCCGAGGAGAGAAGATTGACCCTGTCGCTGACCCTGCTCCAGCTTGCCGGCTATGTCGCCCTGCTGCTCTGGGGCATCCACATGGTCCAGACGGGCGTGCAGCGGGCCTTTGGCGCGCGGCTGCGCGGCTTCCTGGGCAGCGCGCTTCGTAATCGCTTCAAGGCCTTTCTGGCGGGCATCGGCGTTACCGCCATCCTGCAGAGCAGCACGGCGACCGGCCTGATGGTAACGGGCTTCGCCGCCGGCGGCCTCGTGGATCTCGTCCCTGCTCTCGCCGTCATGCTCGGCGCCAATGTCGGCACGACGCTGATCGTGCAGGCCCTTTCCTTCAATATCTCAGACGTGGCGCCAGCGCTGATCCTCGTCGGCGTGCTGATGTTCCGCCGCGCGACGGCGGGCACGCGGGATTTCGGGCGCGTCTTCATCGGTCTCGGCCTCGTCCTCATGGCGCTCGGCCAGTTCGTGAGCCTCGTCACCCCCTATGAGGATGTGCCGAGCCTGCAGCTGTTTCTCGGCGCGGTTGCAAACCAGCCGCTGGTCGATGTGATCCTCGCCGCCGGTCTCACCTGGGCGGCGCATTCCAGCGTCGCCGTTGTGCTCATCATTATGTCCTTCGCGGGGAACCACGCCGTGCCCCCGGACGCGGCCTTCGCCCTCGTGCTCGGCGCCAATCTCGGCTCGGCCATCAATCCGGTGCTGGAAGGCACCTCCGGCAACGACCCCGCCGGCCGCCGCGTGCCGCTTGGCAATCTCATCAATCGTGGCCTCGGTACGCTGGTCGGGCTCGCCGCCCTACCATGGCTCGGCACCTGGCTGATCGCGATCGAACCAGATGCGGCGCGCGCTGTCGCCGATTTCCACACCGCCTTCAACCTCATCCTGGCGGCCGTATTCTTCCCCTTCCTCGGCACCTATGCGGGCCTGCTGCGGCGCCTGCTACCGGCCCGGGTCGACCCCGCCGATCCCGGTCAGGCGATCTATATGACGGCAGCGGCGCGCGAAGCGCCGGCCATCGCCATCGGCGCCGCGGCGCGGGAGGCGATGCGTCTCGCCGATGTGCTTGAGACGATGTTGCAAGGATTGCGTGACGCCTTCGCGCGCGCCGATCGCCGCCAGATCACCGAAACCAAGCGCCTGGACGACGTGCTCGACCGGCTCAACACCGCGATCAAGGCTTATCTCACCGGCCTCGACCCCGATGGGCTGACGGACGCCGACCACGCACGGGTGACCGAAATCCTCGCTTTTGCGACGCATCTGGAGCAGGCGGGGGATATCGTAGAAAAGAGCCTGCTGGGCATCGCTGGCAAGTGCTTGCGCCGCGGCCTCGCCTTCTCGAAGGAGGGAGAGGCCGAGCTCACTCAGATCATCGGGCGGTTGATCATCAACGTGCAGGCGGCGGCCTCGCTGTTCATGACCGGGGATGAGCGCGCCGCCCGGCTTTTAGCAGCGGAGAAAGAGGCCTTCCGCGACCTGGAGGCCCAGGCCACCGCCGCACATTTCGCGCGGCTCCGGGCCGGACGCATCGACACGGCCGAGACGAGTTCGCTGCATCTCGACGCGCTCAGGGATCTCAAGCGCGTCAACGCCCATCTGGTGGCGGCGGCAGCCTATCCGGTGCTCGAAAACACCGGCGAGTTGCTGGCGAGCCGGCTGCGCCCGGCCGACTAAGACGGGCGGGGCACGACGGACAGCCTAATCCTCGCCGAGATCGAGGGTGGCAATGTTCAGCAGGCATTCCAGCACCTCCGGCTCCTGCGCCCCAGCGATGGCATGGCGGCGGCCCATGATGAAGCAGGGGGCGCCATTGATGCCGAGGCGGTGGGCGCGGAGATTGTCCCCGTGAACGTGCTCGATGCCCTCGTCGCTTTCAAGCAGGTCGCGCGCCGCCTCGACGGGAAGCCCGACCTGCTGCGCAATGGCAAGCAATTCGGTGAGGGCGCCGATATCCCGCCCTTCGGTGAAATGGGCCGTAAACAGCGCGTCCGCCACAATCTCGGCGCGGCCCAACTCGGCGGCGAAGCGCACAAGCCGATGGGCATCAACGCTGCTCGGCGTGGTCCGGATACGGTCGAAGCGAAAGGAAATGCCCTCCCCCCTGCCGATCTCGGCAATGGAGGCATAGAGCCGGCGCGCCCGATCCTCGGTCCCGAATTTGCGAACCACGTAATCGGTGCGAATCATGCCGGCGCGCGGCATGTCGGGATTGAGAAGGAAGGGCCGCCATTGCAGGTTGAAGCTGACCTCTGGCCGGCGCCGCATGGCCCGCGTCAGCCGTCGGGTGCCGATGAAGCACCAGGGGCAAACGAGATCGTAGACGATCTCGATCGCAATCGGCGCGCGTGAGAAGACCAGCATGTTCATGGCTTGCCGCCCGGTCGCCCCTTCCTGCCCTGCCGCGCTCTGCGGCAAAACGCGATCATAGCATGCGGGAGCGCAAATCGCAGGCCTGGATACCCGTCAGATCGCCGTATAGTCGGAAACCATCGGATCGAGCCGGAACTCGTTGACGAAGAAATCAATCACCGCGCGGACCCGTGGTGCCAGGTGGCGGCGCGAGGGATAGACGGCGTGGATCGGAATGCGGGGCGGCTGCCAATCCTTGAGGATGGCCCGCACCCGTCCGGCGGCAATGTCCTCGTTGAACATCCAGGTCGGCAGTTGGCTGATGCCGAGACCGTTACGGATCCCATCAGCGATGCCCTCCACGCTGTCGCAGCGGAAGCGGCCGCCGACCTCTACCGTGGTCGAGCCCGCGATACCCTCGAGCTCCCACTGATGAGCGGAGGCCCGACCCAGCCCGCCGGTGTAGACGAGGCAGGAATGGGTCGTGAGATCCTGAGGCGTGACCGGTTCACCATGCTCTTCGAGATAGTCGGCGGATGCCAGTACACCGCGGCTGGTGGAGCCGAGGTGGCGCGCGACGAGGGACGAGTCTGCTATCTGTCCGGCGCGTATTGCGATGTCTAGATTTTCAGCCACCAGATCCTGTGCCTGTTCGGATATGCTCACTTCCACTTCAAGCTGAGGGTAACGCTGCAGCAGACGCTTCAGGCGGGGGATGATGTGAAGCCGGGCCATCGAGGTGGAAGAGGCGATGCGGATCGTGCCATGGGGGGACGCGCGGCGTTTTCCGAGGATCTCCTCGGTTTCGTCCACGGTATCGAGTACGCGGCGGGCATGGGCGAGCAAATCCTGCCCGTCCTGGGTGAAGGTCAGACTACGGGTGGTGCGTTGGATCAGACGAACGTCGAAATGCGCTTCGAGCGCCGCGATCTGGCGAGAGATCGCCGGTTGGGTGGAACCGACCTCACGCGCCACAGCGGAGAAAGATCCCGTCTCAGCGACACGCACGAAACAACGGAAAGCAGCCAAAAGATCCATAAACCATACCCGACCGCATGAATGTTATCAGAGACTAGAGTATTTCGCGCGAGCTAAGCATGAACCATCTATCGTCTTAGACATGGACAATTCGACGCCAGCCCTGCAATAAACGCATTGGATCGAGAGCTTCCGGGTTACTGCCATGAAGTCACTGAATGCACAGCTACTCGCCTTCAAATCCTCGGTCTTCGACCGGGCGGATGGGGAAACCGCGCAGGCATTGCGGCAACTGGAAGCGGATGCCCGGGCCGAGACGGCCGGAGCCACCTTCCTGAAGGTCGGCGATCGCGCGCCGGACTTCACCCTGGGCGATGCCGAGGGGAAGATGCACCACCTTGGCAATTATCTCTCGCAGGGCCCTGTATTTGTTTTGTTTTTTAAGGGGGGCTGGTGCCCGTACAGCAGCTTGACATTGCGCGCATGGGAGGACGTTGCGGCCACGGTGCGCAAGAATGGCGGCCGAGTGCTGGCGATCTCGCCGCAAAAGCCCAGCCGCGCGGCCCTTGTGCGTGAAAGCAATGGTGTGAGCTTCCCCGTCCTGGCCGACTGCGGGAGCAAGGTTGCCGAAGCCTTTGGCGTGGCAACCCAGGCCAAGCCGATCGCCCGTGAGATTCTTGCCAAGATGGGCTGCAACCTGCCGGAAGAGAATGACGGGGACGTATGGTCCCTGCCCCGCGCCTCTGAATTCCTGATCGGCAGCGACGGGATTATCCGCCTCGCCCATGTCTCCGCCGTCTATTTCGAACGGCTTGAACCGCAGGAAGGGCTGGAGGCACTGCGCCGCGCCAAGGCTGAGAGCCTGGCCCACGCCTGAGCAGAGGCCCGCGCTTCGCGTGTAGTCTTCATCCGATGCGACCGTCGCCGTCCAATGGCGGGCCATTGCGCCCGGCATTGTGACGCGAGCGTCAGGTTTCATCGCGAAATCACATTTCGGGCCCATGGGCGGAAATCTCCCGTCCGCAGGAAGACCGCGAAATTAGCCAATGGCTCTGGGCCTTGGGCAGTGCTTGCCGCCTGGCCGCCGCTTCAGTAAAGAGGAGCTTCCATGTCCGCGTAGCTCAGCAGGATAGAGCACAGGATTCCTTGTTTCGAACTGGGCGCCGCGCCGGGAAACCACGCGGCGGATCTGCTCAAAGTC
>NZ_DATJJK010000228.1:0-8822 GCF_035492295.1 Acidisoma sp. | reverse complement strand
GGCGTATGGCCGAGGAGTGTCATCCGCCCCGTTCGGGCATCGAGTGCCAGGCCGGCTATGCTGTCATGCCCTCGGTTGGAGACATAGACGAAGCGGCCATCTGCGCCCAAAGCAATGTCGGCGCTGTGGTTGTCTTTGATGCCGTCCGGCACGACGGATACGCGATCAAGCAGGGAGAAACGCCCGGACGCGGCATCGTAACGCACTGATGTCACGGTCGAATCGAGTTCGCCAACGACGACCGCCAGTTCCCCGCCAGGATGAAAGAGGAAGTGACGAGGCCCGCTACCGGAATGGAACCGGCTGACAATCGGCGTTCCGAGTTCACCCGAGTTCTCGTCGAACGGATAGGCGAAGAGCGCATCGAGCCCGAGGTCGGCCACCACGGCGAAGCGATTGTCGGGTGAGATGCGCACGCAATGCGCATGCGGGCGCTCCTGCCGCTCTGGATTGGGGCCGGTGCCGCGATGCGCCGCGCTGCTCACTGGCGGGCCGAGCCCGCCATCGGGCCGGCGTGGAAACACCACAACCGCTTGATTGGGCCCCTCATCCTCGCCATTGCCCATGGCGTAATTGGCGAGGAGAAGATAGCGCCTTGTGCGATCAAAACTGTTATGGGCGGTGATGCTGCCGAGCGCCGGCTGCATGTTGATGGGCCGCATCCGCGGTGCGGCGATGTCGATCTCCAGGGCCGAGACAAGACCCTCCGCCCAGCCGAAAACCTCGCTGTTCGCATAGAGATGGCGGCCATCGGGGCTGACCGAAAGAAAACTCGGATTGTCGACGCCGCGATACTCCCCTAGCGCCGTGGTCTCCGCCGTCGTCTCGTCAAAGGCAAAGAGGCTGAGCCCCGGGCCGCGCGCTCCCTGGAAATAGGGGTTCTCCCGGTTCAGGCTGCCGACGACCATAATGGTGGACATACGCCTCTCCTGTTCCGCGTCAGTTCAGCGTGAAGCGCGAGCCCGGCGCCGCCTGCGCGTCGATCGCCGCCCAGTCCCAGGCAATGCCGAGCCCCGGCTCGGCGCTTGGCACCGCATAGCCGTCCTTGATCGTCATGCCATGCGTCGTGAGGCTATCGAGTTGGGGAATGTATTCAACCCAACGCGCATTTGGCACGGCCGCGCAGAGCGCCACATGGATCTCCATCAGGAAATGCGGGCAGACGGCAACATTGAAGCATTCGGCCAGATGCGCGACCTTGAGCCAGGGGGTGATCCCGCCGATGCGCCCGACATCGACCTGGACCACGGAACAGGCGCCGCGCTGCAGATAATCGCGAAAATGCAGAGGGCTGTACAGGCTTTCGCCGACCGCGATGGGCAGGCTGGTGGACCGCGACAGGCGAAGATGGCCGTCCACGTCATCGGCTGCCAGCGGCTCCTCCAGCCAGCCGATGTCGAGCGGCTCGTAGTGGCGGGCCCGGCGGATCGCTTCGTCAACGGCGAAGGCCTGATTGGCATCCGTGAATATCTCGAAGTCATGCCCGACGGCTTCGCGCACGGCCGAGATCCGCGCGACATCCTCATGCACCGGCCGGCCGACCTTGAGCTTGGCGCCTCCGAAGCCGGATGCCTTTTGGCGGATGGCGTCTTCGACCAAGACCGAAGTCTCGAGATGCAGCCAGCCGCCTTCGGTCGTATAGAGCCGCACGCGTTCCTGCGCGCCACCGGCCATGACGTGCAGCGGCAGACCCGCCTTGCGACAGCGCAGGTCCCAGAGCGCGGTATCGATCGCGGCCATGGCAATCGCCGTGATGGCCCCGACCGTCGTCGCATGGGTCAGGAACAGAAGATCGCGCCAGATCTGCTCCACCATCGCAGCGTCACGGCCGATCAGCGCCGGTCCTAAAGTGTGTTCGATCAATGCCATGACCGAGGGGCCGCCGGTACCGATGGTGTAGCTGTAGCCGGTGCCGACCGCACCATCGGCATCATAGATGCGGATGATCGGCGTCTCCTGGCTGACGAAGGATTGGATGGCATCAACCCGCCGCACCTGCGGCACCAGATCGACCATCAGAGCTTCGACACGGGTGATCTTTGACATCGCTTCTAGCCTTTGACGCCGCCGAAGGTGAGGCCTGCGATCAAGTGCTTCTGCACAATGAAGGTCAGGATCAGGGCGGGGATGATAATGAGTACCGCCATGGCGCACATGCCGGTCCAGTCCACGGTGAACTGTGCCGTGAAATCCATCAGACCCACGGGCATGGTCTTGGATGCGGTGGTACGCGTGAGTTGCGCGGCCAAGGCATATTCGTTCCAGGAAGTGAGGAAGGCGAAGATGGCGGCGGAAGCGAGGCCGGAGCGCGCGAGCGGAAACTCGATGCGCCAGAAAGCTTGCCAGCGCGTGCTGCCGTCAATCTGCGCCGCTTCCGTGAGATCGGCCGGGATCTGCCGAAAGAACCCATCCGTTAGCCAGACGGTGAACGGAATATTCATGGCGAGATAGACGATGATGAGGCCGAGCCGCGTATCAAGCAGACCGATGCGGCTCCAGACGATGAAGAGCGGCAGGGAGAGCGATATGCCCGGCACCGTGCGGGAGAGCATGAGGCCGAGGAAGAAGCCGGATTTGCCGCGAAACCGATAGCGAGCAAAGGCATAGCCGCCCATCATGCCGACGGCGACGGCCACGACCGTGCTCGTCACCGAGATGACCACCGAATTCATAAAATAGGCGGCGACCGGAATGCCGGGCGCATGATTGGGCAACAGGCCGAAGATGCCGAGGAAGTTGCTGAGGGTGAGGACATGCGGAATCCAGACCGGCGGCTTCGCCATGACCTCGATATTCGGGCGAAAGGCGGTCAGCATGACCCAGAGCCCGGGCACGCAGAGCATAACCATGGCGCAGAAAAGACCGATGCGGACGGCCCAAATCTGCCGACGCCGCACCGGCGACATCCTCCGGCCGAGTGGTAGAGAGGCGGCACTCATTCCGCACCTCCCATATAGGCGCGAGCTCCCATCAGCTTGCGATAGAAATAGACCGTCACGGCGATGGACAGCAGGATCGAGACATAGCCCATGGCATTGGCCATGCCCATGCGCGCATCCTCGTATCCGGTGCGGGCGATGAGCGTCCAAAGCAGTTCCGTGCGCTGCGCCGGGCCGCCATCCGTCATGATCTTCACCATGTCATAGGCGCGGGCGACGTCGAGCGAGCGGATAGTCATGGCGATGAAGATGAAGGGCATGAGGAATGGAAGGGTGATGTGGCGGAAGGCCTGCCAGGCGTTGCAACCATCGACCTTGGCGGCCTCCAGCGGTTCGCTCGGCAGTGCGAGCAGGCCGGCAAGCAGCAGAATCGCGAAGACCGAGGTCGACATCCAGGTTTCGGCAATCAACACGGTCAACGGCGCCAGCACGGCATTGACCAGCCAGGCGATGGGATAATGCATGAGGCCGAGCGAGGAGAGCGCGTTGTTGATCAGGCCGACATTGTCATTGAAGATGTATTTGAACTGGAAGCCGACCAGGATGGGTGAGAACATCATCGGAAACATCATGATGGTCCGGATCACGCGCTTGCCGGCGGTGATTTTGTTGACGAGCAGGGCGAGGCCGAGGCCGAGGACCATTTCGAGATTGAGCGCCACGGTGAGGAAGACCACCGTGCGGATTAGCGCCCACCAGAAATCCGAACTGTTGAAAAGCCGCAGGTAATTGCGGACGCCAATATAATGATAAAGTGTCCAGGGCCGAACAAGATTATAGGGCGTGAAGCTGGACCACAGCGAAACAAGCAGCGGGATTGCCACAACAAAGAGAACGATAACGATTGACGGCAGGATCAGGACATAGGGGGCGGCATGGCCGAGGCTGAAGAAGCGCCGCACGCGCTCCGCCCGTCGCGAATAGGCTGTTACTCCGTCCAGATCGATCCGGCTGTCAATCGCTTCCGTCATGATCCTGCTTCTGTCTTGGGAACGAGCCACGCGACTTGACGCGTGACTAGTTGTCGCCCTCGTCCTGCACGATCTGCTTGACCTTGGCAGCCGCGTCATCCAGCGCCTGCTTCGCTGTCTTCTGACCCAGGATCGCCGACTGCACGGCTGGCCAGATGACGTTCGAGACGTCGATCCACTCGGGGATCAGCGGCGGTGTGCGGGCATCTGCGAGGGAAGCCTGCCAGGTCGTGAACATATTGGCCATGTAGTCGTTGTGCTCGGCTTTGAACTCCGCTTCGACATCCGCGAAAACCTTCGTCCGCGTCGGCAGATTGCCGGCTCTGGCCTCCATCATCTCCGAATCGTAGTCGGTCATGAACTCAACGAAGCTGACGGCCGCTTTTTTGTTGTCGCAGGCGGCGGTGACGGAAAAGGAATGGGAGCCGGACCAGCCTCCGCGCTTGCCTGCCTCGCCAACCGGCGCCAAGGCGAAGCCGACATGCCCGGCAATCTTCGAAGTTTTGGGATTGTTGAAGAAAGCGGCGAAGCCCGGCCAATCGATGTCGAGCGCCAGGGTGCCGGCGGCAAAGCTCTGCCCGATGTCATCCCAGGTGTAATTGATCGTGCCCGCCGGCACGGCCTTGGCCTTGTAAAGATCGACGAACCACTGCAGCGCATCGATGCCGGCCTGGGAATTGAAGGTCGGGTTCATGTGCTCATCGAACATGTCGCCACCATTCGCCCGCAGAATTTCCATGAATCGGCCGGTGAGGCCTTCGTCCTTGCCAGGAAAGGCGGTGCCGTAGACGTTGGGCGGCGATGACAGGAAAATCGCCTGCTGTTTGTATTCGTCGAAGGTCGTGGGCGGGGCCAGATCCTTGCCGAACTTCGCCTTGTAGCGGGCGCGGATGTCCGGATTGTCGTAGATCAGCTTGTTGTAATAGATGTTCGAAATATCGGTGACCCGCGGCAGCTGGACCAGCCTGCCGTTCACGGTCGAATTTCGAATCGCGCTCGGCACGTATTCGGAGAGCACGCTATCCGGAATATAGGGCTTCAGGTCGATGTAGAATTTGCCGTATTGCGGCGCGAAGCTGGTGTGATTGGAACCGACGCACCATTTGACGGAGCCGGAGGCGATGTCCTGCTTGATCTCGCGATCAAGGGCAAAATAGTTTTCGGAGGAGACGATCTGCACCTTCGCGCCCGTCGCCTTTTCCCATTCCGGTATGCGGGTATAGAGCTTTTCGTACTGGGTGCCGCCGACGAGCTTTACCTTCAGCGTATAGCCCGGAAAGCTTCCCCAGTTCTGGTCGGCCGCCTTGGCGGCTGCGGTAAGGCCTGCGGTCGCGACGCAGGCGAGAAGGATCGTCTTGAGCATGCGCCCAGCCTTCATCCTGTCTATCCTCCCTTTTTCGCCGCACTGCCGCCTTGGACCGTGAACAGTGTTGGCATTATTATATTTGAATAGTACATTCGCAGGTAAGCACGGTCCGCGGGGTCGGTCAACGACCCGTCCGACCTAGGAGAGTAAATTCATGGATTCCGTCGCGAAAGACGACGCTGACCGCTACCGCGCCCCTGCGCTCGATAAGGGCCTCGATATCCTCGAACTGCTGGCCGCGACCGAGGAGGGCCTGTCGCAGGCTGAAATTGCGAAGGCGCTGGACCGGACACCGAACGAAATCTACCGCATGCTGGACCGGCTGACGCGGCGCCAATATGTCATGCGGACCAGTGCGGACCGCTACGAGCTGACGTTGAAACTCTTCACGCTCGTGCATCAGCACGCGCCGATCCGGCGCCTGGTGCCGCTTGCCATGCCCGAGCTTCGCGCCTTCGCGCGTCGCGCTCAGCAGGCCTGCCATCTGGCGATCTATGACCGCGGCCATGTCGTCGTCATCGCTCAGGTGGATTCACCCGGCTATTGGGGCTTCGCCATTCGCGTCGGCTCCCATGTCGGGCTGTTCAATACCGGTTCCGGCCATGTTTTGCTCGCCTTCGCCACGCCGCGCGAACGCGCGCTGATGATGGAGGAGCACGCCGTGATGCCGCATGAGCGCGTTCCGGCCGATATCGAGGAGCGGCTCGCGATCGTCCGCCGCCAGGGTTTCGAGAAGATGCACAGCCAACAGACGGCGGGCGTGCTCAACCTCTCGGTGCCGATCTTCGGCCCGAATGGTGGCGTCGCCGCGGCCCTCACCTGCCCCTATCTCGAACGATCTGATACCACGATGGCGCCGGATGCGGATGAAGCGCTCGCCTTGCTGCGCATCTCCGCCTCGCGCATCATGCCGGCACCGGCGGAGGGTTAGGAGGGGCGCGTGAGCATACCGATCATCGATACCCATCTCCATCTGATCGACCAGAGCCGGCTGCGTTACCCCTGGCTGCAGGATGTTCCCGCGCTGAACCGCAGCTTTCCGTTGCAGGAATACTGGTCCGAGGCGGAGCCGCTCGGCATTGTCGCCGCACTTCATATGGAAGTGGACGTTGCGGAAGAGGATCAGGAGGCGGAGAGCGAGGTCGTGCTCGGCCTCGGCCATCCGGTGGTTGGCGCCATCGCGGCAGCCCGGCCGGAGCATGCGGGCTTCGCCGCGCAGCTTGAGCGGATCGCAGGCAATCCCCGCATCCGCGGGCTGCGCCGCATCCTGCACACCTCGCCCGACGAACTTGGGCGCCAACCGATCTTCGCCGAGAATCTGCGCCGTCTCGCGCCTTGCGATCTCAGCTTCGATCTCTGCGTGCTGGCACGGCAATTGCCGATCGCGGCCGAAATTGCGCGTGCCTGCCCCGATGTCCGCTTCGTGCTCGACCATTGCGGCGTGCCGGCGGTGGAAGCGCGCGCGTTCTCGCCCTGGGGCGAGGATATTCGCCGCGTCGCGGAACTGCCTAACGTCGCCTGCAAGATTTCGGGTATCGTCGCCTATGCCGGCAATACCTGGACAACCGATGATCTGCAGCCCTTCGTGGAGCATTGCATCGAAAGCTTCGGCTGGGATCGCGTCGTTTGGGGGAGTGATTGGCCGGTCTGCACGCTCACCGCTGATCTCACGCGGTGGGTACAGGCAACGCGCGCCATCACATCCGCGTGCAGCGAAAGCGAGACCGAGCGACTCTTTAATCGCAACGCCAAGCGGATCTACCGCCTGCCCTAGCGGCACCACCAAACAAAAAAGAAGGTCGCCAATGGCCCAACGCATGGGATTGTGTATCGGACTCCGGCAGGAGCACATCGCGGAATACAAGCGCCTGCATGCCGCTGTCTGGCCAGATATTCTGCGCCAGATCACGGCGAGCCATATCCGCAACTATACGATTTTCCTACGCGAGCCTGAGAATATCCTCTTCGCCTATTGGGAATATGCCGGGGCGGATTTTGCTGCCGATATGGCTGCCATGGCCGCTGACCCCGCGACGCAGAAATGGTGGGAGATCTGCATGCCCCTCCAGGAACCCTTGGCAACCCGGGCCGAGGGCGAATGGTGGGCGGCCATGGAGGAGGTCTTTCATCACGACTGATGGGCGCCGCGACACCTTCGCCCGAACGGCTTGCATTTAACGCTCATTAGTGAAATTCTCCTTCACATAAGAACTCACAAACGCGGTGGCGGGGGAAGAGTGAGCAGCAACCGGACGGTTCCGTCCCAACCTGAGGCGGTGAGCGCGCTGCGCCAGGCCTGGCCGCTTCCATCCGCTAGCCGTCCGATCGTCATCATCGGCGCCGGCGGCATCGTGAATGATGCGCATCTCCCGGCGTATCGAAAGGCAGGATTTCCCGTCGCGGGGCTTTATGACCTCGACCGAGAACGGGCGGAAACTCTAGCCGGGCGCTGGTCCCTCCCCGTCTTTGGCAGTCTGGACGAGGCTGCGAGCGTGCCAGGCGCGGTGTTTGATCTCGCCATTCCGCCGGCCGCGCATCTTGGCGTACTCCAGAGCATTCCCCAAGGATCGAGCGTGCTGCTGCAGAAGCCGATGGGGCGCGATCTCGCCGAAGCGACGGCGATCCTGCGCCTCGCCCGCGCGAGGCGCCTTGTCGCGGCCGTCAATTTCCAGCTCCGCTTCGCCCCGATGATGCTCGCGGCGCAAGACGCCGCGGCGCGCGGTCTCCTTGGCCGGCTCATCGATATCGACGTGCATATCAATGTGCTGACACCCTGGCATCTGTTTCCCTTCCTGAAGGGCATGCCGCGGGTGGAGATTGCTGTTCATTCCATTCACTATCTCGATCTCATTCGCGGTTTCATGGGCAACCCGCGCAGCGTGATGGCGCGCACACTCGGCCACCCACAGACGGACCTTGCGCAGACACGGACCTCAGCCATTCTCGATTTTGACGATGACGTGCGCTGCACGCTTTCCATCAACCACCATCATGATTTCGGCCCACGCTTTCAGGACGCAACCATCCGGCTGGAAGGAACCGATGGCGTCGCCGTCATCAAGCTCGGCGCGCTGCTCAACTATCCGACCGGCCTGCCGGATGAACTCTGGATTGCCCGCCATGGCGGGAATTGGGCCGAAATTCCGCTCATCGGCACATGGTTCCCTGATGCCTTCATCGGCACCATGTCCAACCTGCAGCGCTTTACTACTGGCCAGGATACGATGCTCATGACCTGCGTCGAAGACGCCTGGCATAGCATGGCGCTGGTCGAAGCCTGTTTTTGTTCAAGCGTTGGTCCGGCCACACCTGTGCCGGCTGACGCAGGAGCCGCCTCATGACAGTGGGTGTTTCATCAACCTTTCCGTGCGACATGCCGAAGGACCATGCGGCTCTCCCGGTCTGGAATGCTGAGAACTGGTTCTATGAGGATTGGCCGGTGGGCCAGAAGATCCGTTCGCTCCGCCGCACCATCGGCGAGGGCGACAGCCACTTGTTCAATCTTCTGGTGACCGACATCCACCCTTACGTGCAGGACCAGCTTTT
>NZ_DATJJK010000227.1:0-4475 GCF_035492295.1 Acidisoma sp. | reverse complement strand
TAAAGGAGGCTCCCCTAAAACGAAGGGCGCTCTATGACAAATTGTTTATAAAATTCGACAGATTTTGAACAATTTATCTCATCCCTCACCACTTCTTGAGATGAACATTCTTTCGCTAAACGATTTTCCTTTAGTCATGGAGGAAGCTGGCCGAACAGGGCGGCCTTGGGCGTCATCTCCCACACATAACGTTTCACGCCGGGGTCATGCGACATCACCGGATCCATCACACCCCGGGCTGAAGTGTGATTCGCCGCGCGGTCGCGGCCTCGACCGACTCGGCGCTGTAGAGCAGCGGCACGAAGGCACCACGGGACCACGCCTCGGCCAGATCGCCGTAATGAGGCGAGCGCGGATCTCCGGACTGGCCTGGCGCGTTGATGCAGCGGCTCTGATCCCAGTCTCCGACATCGAGCACCATACGAAAGGAGGCGCCGAGGGTGACGCGATAGTCCGTCAGGCGATAGGCCGCGTTCATTGGTGTCGACTCGCTGCCGCCCATGGGCAGGGGCCCGACATTGCGCGCATCCGTGCCACGCCATTCAGCCAGGGCATGTTCGAAGTAGCCCTGGTGCAGCCGCCCCCACGCCCAAGCGGCCGGGTCGCTTCCCATCAGGTCGCCGCAGGTCTCGAAGGCGCGGCACAGCGTCGTCAGCAGCAAGGCATCGCGGGCGGCGGCCGCCGGTGCCGGAAAGAAACCTTCGGGCGCCTCCAGACGGGCAAGAATTGCATCCGCATCCCCGATGCCCATTAGCGCATGAATGGCGGGATCGGCGACGGCCACCACGAAGACGGCGGGCTTCAGATGTTTGGTCCGCCAGATTTCCGAAAGCGCCGCGGCCGCGCTGCCGGGCAGCAATGCGCCATCGAACCCTCGCAGCAGGGCGAGCGCTGCGGCGGTTTTCTCGTCATCGCTTGCAAGACGCGCCAACAGGCGGGACAACCTTCGCGCAGGAACGGAAAGGATATCCGCCTGCAGGGCGCAGGAGGTTGCAACCGAGTGCAGCGGCGTTTCGGCGAAAGCCTCCGCGATGCGGCTGGCGCGGGAGGACTCAATCCATTCATGCCCGATCTCCCCTGCCGGCAGCGACCAGCCAGGGGGCACGTTCATCTCGTTCGCCGTCGCGATGAAGCCCGCTTCGGGGTTGAGCACATGCGGCAGATGGCCCGCGCGATGGAAGCCGTGCCATTCGTAGCGCCCGTCTCCCGGCACCGGCAGCAGGCCATCCCAGTTCGGACGGATCGGGCTATAGCCCGCCACGACCCAGGCGATATTGCCGGCGGTGTCTGCATAGACCTGGTTGACCGCCGGCACCGCCCAGCGCTGCATGTCCGCCGCGAAGTCCGCATGGTTGCGGCGCCGCATTGAGGACAGGCTGACGAGATAGGCCGCAGCCCCCGGCTCGAACCAGACGGAGCGGACGGCATAGGCCCGGCGGGCATCAGCGTCCTCATGGATCACCGGCCCGTGGCGGGTGAATTTGAGACGCAGTACCTGGCGCTCCTCGCCTTTGACCGAAACCGTCTCCTCCACCAGCCGCATGCGCTCCCAGCCATCCTGGTAGCGGTAGAGATCGGGGTCCTCGGGATGGGTCTCGTAAACATAGACGTCTTCTTCGTCCGGCCCGAAGAACAGCGTGAGGCCGAAGCCGATGGTACCGTTATGTCCCGCCATGATGCCGGGCGCCGTCGGCTCGCCCGCGCCGATACCGTCGAATTCCGGGCAGGTGAGATGGACGATGTAGCGCAGCGACGGCACGGCATGGGCGCGGTGCGGGTCATTCGCCAGGATGGGCCGCCCCGTCTCAGTCTTGGAGCCCGCGATCACCCAGTTGTTCGAACCCTGGCCATTGACCTCCCGCACCACCTCACCGAGCGGCGTCACCTTCCGCCAGGCAGCGGCCTCCTCCAATGCGGCGGCCAGCCGATCCGCGGTGAAGCGCACCGGAACCAAGGCAAGCTTGAAAATGTCCAGAACCGACATTGGAATGGAGCCGAGATCGAGCCCGTCGGGCAGCATGGGCGCCGTCGGCGGGTCGAGATTCTGGCGCAGGAGATCGGCCTCCGCACCCGCCGCCGCCATGACATTGGCGCGCGTCACTTCCGAGATCGCGTTGCGCATGAGGGCATGGCTGCGGATGCGCACCACATCCTCCGGCTGCCAGCGCGCCGGCGCCGTGCCGAGTTCGGCGAACTCCTCGGGCAGGCGCGCAGGTTCGCGCTCCACCAAGTCGATATAGGCGTTGATGCCGCGCGTGAAGGCCGTGCAGATATCCTGCGCATCGGGGGCATAGGCCGCCCATTCGGCGTCCATCTCGCCGCGATAGAGGAACAACCGCGCCGCACGGTCCTGCTCCAAATAGCCGGGGCCGAAATCCGCCGCCAGCAGGCCAAGACCGCGCTTGCGCCAGAGGTCGATCTGCCAAAGCCTGTCCCGCGCCGCATTGAAACCCTGGGCGAAAAAGAGATCGGCCAGGTTTTCTGCACGAATGTGGGGAATGCCCCAGCGGTCTACGGAAATCGTGACCGGCGCAGAGAGGCCGTGCAGGGACAGGACTTCGTCGTTCATCTCTCACCCATGGCTTCGGACGGGTGATCATGGCGCGCGGGCCCGACCGGTGCAACTTGCGACAGGTGGTCAGATCAACCAGAGGGCAGCGAGCACGCTTTACGTTGTCTGCAGGTGCTCCAACACGAAGCGCCGCATATCCTCGATCGCGCGGCGATGGCTGAAGCGAGGAAACATGACGGAGCGGAAGAGGCAGCCGTCCAGGAAGGTGGAGATGAAGACCGACATCGCCTCCGGATCGACCGCTCGGAACGTGCCCTCCTCGATCCCTTCGCGGATCGCGCGGCCGAGGACGACGGATTCCTTGTCGTAGAAGGTACGGATGGCACGATCGATGCGCTGCGTGCGGTTGCGGGTGCTGGCATAGTCCAGGCTGATCTTGGCGAGCTTCTGCAGCAGGACGAACTGGATGATGTGAATCTCGATCCAGGAGGAAATGATCTCCACAGGGGACTGCGCATCGGCGCTGACGTCGTTGAATTTCTGAAAGGCGACCTCGACCGTCGTTTCCACCGCCTTGAGAAACAGCTCTTCCTTGCTGCCGAAATAATAATAGATCAGCGCCGAATTGATGCCCGTTTCAGTGGCGATGTCCTTGATGGTGACAGTTGAATAGTTCTGCCGGGCAAAGAGATCGAGCGCCGCGCGCTGTAGCGCATCGGCGACCTCGGAAGAGCGCGGGCGCGGCTTGCGGCCCCGCGAGCGTTTCTCCTTGGGCGAGGCCGCTGCGCGACTGTCTGTCGTTTCAACCAAGGGCCGCCCCTCTTTCTCTCCGGCGAGTCTTCGGCGATCCTACCCCGAAACCGGATGCCCTTGCACCCATTGCCCGAAATCGCCCAGGGGCCGGTCGCGACCTGTCAGGATATCAGGAGAGCAGCACGGTCATCCGGTCCATCGCCGCATCCAGCGCGCCGCCGTGAACCGCGCCGAGAGCGATGACCAGGCCACAATCACCTGGCAAAGCGGAGGCGGCGGCATAGACCGCACTCTCCGGCGGCCATTCCGCCAGGATGCTCGCCGGCAAGGCCGCCCGTTCGTCGGCCGTCGCACCGAGCAGCCAGAGCTTGCCGAAGGCGCGATGGCCGGCCGCCACGCCGGGCCGGCCGGCGTCCAGAACTGCCCGGCCGAGGCTCATGCGCTCCGCTGCCAACAGGCGACCCTCAGGGGACCGCACGGCAATCCGGCTCGCCAACCGCCAGTCCCGCCCAGGATCGCCGGGCTGATGGTCGAGAAATCCATCCCGTAGCAAGAGGCGCCCGCCGGGAGCAATCGTCACGGCGATGTCCTGCTCCAAGGACGATCCCGGGAACAGAATGAGAGGCCGCGCGAGATAGGCGAACTGCCCGCCCGCCTCGACCGTGAGCCGAATCTCCTGGCGCGCGACATGCCGCTCTGCCATGCGCCGCACCACGGTCGCGGCCGGCTGCAAGATCGCCGCCCGTGCGCCGGATTCCACCCGGATCCGCTGAAGGAGCCGCTCCCCGCCATAGAGACCGCCCGAAACCGATTGCAGCACGAGGCGCGACACGCCCGCCGCGTCCGGCACCGGGGCGGCCGCGTGATAGGGATAGGCGATATGCCGACGGACGAGCTGGGTGCGGCCGGCCGAGCCGGGGGCGAAGGCGAGGTCTAACTGGCAGCCGTCGTCCACGCCCCTGCCCCATACAGCACCGCGCCGCAGATCGCTTCCGCGACCGCCTCCACGCCCTCGCCGGTGCGGCAATTGGTCAGCAGCGTCGCCCGGCCCTTTCGCACGGCCCGCGCCTCCTCTGCCATGCGCGGCAGATCGACGCCGACATGCGGCGCCAGATCCGTCTTGTTGACGACGAGAAGATCAGCCTGGATGACACCCGGGCCACGCTTGCGGGGAATATCGTCCCCGCCCGCCACGTCGATCACGAACAAC
>NZ_DATJJK010000226.1:0-38695 GCF_035492295.1 Acidisoma sp. | reverse complement strand
GCCCTCGTTCCCGGCCTCTCGATCTACCACAACATGTTCCTGAACCGGGAACCGCTGCGCGCGGGGCCCTTCCGCCTGCTCGACAACCGGTCGATGCGCCGCCGGGCGGCCGAGGCGCTCGAGGATATCGGGGTCAACATCCCGAACGTGAACGAGGAAGTGGCCATGCTTTCGGGCGGCCAGCGCCAAGCCGTCGCCATCGCGCGTGCGGTCTATTCCAAGGCCAAAATCCTGCTGCTGGACGAGCCGCTCGCCGCCATGGGTGCGCGTGAATCCGGCCTCATCCTCGACCTCATCGACCGCCTGAAGAAGCGGGCCGACCTGTCCCTCATCATGATCGCGCACAACTACGCCCAGACCCTCGAGGTCTGCGACCGGATCATGATGTTCCAGCACGGCGAAGTCACCTTCGAACGGAACGCGGCGGAAACCTCGGTGCCGGAGCTGCTCGATGTCGTGAAGCGCAACTACAAGGTGGTGCGCGGCGGGGCCTGAAAGCGGCCGCGCCGAACCCGGTTGCTCAATGGCGGCCCCGGCTTCAAATAGCCGGGTCCGCCATTTTTTTGTTCGTCCTGCCCTTTCCCGGAACGCAACCCTGGCCCGGGGGGCTTTCAAGTTACAGGACCAGCCATGTCCTGTATAAGACCGCTCATATCCTTGAGAAGCAGGTCACATCTGATGTTCATCGAGACCGAAGGCACGCCGAACCCCGCGACGCTGAAATTCCTCCCGGGCCGCGCCGTCATGGGCCATGCCACGGCCGATTTCGCGAGCGCGGAGGCCGCCGACCACAGCCCGCTCGCCAGCGCTCTCTTTATGCTGCCCGGGGTCTCCCGCGTCTTTTTCGGCACCGATTTCATCACGGTGACCAAGAGCGAGGACGAAGCCTGGTCCGCGCTGAAGCCCCAGGTTCTGGGCACGCTGGTGGAGCATTTCGTCTCCGGGCGGCCGATCGTGAATGCGACGCAAACGGCAGCCGCGGCTGAAGACATCGCCCCCGAGGACCAGGAAATCGTCGACCAGATCAAGGAGCTGCTGGATACCCGGGTGCGCCCCGCGGTCGCCGGTGACGGCGGGGACATCGTCTTCCACGGCTATCGCGACGGCGTCGTGAAGCTGCACATGCAGGGCGCCTGCAGCGGCTGCCCCTCCTCCCGCGCGACGCTCAAGCACGGGATCGAGAACATGCTGCGGCACTATGTCCCGGAGGTCGTGGCCGTCGAGCAGGTGGAGGAGTTCTGATACCCCACCCGCTTCCTGCTTATTGCAGGGCGAGAGCGTCACAGCCGGCAGGGACCTCCTTGCCGGCTTTTTCTTTGGCCCCGTCGTTGCAGTCGGCGGCCGAGGCGACCACCGGGGCGGCCTCAGGCGGCCGGGCATAGAGCTTCATATGGATCAGGTCGCCGACCTGGACATCCGCGACCGGCGCACCGAGCGGCTTCACGATGCGGGCGAAGCTCGGCACCGGCGTGCGGTCCGCCTGGCCGACGCGGCCGAACATGACCCAGACCCGTCCGCCGTCCTGAAGATGCTTGGCGGCACGGAAAACGTCGGTCGTCCAGTTCGAGGCGGGGATGACCTCACCCCGCCGGCTGAGGAAAAAGTTCATCATATAGACGGGCAGTTCGTCGGAGATGAGGATCATGTCGCCGGGCTTCATGTCCCGGGTGAGCACGCGCGCAGCGAGATCCCAGCGCGGCTTGGTCTCGGCATTGTAGTAGGGCACGAGGTTGGCGACCGCGAGCAGCAGGACGGCGACGACCGCCCCGTTGCGGAAGCGCGCGGGGAGATAGTTGATGCCGAGGCCAACGAAAATCAGGAAGGGCACCGTGCTCCAGATGAGATAGCGCGGCATCCAGAGCGGCTTGACGATCGAGATCAGCAGGATGAGGAGCGGCGGCACCGCCGCCGCGATGACCAGCGCCGGGATAAGGCTGCGCGACCGCGGGCCCGAGCCCCAGCCAGCGCGCAGACGGCGCAGGTAGAGCAGCCCGAGCACACCGAGCACCACCACCAGCACGCCGAAACCGGGCACCGCCGCCGGAAAGACATGGAAGTTGATCAGCCGGGTGACGCGCATCAGGTAGAGGGAGCCGAGCACCGAGTAGAAGCTATGCCAGGTGATCTGGGGCACCCAGTTGGTGGCATTGGTCATCTCGCCATGGGTGAAGACATCCATTGCCCCGAACCACGGCAGGGTAAAAAGCAGCACAATCCCCTGGGCCAGAAGCCAGCGGCGGAGGAAGCGCCCACGGTCGATCTCGTGGTCGCGCAGCAGAATGGCGATGACGGCAAGATTGGCCGAGATCAGCCAGAAAAAGCCCGTGCTGAGGACATTGAGCGCACCGAGCGTGCCGAGTGTGTAGATGACCCAGGGAGCAAGACGGGCGCCCGGCATGCCCCAGGGGAGGCTGGCGGCGCGCGAGTCCCGCGCAAGTTGGACGAAGCCCAGAAGGCCGATCGCCATCATCAGAATGACGAAGGTGTAGGACCGGGCCTCCTGCCCATACTGCACCTGCAAGGGAGAGAGGGCGAGCAGCATCCCGGCGACGAGCCCTGCCCGCCAGCCACCGAGCTCTCGGCCTATGAGGAAGAGCACGCCACAGGAGGCCGCACCGAAGAACGCCGAGGGGAGACGGAGCACGAATTCCGTCATGCTGCCGAAACGGCCGAAGGCGCCGGCCAGGGCGAAATAGGACGGCAGGTGATGATTGGCGAGGGAATCGGTCACCATGTCCCAGAAGGGCAGGCTCGCGCGCTGAACGGTCGTCACCTCATCCAGCCAGAATGGCATGGCGTCGATGCCGTAGAAGCGGGCGATGAAGGCGACACCGGTGACCAGCACGAAAAGGACGATCGCAATCCGGATCTCCGGCTGCCGCTGCAGCCAGACCTTGGTCCGGGCCAGAGTGGAAGATGACTCCTCAGAGCGGTGCGTTACGGTCGACATGGTCTCTCCCGGGGGCCGACATGCGTTATGATCGGTGACGATGCAATAGGATTGCGGCGGATTTGCATTCGCCTTGCGCCTTTCCCGTGCCCGAACCGCCCGGAAGAAAAGCCTCAGCCGCGCCGGTGCAAATCACCCAGGAAGCGATCCCGCCAGGTGCCGAGGCTGTTCCTGCGCAGCACCGCCATCATCTCGGCATGCCGCTCCCGCCGTTCGGCAAGCGGCATGGAGAGTGCCTGCTCCAGTGCCTCGGCGATGGCGTCCGGGTCATGCGGATTGACCAGGAGAGCCGCCTTGAGCTCGCAGGCCGCGCCGGCGAATTGAGAGAGCACCAGCACGCCTGGATCGATCGGGTTTTGGGCCGCGACATATTCCTTTGCGACGAGGTTCATGCCGTCCCGCATCGGCGTGACGAGCCCGACATCCGCCAGCGCGTACATGGGCATGAGCGCCTGCCGCGCGAAGCCTTTGTTGAGGTAGCGCAGCGGCGTCCAGTCAAGCTCGGCGAAGCGGCCGTTGATGCGCCCCGCCTCCCCTTCAAGCTCCAGCCGGATTTCCCGGTAGGTCTCGACATCCGTGCGCGAGGGGGGCGCGATCTGCAGGAAGGTCACGGCGCCCCGCCGTGCCTCGTTCTGTTCGAGAAAGCGCTCATAGGCGAGGAAGCGCTCGTTCAGCCCCTTGGAATAGTCGAGCCTGTCGACGCTGATGATGAGCTTGCTGTCCCCGGTGGAGGCGCGCAGCTTCGCCATTTGCGGGCATTCGGCCGCCGGCTCTGCCTGGGCGCGGATCTCGTCCACCTGGACGCCGATCGGATAGACGCCGGTGCGAACCACACGCCCGAAGACCATGAGCGCGCGACCCGGCAGGAGATGGCCGTCCGCCTCGCGCAGCACGTAATCCTCGAAGGCGCGACGATCGACCTCGGTCTGGAAGCCGATGAGGTCATATTGGCAAAGTGCGCGGGCAAGTTCCTCATGGACCGGGATGGTCATGAAAACCGCCGCCGCCGGAAAGGGCGTATGGAGGAAGATGCCGAGGCGATTGGTCACACCCTGGGCCCGGAGCGCCGCGGCGAGGCCGAGCAGGTGATAGTCATGCGCCCAGACGATATCGTCCGGCGCAAGACCTTCGGCCACCGCGCTCGCAAAGAGCGCGTTGACCCGACGGTAGCCGGCATAATGGCTGCGGGAGAAGCGCGCGAGGGCAGAGCGGTAATGCAACACGGGCCAGAGCGCGGAATTCGCGAAGCCACGGTAATAGTCGTCGTAGTCGCCTTGTGCGAGGTCAAGCATCTGCAGCCGGATGCGGCCCTTCTGGCGTTCCGGCTGGATGCGGCTTTCGCCTTCGGCGATCTCCCCGCTCCAACCGATCCAGAGGCCGCCCATTTCCTGCAGCGCGTCCAACACCCCGGCAGCGAGGCCGCCGGCGGTCGGCTGCCCCTCCTCAATGGGCGCCACGCGGTTGGACACAACGATCAGCCGCCCCGCCTGAGCGGCGGAGCTGACGCCTGCGGCCGTCTCGCGGAGAGCACCCAGCGCCTGGCCGAACATCGTCTCATCCATCGTGATCGTTCCTTTTGATCAGACGCGAGGATCGGGAACCCCTGAAGCGGATGGCCTGGGATCAGGCCGCCCGCACCATGGGAATGACGTTCTGCCGCGTCAGCAGGTCCCGGTAGGGACCCGGGCGCGAAGACAGTTCGGTGGGCGAACCGTCATCCACCACCGCACCGTTATCCATGACGATGATGCGGTCGAAGTTGCGCAGGGTAGAGAGGCGGTGGGCAATGGCGACGACCGTGCGGCCTTCCATGAGCGTGTCCAGCGCGCTCTGAATTGCCTGCTCGGATTCAGTGTCGAGCGCCGAGGTGGCCTCGTCGAGCAGCAGCAGCGGCGCATTTTTCAGAATGGCACGCGCGATCGCGATGCGCTGGCGCTGGCCGCCTGAAAGCTTGGTGCCGCGGTCACCGACGATGGTGTCGAAGCCTTCGGGCAATTCCTCGATGAATTCCCGGCAGCGGGCGAGTTCAGCGGCGTGCAGCACCTCGGCAGTGGTGGCCGAGGGCCGGGCGTAGCGGATGTTCTCCAGCACCGTGCGATGGAAGAGCGAGATGTCCTGCGGGACGACAGCCATGCCCTGACGCAGGCTTTCCTGGGTCACGCGTGCGACGTCCTGCCCGTCGATCAGGATGCGGCCTTCGCTCGGATCGTAGAAGCGCTGCATCAGGCTGAGGATGGTGGACTTGCCGGCACCGGAGGAGCCGACGAGGCCGACCCGCTCACCCGGCTTGATGGCGATGGAGACGCCCTTCAGCACCTCCGGACGGCCGGGATAGGAGAAGCGCACGTCGTCAAACTGGACGCCGCCGGCCGTCAACAGCAGCGGACGGGCCTGGGGCGCATCCGGCAGTGCGTGGGGCAGCAGGAGCGTCGCGGTCGCCTCTTCCAGGCGAGCCACATGCTGGGTGAGGTCAACAAGGGCGACGGCCAAGTCACGCGTGCCGTGCAGGATCGTGAAGCAGAGCGAACCGATCAGCACGATGTCGCCCGGGGTCGCCTGACCGTGGCCCCACAGGACCACCGCCCAGGCCATGACGCCGGCCGAAAAGATCGCCGTCACGCCGGCATGGAGAAGACGCAGCTTCTCCAGATACTTCAGGCTGTTGTGGCGGGCGTCCATCTCCTCGCCGATGGTCTCGGCGATCCGCTTCGATTCACGGAAGGTCGCGCCGAAGGCACGCACAACCGCGATGTTGCCGATCACGTCTACGAGTTCGCCATCGACGCGGGCGGCCGACCCGGCATAGTTCCGGTGCAGCGGCCCGCCGCGGCGGGCAAGCAGGAAGATGATGAAGGCGAGGCTCGCGCTGATTGCCAGCATGACGAGAGCCATCATCGGATTAACCGAGGTCACGAGAGCGATTGAGAAAATCACCGCGACCACGGGCGGCATGATGTTCCACGCGAGCGTGTTCTCGGTCGTGAAGATCGCATTCGCCGTGGCGGTCACGCGACCGGAAAGGGTGCCCGGCAGACGGTCGGCGAAGTAGCTCGGGCTGTGACCGGCAAGATGGTTGAAAAGGTCGCGCCTGACATCACCCGTCACCTGGACAAAGAGACGCGCGGCAATCCAGCCGCCGACGCGCCACATCATATTGTCCGCAGCAATCAGCACGGCCAGGATCGCGAAGGCGATCCAGACGCCGTGGACGGCGGCGGCGCCATGGCCATGAGACACCGCATCGACCAGATTTTTCAGCCCGTATTGTGTCAGCACCGAGCAGAGCACCGCCACCAGCACAGACACCATGACGCCGGAATGCGCCCACGGGTGGCGTGCGACGAAGTGACACAGAAAGCGGATCGGTTTGCCGCGCAAGCCGAGCAGCGTTTCCGTCTGCTTCGGGGAGGCCGGCGAGAATTCGCCGCCCATCGGCGCATTGCGATCTGTTCCGGAGCGTGAGTAGCCGTCCATTCCGTCATCCTCTTTTCAGCGGACCGATCAACTTTCCGAAGAGGAAGCGCTGATCCATCCGCATCATCTCGTCAGGAACCCGTCGAATTCCCAGATGGTGCACATCGCGAGGATGCGGCCATCACTTCAGGTTGATGGATGACTTAAAGAGCGATCGTAGCGGAAATAGGGCGGGTTTCGATGGTTTGCCTATATTTCAAAGCTTTAGCGCCGAGATTTCGCCACATTCAGCGCCGATGGTGCAGGCTGAGGTTCAAATGTTGAGTCTCGAGATTAAGTAATTTTCCTATCCTATTAGAAGTCAACGAATGTCGCCGCAGCAACCCGTGTGAGCCTCGGGTGGCGCCGGCCTTCAGGAGAGTTCGACGAGATGCGTATCGCCCAGGTGTCCCCTCTCTACGAAGCCGTACCGCCCCGCCTTTATGGCGGAACGGAGCGGGTCGTCTCGTTCCTGACGGAGGAACTCGTCGCCATGGGCCACGAGGTGACGCTCTTCGCGAGCGGCGACAGCCGCACCACCGCCAAGCTCGAACCGATGTGCGTGGAAGCGTTGCGCCTCGATCCCAATATCCGCGACCGCATGGCGCCGCATATGATCATGATGGAAGCGGTGCGCGAGAGAGCGGACGAATTCGACGTCATTCATTTTCACAATGACTACCTCCCCTTCTCGCTTTTCTCGCGCCAGCCGACACCCTTCGTGACGACCATCCACGGCCGTCTCGACCTGCCCGAATTCGTCGATATCTACGGCGCTTTCCCGAAGGTCCCGCTCGTTTCGATTTCGGACAGTCAGCGCGCACCGGTGCCGAACCTGAATTGGGTGCGGACGGTGCATCACGGCCTGCCGACGAATATCCTCACGCCGCGCAACGTCCGCCAGGACTACTTGGCCGTGCTCGGCCGAGTATCCCCCGAAAAGGGGGTCGACAAAGCCATCCATATCGCGGGCAAGGCGGGCATGCGGGTCAAGATCGCAGCCAAGGTCGACACCGCGGATCTCGAATATTTCGAAGCCGTCATCAAGCCCCTGCTGAAGCAGCCGCATGTCGAGTTCATCGGTGAGATCAACGAGATGCAGAAGCCGGATTTCCTCTCCGGCGCCCATGCCCTGCTCTTCCCGATCGACTGGCCGGAACCTTTCGGCCTGGTCATGATTGAATCCATGGCCTGCGGCACACCGGTCATTACCTATGAACGCGGTTCCGTTCCCGAAGTGATCGAGGACGGGCTGACGGGCTTCATCTGCCGCGACGAGGCGGATGCCGTGCGCGCAGTGCGCCGTATCGGGGAACTGGACCGCGCCCAGGTGCGGTCCCGCTTCGAGGAGCGCTTCAGCGCCCGCCGCATGGCGGAAGACTATGTCTCCGTCTACGAGGAGATGGCCGAGAAGCCGCGTGCCGCGCAGCTCCGGGCCGTGGCCGGCTAGGCGCCCCCGGCTGGGCGCCCCCGGCTAGGCGCCCCCGGCTGAGCCTTTCGGTTGCCTTCGGGCGACCTGCGGCCGCGAGAATGCTAGGAAAGGGCGCCGGAGACACTCCGGCGCCCTTTCTGTATGAGCAGCCCCATGGCGAAGATTTCCATCACCGCCGGCTTCGCGATTGACGATGCCGATCTCTCATTTCGGTTCGTGCACGCGAGCGGACCGGGCGGCCAGAACGTCAACAAGGTGGCGACCGCCGTGGAACTGCGCTTCAACACCCAGGGTGAAACCGTGTTTCCTGAAGGGATGCGCCCGCGTCTCGCGCGCCTCGCCGGCCAGCGCATGACGCTGGACGGGGTCATTGTGATCTTCGCTCAGAGTTTTCGCAGCCAGATCCGCAATCGAGAGGAGGCGATGGAGCGGCTGCGTGAGCTGCTCCAGGAGGCCGCGACGGTTCCACGCAAGCGCCGGGCGACCCGCCCGACCCACGGAAGCCAGGAACGCCGCCTGCAATCCAAAGCCCGGCGCAGCGGGATCAAACGCCTGCGCGGCACCCCTGACGACTAGACGTCATTGCGCGCCCCATTGCTTTCGCAGCCAGGAGAGGAGATTTTGCCGACAAATTGAAGCCTCGGAGTTCTGTCCATGCCTCCTGAATATGCCGTAGGACTTGCCGTCGTCGCGGTCCTCGCACTGATCATTCTGATCGCGCGTTTCAAGCTCAACCCTTTCATTGTCATCTTCGTCGTCTCTCTGGCCCTCGCGCTCGCCGCCGGCATGCCGCCCGGCAAGGTCGTCAAATCATTCGAGACCGGGGTCGGCAATTCGCTTGGCCATATCGCCATCATCATCGCTCTGGGCACGATGCTCGGCAAAATGCTGGCGGAGTCGGGCGGTGCGGAGCAGATCGCCAACACGCTCATCCGTTGGTTCGGGCCAAAGAACGTCCATTGGGCGATGGTGCTGATCGGTATCGTCGTGGGCCTGCCGGTCTTCTTCGAAGTCGGCTTCGTGCTGCTGATCCCGATTGCCTTCAACGTGGCCAAGCGCACCGAAACGCCGCTTCTTCTGGTGGCGCTCCCCCTGATCGCCGGTCTTTCCGTGGTGCACGGGCTGATGCCGCCGCATCCGGCCGCGATGCTGGCGGTTCAGGCCTTTCATGCCGATATCGGCCACACGATCCTGCTCGCCCTTGTCGTGGGCATTCCGGCGGCCATCATCGCAGGCCCGCTCTACGCAATGTTCATCGGCCCGCGCACGATTCTCGACCCGAACAATCCGATGGCCGAGCAGTTCCTTCATGCCGAGCCCAACCGCAGCCTGCCGCCTTTCGGCGTCACGCTCTTCACCCTGCTGCTGCCGGTGATCCTGATGCTGCTCGGCAGCTTCGCCGATCTCTTCACGACGAAAGGCTCCGCGATCTACGGATTGCTGACCTTCCTCGGGAATACCGACATCGCGCTGCTGCTCGCGGCGATCCTCAGCTTCATCACCTTCGGCGTCGCGCGCGGCATGTCGCGCGAGACGATCCTGGTCTTCACCAATGAATGCCTGGCACCGACCGCGATGATCACGCTGCTGATCGGCGCGGGCGGCGGTTTCGGCCATGTGCTGATCGACAGCGGCGTTTCCCATGCCATCGTGACCATGGCGCTCGGCGCGCATGTGCCGGTCGTGGTGCTCGCCTGGCTGCTGGCAGCCGTGGTGCGGTTGGCCGTCGGTTCCTCGACCGTCGCGATGATCACATCCGCCGGCATCGTGGCACCGATCGCCGCCCACACGCCGGGGATTTCCGCACCGCTTCTGGTGCTCGCGACGGGCACCGGCTCGCTCATCTTCAGCCATGTCAACGACGGCGGCTTCTGGCTGGTGAAGCAATATCTGAACATGAGTGTCGCGCAGACGCTGAAGAGCTGGTCTGTGATGGAGACCATCATCTCGGTCTTCGGCCTGGCCATGGTTCTGCTGCTGGCGGCGATCGGCGTCTGAACCGGACGATCAGGGCGGAGGCTTTGTCTCCGCCCTGGCTTCTCACGCAGCGGCGAATTCGCCTTCGAGCCAAGTGCCGCGAACCTCCAGAGCCTCGGACAGAAGAACCAGATCGGCCCTGAGACCGGGCGCAATCCGGCCGCGATCGGCCAGGCCCATGAAGGCCGCAGGGTAGGTGGAGGCCATGCGGAGCGCGCGCTCCGGCGTGCAACCCAGCATCGAAACGGTGTTGCGCACGGCGGCCGCCATGTCGAGATCGGCACCTGCGAGGGTGCCGTCCTCCCGCTCCAGGCGCCCATGGCGGCGAAGGATGCGATTGCCATAGAGGTTGAAACCGTCTGCCTCGGTGCCGAGGACGGTCATCGCATCAGTCACCAGGAGCATGCGATCTTCGGGCCGCGCGGCAAGGGCCAGGCGCAGCGAGGCGGGGTGGACATGGACACCATCCACAATCAGCCCGCACCAGGCGGACGGGTCAAGGAAGGCCGCGCCTACCGGCCCCGACTCCCGCCCGGCGAGCGGCGGCATCGCATTATATAAGTGGGTGAAGCCACGCAGGCCGAGGGCGATCGACTCGGCAATCCGCTCGGCGCTCGCGGCCGTGTGCCCCGCGCTCAGCACGACACCCGCAGCTGCAAGCCGCCTCAAATCGGCATCCGTCGCCTCTTCCGGCGCAAGGGTAAGCAGCAACGGAAGATCGGCGGCGGAAAGACAGAGCCAGTCGACATCGGCCGTTTCCATGCGACGGATCAGCGCCGGATCGTGAACGCCCGGCCGACGGGGACTGATGAAGGGTCCTTCAAGATGGATGCCGGCGATGCCGCTGCCGGGTTGCGCCATCACCTCGCGCACGGCGATGACACCCTGATGCATGACCACCGGCCGGTCGGTGATGACGGTCGGCAGGATGGAGGTCGTGCCGAAGCGGCGATGCGCGGCGGCGATGGCCCGCGCGGCCGCGGCGGTCGGAGTCTCATTGAACAGGACGCCGCCACCGCCGTTGACCTGCAGGTCGACGAAGCCGGGAGCGAGGATGCTGCCTTCCGGCAGCGACTCGACTTGCACCTGTGAGGGCGCAGCACTGCCGGTCAGAAGATCGAGAACACGGCCTTCGGCGATCAGAAGGGAAAGCCCCTCCTCCAGACCCGCTTCGGTGAGGATACGGGCGCCGCGCAGCAGCAGAGGGCCGCTCACAGGCCGAGCCTGTCAGCGATACGGCCCCAGGCGAGACGGCCCTGCACCGCGAGCGGCCAAAGGCCGTGGAAAGGAATGGGCTTGAGACCGGTAACTGGCATGTCGAGGCTCTCTTCGGATTCGCCGCCGATGCGGCGGGCAACGATGCCGCCCATCGCCGTCGCCATCGCGACGCCGCGGCCGTTATAGCCGAGCGCGATCAAGACGTCCGGCTCCGGCTCGTGCAGATGCGGATAATGGTCCGGTGTCATGGCAAGCTGGCCGTTCCAGCCATGGGTCCAGCGGACGGCCTTGAGCGCAGGCCACAGCTTCTCCGCGTAGCGCTGAAGGAGGCCGAAGCCCTCCGGGCCGGCCATATGATGCAACTTGCTTCGCCCACCCATGAGAAGACGGTTCCCGACGTCCAGCCGGTAATAGACGGTGATGGAGCCGAGTTCGTAGAGCACGCCACCGCCGGGCATGACCTGCTGGCGCACCGAGTCGGGCAGAGGTTCGGTTGCGGTGATGCCGGACCAGACCGGAACAACGGAGCGACGGAGCCCGGGCCAGAGATTATCCGTATAGCCATTCGTGCCGATGACGAGCCGGTCGGCCATAACGCTGCCTTTCGGCGTGGTGACCTGCCATTTTCCGTCTGCCATGCGCTGGAGCCGCGTGGCCGGACTATGGGAATGAAGGCGCGCGCCAGCCGCGATCGCGGCGTGAGCAAGACCACGGGCATAGCCGAGCGGATTGACGGAGCCGCCTGTCGGATCTCTCAGGATGCCGTGATAGCGCCGGGTCCCGGTGAATTCGGCCGACTCCGTCGCATCAAGGTAGCGGGCATCGTTCAGCCCGCGCTGCTCATACTGCGCCGCGAGCACCCGCAGTCCGGCCAGGCTCTTGGCACTGACGGCGGCCCGCAGCGTGCCTGACTGCTGCGCTTCGCATCGGATCTGGTGACGCTCGACGAGCCGAAAGAGCGCCTCCGGCGCTGCGTAGGAGAAGCGCACCATGCGATGGCCAAGCGCCCCGAATCCGTGCTCGACCTCCTCCGGATCCGGTTTGAGGCCAGGATTGACCTGGCCACCATTGCGACCGGAGGCGCCCCAGCCCGGCTCCTGGGCTTCGAGCAGAAGAACGTCGGTGCCGCTTTCCGCGAGATGAAGCGCGGAGGAGAGACCGGTGATGCCGCCACCGATGACGACGACGGCGGCGCGGGCCGTCCCCTCGAGCCGCGGCAGGGCAAGGGGCGGAATGGCGGTGTCCGCATAGAGGCTGGGTGGCAACGGTTTGTCGACGTGCAGAGACATGGCGCCCATGAGTCCGGTGATGGCTCAGCCTAGAGTGGGATCGTGTCAGATTGAAGCGACACAGCTTCTATCTGACACGTGAATCACACTCTAATCGGTTGAAAAGGGGTCTGAATCACGGTGCAGGTCGCCGCTCGCGTGATGTCGGCCGAACCGCTCTGACCCTGCCGCCCGTTGCTGCGCCCGCGAAGGCGCACACCCGAAGTCCTGCCAAACATGAAGGCGACGATATCCTTCCACGGCGCTGATTGAACAAAAAGAAACCGCCCGCAACGAGTTGCGGGCGGCTGGGTCTTGAAGCGCGGGGCGCCCTGGAAGAACCGGGGCGGGGTCTCGCTTAGGAGAAGAGCTTGTGGTCGACGCCGACCAGCGTGATCGTCGTGCCATCGGAGAGGGTGATGACGTCGCTGCCGCCGGTGACGGTTTCCGTCGGGGTGACGCTCGCAGAGTAGCCGTAACCACCGAAGGCGAGGGTGTCGTTGGAGTTGAAGCCGATGATGACTTCGCTGCCACCGGCATGGCCGTTGACGAAGCCGAAGACGTCATTGCCGGAACCGGCCGTGATCGTCGAGGCGCCGCTGCCACCGATGACGGAGTCCGCACCGCTGCCCAGCGTCGCGACCAGCGTGCCGGAATTGCCCAGCGGGTTGGTTGCAATCGTCTCCGCGCCCGTCGTCTGGCTGAGATCGACGCCCGTCGTGCCGCCCTGGCCCGCAACCACGAGGTTGTTAGCGCCGGTCACCGTGAAGAGGCTGGTGCCCGTGCCGCCAACCAGGGTGCTGTTGGAAGCGGATGCCGAACCCAGGATGTCGCCCGCGCCGCCCGTGACGGAGGAACCGCTACCGCCGAGGGAGAAGGTGGTCTGGCCGGAAGAAGCGCCAAAGAGGGTGGTGGACCCGGTCGCCGCCGTGATGGTGTCATTCGGCGCAGCGAAGATCGTGGTGTTGGTCGTCGAGGTGATGCTGTTGCCACCAGCCGAGGTATCGGCGACCGCCGTCGTGCCGCCGCTGATCGTGTAGGCAGTAGCGGAGGTACCAAGGGTCGCCGCGCCGCCCACCGAAACCGTGCCACCACCGGTGAACGCCGTGTAGCTCGTGCCAGCGCCGAAATAGGTAGCGAAGGCCGCTGAAGCGCCACTCGCATCGGTAAAATTGGCAGGTGTCGTCCCGCCGCTCATTGTCGTTGTGCCGCTCATCGCCGTCATCTCCGCAAAAAATGACCCGAACTCAAACCGGGCGGCACTGTGACAGTGCCTGATTAGATCAACCGGACATTAACCTTAGGAAAGGTGTAGTCGCTCAAATGATGCGCAGCAACAGGAAATTGCAAGAAAAATGCCGCAACGCGGAAAACTCTCACGCCTGTGATCCTTGCGCCACACGCAGACTTGGCTTTCGCGTCCGGCGGAGCTTCCTTGCCATACCGCTCGCCTGAAATGAAGCCTCCACATGGCAGAATCTGACGAGCATGGAACCCCGGCCCTCCCCTCGCTGGCAGTTTCGCTTCCTGCTATCAGCAGCAGTCATAATCCAAGGGAGTGAAGTGGCATGTATCTCGGCATCGATCTGGGTACCTCGGGCATCAAGGTCGTACTCGTTGACGAGACCGAGACCGTGCGGGCGACCCATACTGAAGCGCTTGAGGTGTCCCGCCTGCATCCAGGTTGGAGCGAGCAGAATCCGGAAGATTGGTGGCAGGCGACGCTGCGCGCGATCGATTCGCTGGCCCAAAGCCATGGGCCGGCCCTCGCCGCGGTGCGCGGCATCGGCCTGTCCGGGCAGATGCATGGCGCCGTTCTGCTGGATAGGGCAGGCCACCCGCTCCGCCCCGCCATCCTCTGGAACGACACCCGCTCGGAAGCCGAATGCCGCCTCTTGGAGGAGCGCCTCCCCAACCTGGGCCAGATCACCGGCAATCCGGCGATGCCCGGCTTCACGGCGCCCAAGCTGCTTTGGGTCCGCACCCACGAACCCGATGTCTTTGCCCAGACGGCGAAGGTGCTCCTGCCCAAGGCCTATCTGCGCTATCGCCTGAGCGGCGAGATGATCGAGGAAATGTCGGATGCCGCCGGCACGCTCTGGCTAGACGTCGGCGCCCGCGCCTGGTCGGAGGAGGTCCTCGCCGCAACCGGCCTCCCGCTCAGCGCGATGCCGCGCCTGGTCGAAGGGAGCGCCCCCGCAGGCCAACTCAGCGACGATCTCCGGGCACGATGGCGCATGGAAACGTCCCCCGTCATTGCCGGCGGTGCCGGCGACAACGCCGCCGGCGCCGTGGGGCTGGGGGCCATCCGCCCCGGAAGCGCTTTCCTCTCGCTCGGCACGTCAGGCGTGCTCTGGGTGACCACGGATCGCTTCCGTCCCAATCCGGAAGCCGCGGTCCATGCCTTCTGTCACGCCATTCCTGGCCTGTGGCATCAGATGGGGGTCACCCTATCGGCCGCCGCCAGCCTCGCCTGGTGGAGCCGTGTCGCGGGCGAGAAAGAAGCCACCCTTCTGCAGAACCTGCCCGAGGCGCCGTCGGCGCCTTCGGAAGCGACCTTCCTCCCGTATCTCTCCGGCGAGCGGACGCCACATAATGACGGCATGATCCGCGGCGCCTTCCTCGGCCTGTCGCAGGATACGACCCGGGCCGCCATGACCCAAGCCGTCCTCGAAGGCGTCGCCTTCTCCTTCCGCGACTGCCTGGACGCGCTGCGGTCGGCGGGAACCGAGATCACCGAGGCCGATGTCATCGGCGGCGGCTCGCGCAGCGGCACCTGGATCACGATCCTCGCCTCGGTGCTCGGACTGACCCTGCATCGACTGGCCGATGGCGAACACGGGGCGGCCTTCGGTGCCGCACGCCTCGGACGTCTGGCTGCAACAGGCGAGGACCCGGCGACCCTCTGCACGCCACCGCGCCGCCTCTCCGCCGTCGCGCCCATTCCCGCGCTGCAGGAAGCCTATGAGGCGCGGCTGCCCTTCTATCGGGCACTGTATCCCGCGATCAAAGGCGCTCGTACGGCCTGATTTGCCAGATTGGGCGCGAAGGATTTCCCTTGAAGAAGCGGGGCGCGACACCTTGTTCCTCTGCATAAGCGCCGCCCAGCCCCGCTCGGCGGCCTCATTCAGGAGAGTATGCGATGTCCATCATCGGCTGGATCGTGCTCGGCCTCATCGCCGGTTTCATCGCGAGCAAGATCGTCAATCGTAGCGGCGAAGGCTTCTTCATGGATATCGTGCTCGGGATCGTGGGCGCACTGGTCGGCGGCTTCGTCTTCCAGTCCTTCGGCGCGGCCGGCATCACGGGCTTCAACCTCTACAGCATGGTCGTGGCTGTGATCGGTGCGATTATTCTGCTCGTCATCTACCATGCCATCTTCGGACGACGGGCTTATTGATCCTGCGCACTTGCCTAATGGGAAAGGCCGCGCCTTCGGGCGCGGCCTTTTTCATTTCATCAGTGGGACAGGAGCACGCGGACGTGAAGCGTCGCAGCCGGGTCGCCCTCTTCTTTCCGGAAAACACTGTCCCCATCTCACATCTTAAGAGGACGCGCAGACTGCGCAGAGTCCTCGCAGTATAAGGAGACGCAGGATGGACAAGGATCGCACCTCAGGTATCGGCCACCAGGTCAAGGGTACCGTCAAGGAAGCTGCCGGCAAAGTGACCGGAGACAAGAAGATGCAGGCCGAAGGCAAGGCCGAAAAGGTCGGCGGCAAGGTGCAGAACGCTTATGGCGGCGCCAAGGACAGTCTTCGCGACGCGACGAAGTAATCTTCTTCGCATGATCGAAGTAAAACCGGCCGGGCAGCAATGCCCGGCCGGTTTTTTTGTCCGGCCGGGTCCTGACCTCAGGCCTGCGGTTTCGCCAAGTTTCCCTGCACGAGCTCGTGGATGAATTCCATCTTGGCGATGACGCCAGGACTCAGGATGAAGGGATAGAGGTCGTTGATGCCCATGCTGCGGTTGAGGCTGTTGACCGCATAGGTAAGCGGCAGCCAGGCCTCGATCAGCCCGCCGATAGGCCCTGCCCCATAAGGATTGAGGGTGATGTCGGCATGCAGATCAGGGTCCGAAGTCTTCTTCGGATGGACGCCGAGTTTAAAGACCGACGCCGTCTCCAAGGTATCGACGATATGAAGGTAGTGGGCCCAGGTCTCGGCGAAATCCTCCCAAGGATGGGTGGTGGCGTAGTGGGAGATGAAGTGCTCCTGCCAGCCGGGGAGCGGCCCCTGATCGTAATGGCGCTGCAGGGCCTGGGCATAATCCTCTCGGTCGTCCCCGAAAACAGCCCGGCACGCATCGAGATGACCACCGTCCCGGACCAGGATGTCCCAGTAGAAATGACCGATCTCGTGGCGGAAATGGCCGAGCAGCGTGCGGTAGGGCTCATGCATCTGCGTGCGCAGGCGCTCGCGCTCGGCGTCGTCCGCCTCCTGCATGTTGAGGGTGATGAGCCCGCTGTCATGCCCGGTCATGACGCGCGTAGCACCGGGCACAGGCATTTCCGCCAGAAAATCGAAAACGAGGCCATGCCCCGGCATCTCCGCGATGGTGGGCCGAGGCACGCCGAACTTGATCAGCTGGTAGAAAAGCCTGTGCTTGGCAATTTCGAGCTTTTGCCAGCGTGGCAAATGATCGCCGACCGAAAGATCCGGAATCGTACGATTATGCCGGCAGGCGAGACAGAAGCGGTCATCGCTCAGCGCCGGGACCAGCCAATTGCAGGCGTCATGCGCCGCATTGTCGCAGAAGCGGAACTGCTGGCCGGGACTGTCTACCGGCTGCCAGCGATCCCCGGCCTCATGAGCCTCGGCTGAGGCTGCGAGGGCGAGAAGCTGGCCGGTGGCCGGGTCGTAGCCAAGCCGCGCACCGCAATTCTCGCAGGACCGGTTTTCGAAAAAGAGAAGCTGGCCGCAGTTCTGGCAGCTGAAGAGTTGCATCGCCCCATCCGTCTGTGAAAGGAAAGCGCCTATCATCTGGGGATGAGATGCTTTGGTGCGAGAGGGGGGATTCGAACCCCCATGACTTGCGCCGGTCGATTTTGAGTCGACTGCGTCTACCGTTCCGCCACTCTCGCGTCGAAGAGCGCTCTAGCATGCCAACGAGCCCGCGAGAAGGCAGCACGCGAGCGGGAGGGAGGTCTGCTTTCAGCACGTAAAAAGGGGACCGAAGTGGCGTTGCAAGCCCATGACACCTCCGCTATAGGGTCCCCGCCCGCTGTTCCCGGATAGCTCAGTTGGTAGAGCAAGCGACTGTTAATCGCTCGGTCGTAGGTTCGAGTCCTACTCCGGGAGCCACGGGCCCCTCCCCATTTTCCCAGCTTTCACTTGATCGCCGCATGCGGCTCCATGTCACGGCATGACTTCCGGTGCCAGTTCGGGCATGGAAGTGGCCGGATGCCGGAACATGCCTGGAAAGGTAGGCGATGCAGATCAAGCGGCGCGCTCTGGTGGCCCTGGGCACCTCGGCCCTCGCGTTGGGAAACAGCCGCACCGACGCGGCAAGCCAATCGCCCGTGCAGCAGGCGCTGGCAAGCTTCGCCGCCCTGCCCGCCACCACGGGCGGGTTGGTCTCCGTCGTGCAAGGCAACTCGCGCTGGGAGGTGGATCATGACGCCGACAGCCATCTTTTCATGGGCAGTGCGGTCAAGACATTCATCCTCGCCGAGGTTCTGCGCCAATGCGAATCCGGGCGCCTGTCCGAAGACCAGCCGATCCTGATCGACGACCGCGTACGTTCCCTCGTCAGCCCTGTTTTCGCTGACCTTTCCGGCCACGCGCCGCTCCGGATCGTGCTTGAGGCGATGATATCCCACAGCGATAACACGGCGACCGATGCCGCCCTCGGCGCTTGCGGCGTGGCGCCGGTGCGCGCTCTGATCGCCCAGGCCAATCTGCGCCAGACCGAAATCCCGATTTCGACCCGCCAGTTCTTTTCCTATCTCGCGGGCGCGCCCTACGGCACCGATCTTGGCTGGGCGGGGATGGAGGCGTTACGGAAGGGCAAGGATTTCGGCAAGACCCGCGTGCCGCTCAACGGCCGCGAAACCATGGCGAGCACGGCGCGGGAGATGGTCGCCTGGTATGAAAAGGCACTGTCGGGCGCTTTTTTTTCCAAACCCGAGACGACGACGGAATACAAGCGCATCCTGTCCATGGGCGATGCCATTCCCCTCGTCGTGCCGGCCGGCATCGCCGCCTATGCAAAAGGCGGCAGCATCGACTGGGAAGACTTCCACTGCTTCGCCCTGGCCGGGCAGATGATCCTGGACGGCACGCCGGCCAGCTTCTGCTTTGCGATCAACTGGACCGGCCCGGCAGACGGCGTGGCACCGATGTTCGACGCCTACCGACAGGCTGTGGCCGGCGTTTTGGAAGCGGCCCGCAAGGCCTTCACCTAGCCATCACCCCGCTTACGCCATGGGAAAATTCCGCTGGGTCCTGCCCTTTCGCTTGGTTTCATGCAGGGCCCGATCCGCGCGCGTCAGCGGCGGGAACGCGAGAAGGACATACCCGCGGGGCGCGACCCCGTGCGGAGCCCTTCAAGGGAAGGCACTGCATGCTGCGCAGTTGCGACAAAAGAGCCCAGTCCATTCCAGACAAGGGCGGCCCAGTGCTAAATTCCTCCGCGCTGCAAACCGGACAAGCATTGAGGACGAGACCGTGACCCGAAGAATGCTCCTGGGTGCCATTGCGATGGCGACCCTCCTCCCGCTGCAGGCCCTGGCGCAGACCGACACTAATCTTGCTGCGCTGCATGGGCTGGCCCCGCTCGTGGCCTTGCCGAATACGGCGGGAGGCCGCGCCGCCCTTGGCGCCAATTACACCGTGACCGCGGGCATCCAGTCGGGGAAGGTTCGGCAGCCGACATTGCTTCCCTTCGCGGAACAGGAACAGCAAGCCCTGCGTGACGCCTTCATCACGAAGGGCAATCTGGTGGAGCTCTCGGACGGTCTCGGTACGACCCTCGGCGCTGCCTACGAAGCGCGCGCCCATTATATCGATGACGAGCACTTCACGAATATTTCACCGGCCGTGCAGCAGATCATTGTCTACGCGCTCAATATCAGCGGCGCGGACTCTAATTCCGGAAAGTTCTTCTTTGCCAACGGTACCACGAACGGCAAGGAGCCCGTCTCTGATGCCGCTGCGGCCATTCTGAAGGACATGAACGCCACGCCGGACGTGTTCGGCCGGGCCTATGATCTTCCCGCCGGCAGCCCAGGTGCCGATACCTTCGGCGATTCGCGGCCCTTCCAGACAATCCCCTCGATGCGCGCCATCACCGGCCCCGACTACTTCGACGATCCTGCCGACAACACCGTCTACAATCGGGGCCCGATCATGGACCTCGTCAATAGTCCGTCCTTCCCGAGCGGCCATACGACCTACGGTTACACCGGCGCCATCATCCTCGCCCTGCTCGTTCCGGACCGCTACCAGCAGATGATCGCCCGCGCCGCGGAATACGGGAATGACCGCATCATCCTGGGTGCCCACTACGCCATGGACGTTCTCGGCGGCCGCACCCTCGCCACCTACGACATGGCGCACCTGCTCGCCAATGATCCGGCCTATGTCGGCCAGAAGATCAAAGGGGTCTCGATCAAGGATTTTCGGGCCGCAATCACCATGGCACGAAGCGACGTAACGCAGGTTCTGCAAGCCGCCTGCGGCAATTCGGTTGCTGTCTGCGCCACGGAGGATCACGGCCGCTTCAGCAACGCGGCGAATAATGCCGCCTTCTATGCGGCGACCCAGACCTACGGCCTGCCCACCGTCTTTCAAAGCACGGCGACCGGCAAGGAGGATGTCGGCCAACTCGCGCCCGAAGCCGGCTATCTGCTGACCGTCGCCTTCCCGGCGCTGACGCTGAAGGAAGCCGACCAGATCCTGACCGAAACCGAGGGACCGGGCGGCGGCTTTCTCGACAATGGCTCGGAGTTTGGCGTTTATTCCCGCCTCGATCTTTATACCGCCGCCGGGCGGGCGGCGGAACTCGCGGCTGCGAAGTCAGCACCGCCCGCAGCCGCCCCTCTCGCGGCGCAACCGGCGGCGAAGACCAACGACCAGACACCGAAGACGACCGGCCCTTGAGCCACCAATTGGGCTGAGAGGAACGGCCCGGCTTCGTCCGGGCCGTTTTTCTATAGGACATTTCAGCGGAACCATGAGCAGGTCGGCCGAGTCGCCTCCTCCATTGACGTGGGAAATTTTCCCACATATTTCTCTGACGGAGCATGGCGGGATACCATCACAGCCCGCCCGGGAACCGATTGCATGATCCAACCATTTGGTCCGAGAGGCCGCTTCTCTCTGATGCTGCTTCTCGCCGCCGGCCTGTTGAGCGCATGCAGTGGTGATTTTGCGGCAGCGCCACCGGCCGCGGAAACCGCCGCGGCGACACCGGCGCCCGGCACGATCACCACGCATATCGATGGTCGGGCGAGCTTTTTCATGGGCGTCGGCGGAAGCAACTGATCATGCGGGGGCGGCTGATCGCAGGCTGGCGCCAGCAGCCGGCGCAGGCTCTGAAAGGGGCCTGTCTGGCCGGGTTCGTTTCCGCGCTGCCGGGCTGCACCCCGCCGCCGCCCGCGCTGGTGGCAGTGCCTGGCGCCACACGAACGGCACAGGATTTCGCCCAGGACGATTTGTTCTGCCGCCGCCATTCCTCGTTCGGATCCGCGGAGGCAGCCGCCGGCACGGGCCAGGGCCAGCCAGTGGACTATCTTCAATGCATGGCCGCGCGCGGAGACATCATCACCGAGGCGCGTTCACCGGCGATTACGGTGACCTATCTCTCCTACCCCACCACCGATCCGTGGCCGTATTTCGACTGGGGCTGGTGGCTGGGCTTCGGCCCAGCCTGGGGCGGACCTGACCCACGCGGGAGACCGGAAGCAGGGCCCGCAGGCAGGCCCGCGATTGGCGGCAGCCCCTTCCCGCCGGGTGGCGACTGAACGGCCCGCTCAGTTGGCCGCTTCCTTCGGCCAGCGCCGATGCAACCAAAGCCAGGAGCCAGGCTCGTCCGTAATCCACCGCTCGAAGGTGCGATTGACCGCGCGCATGAGTGTCGCAATGTCCGCCTGCCGATCGCCGGTTTGCGGCAGCGGCAATGGCGGCTCGACCTCCAGCCGAAGCCGCGCCGAGCCGGTGCGGCGGACCCGACCCGGAATGACCGGGCAACCGAAGCGCAGGGCGAGCGCCGCCAGGGCCGGCGCCGTCATCGCGGGGCGGCCGAAGAATTCAACGGGGATGCCATCGTTCATTTTCTGGTCGGCCAGGATCCCAAGATAGCCGCCGCCGGCAAGATGGGCGAGCGCACCGCTGGCACCTTGCGCGCCCTTCGGGAACATCGGCAGGTCCAACCCGGCCGCATCCCGGCGCAGGCGATTGACCGCTTCATTGACCCTGACGTTGGAAAGCGCGCGGTAGAAGCTTGCCATCGGAATCCCGGCATGGGCCAGGATGCGTGGAAGCATCTCCCAATTGCCGATGTGGGCTGAAAAGAAAATTGCTGGGCCGCCGCGGGCTGACTGATCCCGCAGGATGTCCTCGCCCGCGATTTCCCAGCCCGGACCCGATGAGGTGCGTTCGAGCTTGGCCAGATGAGGCAATTCACCCATGGTGCGGCCGATGTTCTCCCACACGTCCCGGATGATCTGGCGACGGGCAGCCGCGTCGAGCGCCGGAAAGGCGTGGGCAAGATTGGCATCCGCCACCTTCGAGACCGGCAAGCGGGTGCCGATGGAGACTGCGATGGCCCCCCCGAGGTCGGAGGCCCGCGCCGCGCCGAAGCGGCGCATCAGGCCCAGCGCTGCCTGGAATCCCGTCTCCTCCACAACGCCCATTACACTGCTCATCCCGCCACTCCGTCGTCAGACACCCCCAGTGAAGAATCTGGAATGAAGGATTTTTTTGCGCTGCGACAAGATACCGGCCATCAGAGCTGCCCCGTTTCTTCGGAAGAGTGGCAGGGGATTCTCGGTTGCAGAGATGGCCTTCGCTCATATGTGAGAGCAAAGCCCGCATGACAGGAGGAGTATCAGTCATGGTCACTCGAAGAGCTCTGTTCCCCATGGCAGCCGCGTTTGGCGTTGTTGCCGCGACAGCCGCCGGAAGCCTGCCCGCCCAAGCGGCAAGCGGCCCGCAGGACACCGTCAACCATGCGCTCGGCACGCTGCAGGATCTTCAGGGCGACAAGGAATTTGGCAACGCGAAGCAGCTTTTCGGCCGCGCCCAGGCGGTGCTGATCGCGCCGCGCATCTTCAAGGCAGGCTTCTTCGTGGGTGGCGAGGGCGGCCGCGCCGTCATGATGACACGGGGACCGCGCGGATGGAGCCAGCCGGCCTTCTATACCATCGCCTCGGCAAGCTTCGGCTTGCAGATCGGCGCGCAGCAATCCGAGATGATCATGTTCGTCATGAGTCAGAAGGCGCTCGCCGCGCTCATGGCCAACAAGTTCCAGTTCGGCGCCAATGCGGGGCTTGCTGTGGCGACCCTGGGTTCGACCGTCGCGGGGGCCACCACCAGCAATGTCGGGGCCGACATCATCGTCTGGGCGTCATCATCCGGCGCCTATGCCGGGATCAGCCTCGACGGCACGCTGGTGCAGCCGCAGGCCGATGCCAACAGGGCCTATTACGGTCGCCCGCTGACGCCACGAGAGATCGTGATCGCGCATGAAGGGCATAACCGGGCGGCCTGGCCGCTGGTGCACGCGATGGATCAGCTCTGACTGATCGGCGCGGACTCAGGCACCGGCAGCCGGCGGGGTTTGCCCCGCGGCCGCGAGGGCGGCAACCGTTGCCGCGTCTAGCCGACCATCGACCGTGAGACCATGCTCCGCTTGGAAAGCCCTGAGGGCGGAGCATGTTATCGGGCCGAAAGACCCGTCCACCGCCAAGGGCGGCTGCGCGCCCAGTCGGTTGAGACTTTCCTGCAGCCAGACAGCGCTTGGCAGGTCGGACCCCTGACCGGTCAAGGCCGCCTTCCAGCGGCCGAGCCAGGCCTGGCGCTGAGCGAGACCGATATAGCCGCCGTTCAGATGCAGGGTGACGCCGCTCACATCGTCATGAACGGCGAAAGGCAGGCAGCCGCAGAGCAGGAACTGGCCGACCGCACAGGCCAGGAAATGATCGGGGTGATTAGCGAGATCCGGCTCGGCGAGCAGATCGAGCCCGACCGCCTCCGACAGTCTCGCGTAATTCGCGCGCCCCGTGACCTGCGCGCCGCCGCGACCGCGATAGGTCCATCCGTCGTAACTGCCCGGCCGATTGCCGAGACGGCCGTTATAGACCTCGTTCGCGATCTGCTCCGGCCGATGCGCAAAGGCGGCTGCTTTCGAGGCATCGAACCGGCCCGGCCAGGTCGCCATCAATCCCGGCGCGGCATAGTTAAGGTTCTCGACAAGCGCCGTGCCCGCTCCGCATTCATGGCTGAATTGGGCCATGGCGTGAGCGACCCCAACCGCGGAAGCCAACCCGCTCTCGGCGAATATCTTGTCCGATGATCGAACAATTCCGTCACACAGTCCCGGGGCTTCGCTATCTCCATGCGGCCAAAGGGCCGCGAGCATGCTTTTCGTCAGCATCACGAGAGCACCTGCGATTGGTTGGGAGGGGGTCGGAAAAAGGAACAGAAAGCGTCTTTCCTATGTTATTTTTACTAACACAACCTGGACCGATGCGCAAGGGATTCGTTTCGAAGTCACATCATGAAAAGCCTGTCACGAGCAGGTTCTCCAGCTGCCCCGGGGGTTACCCTGACCGCTGAGACGGGCTAGCTTCGCGGTTGCACAAAGAGACCGAAGCCAGCCGATGATTCCCAGCCCCGTCCCCTGCCCCCTCGCCGGATCTGCCCATGGGCGTTGAGACGATCTTCACCGGCGGCCAGCTGATCCTGCCCGACCACAGCCTCTCCGGAAGCTTGGTCGTCTCTGCCGGACGGATCTCGGCGATCGACCCCGGAAGAAATGGCAGCGCGGGCGCCATCGACCTCGGCGGCGATCTGCTGATCCCCGGCGTCGTCGACCTCCATACCGATAATCTGGAGCGACAGGTGCAGCCCAGAGCCACCGCGCGCTGGCCATCCCGCTCGGCCATGATCGCTCACGACGCCCAATGCGCGGCCGCAGGCGTCACGACGGTCTTTGATTCCTTCTGCGTCGGCGACCTCGGCTTTCAGGAGGAACGCTCCCGCACCTTCGTCGAGGGCGTGGCCGATCTCGACCATCTCGCCGGGGCCGACCTCCTGAAATCGGACCACCTTTTGCATCTGCGCTGCGAACTGCCGGCCGCCGACATGGAGCCGCTCTTTCTACCTTATGCCGCGCATCCACGCCTCGCCCTCGTCAGCCTGATGGATCATTCGCCGGGCGTTGGGCAGTGGAACGACCTTGAGCAGTTCCGCGCCCTGCTTCGCCGCGACGGGCTCACCGAGGCCGAGATCGAGACAAAGCTGGTGCAGCACCAGGAAGGCCGCCTGCGCTGGCGCGACCGGAACCGGGCGCTCGTGCTGGAGCGGATGCGCGGAAGGGCCATAGCGCTCGCGAGCCACGACGACCGCACGGCAGAAGAGGTAGCCGAGAATGCGGCGGATGGAATCGGCATCGCGGAATTCCCCGTCTCCATGGAAGCGGCCGAGGCGGCGCGGCAGCACAGCATTCTGACCATCGCGGGCGCGCCGAATCTGGTGCGCGGCGGGTCCCATTCCGGCAATGTCGCCGCCGCCGACCTGCTGCGGGCCGGGCTTGTGGATGCCTTCGCGTCCGACTACGTGCCGGCAAGCCTGCTCGAAGCCGCGATTCTGGCCACTGACGTCGCCGGGATATCCCTGGCCCAGGCAGTCGCGCTCGTGACCGACCGGCCGGCGCGCATGGCCGGCCTCACCGACCGCGGGCGGCTTGAGATCGGCCTGTCCGCGGACCTTGTGCGCGTCCGGCTGCATGACGGCACGCCGATCATTCGCGGTGTCTGGCGCCGCGGGGAGCGGGTGGCGTGAGCGGCGCCACGCCCTACCGCGTCGCGGTCTATTACGCGCCTGAGGCGGCCGATCCCTTGTGGACGGCGGGGACCACCTGGCTCGGACGTGATCCGGAGAGTGGCGACGACCTCCCGCAGCCTCGGGGACTGGAGCCCGAGTTGACGGCAGAAGCGGCCAGTTACGGGCTGCACGGGACGCTGAAGCCGCCCATGCGGCTCGCTCCCGGCCGATCCTACGCGGATTTCGTCGCCGCCGCAGCGGACCTCGCCCTCAGCCTGAGGGAATTCGAAATGCCAGCATTTTCGGTGCAAATCCTGCACGGGTTTCTAGCCATCCGCGAGACGGCGCCGAGCGCCGATCTACAGGCTCTGTCGGACGTGACGGTCGCGACGCTCGATCCTTTTCGCGCGCCGCTCTCTGCGTCGGAACTCGAAAAGCGGCGGCGTCACGGTCTGAGCGCGGCGGAAGAGGCGATGCTGGCGCACTGGGGATACCCTTACGTGTTCCAGCTCTGGCGCTTCCACCTGACGCTGAGCCGACGGCTGACCGAGGCGGAGGCGGCAAAACTGCGGCCGCGAGCGGAAGACTATTTCGCACCGGCCACGGGCAAGCGCCGGACATGCCGGAGCCTTGCGCTCTTCACCCAGGAGGCGCCGGGCGTGGCGTTCCGTCTTGCCGAGCGGCTGCCCTTCGGTGGTTAGCTCGCTTTCGCCCCTGCCACGAGCTTCTGCAGATCCTCCAGGCTGACGGCACCAGGCACGAGCTGACCGCCGACCACGATTGCGGGTGTGCCGGTGACGCCGAGCGCCTGTGCCAGGGCATTGTTGGCGGCGAGACGAGAGGCGATGTCCGGGTCCTTCATGTCCCGGATGAAACGCACGGGGTCCATGCCGAGCTTGGTCGCGAGGGTGCTGAGATAAGTCTCGGTCGGCGTCTCGGCACTTCCACTCATCAGCGCGGTCTGCAGGGCGAGGTAGTGCCCCTGGCGCTGCGCCGCGAGCAGGGCCCGCGCCTCGATCACGCTATTGGGACCGAGGATCGGGATATCCTTGAAGATGACGCGCACGTCCGGGTCGCGCCGGATGAGCTCGGCGAATTCCGGGCGCATGGCGCGGCAATAGGGGCAGCGCGTGTCGTAGAATTCGACCAGCGACACGGACGCCTTCGGATTGCCCATGGAAGGGTCAGCCGCATCGTGAAAAAGCGCCTTGTTCGAGCCCGCGATCGCCTTGCTTTGGGCAGAGGCCTGGCTCGCCTGATCGTCGGCCTGGAGCGCCGCTATGGCATCCCTCAGGATCGACGGATCCTGCACCAGTTCCTGCTTGATGAGGCCGATGACCTCCGCCCGCTGCGCCGGGGTGAGGGCGTGGCCTTGGGCCGGCATGCTCTGCTGAGCGAAGCCTGAGGCTGCGGAAGCGCAGAGCGCGGCGGCGGCGATCAGCGCCGTGGAGATGGGGCGGAACAGCATGGAAAGCACTTTCACGACAGGGCTTCGTCGAAGATATGCGCGCCCGAAGATCGCGCACGCGGTTGCCGATGCATTTGAAGCCGTTTATGGCACCCATCCAGAGCATGTACCAAATCGGCACGTGACCCAATCTGGAGTGGTGCGCCTCCGCGCAAACATGATGATGGCATTTTCCTCGGTCTCGCTCACCCGGCTCTCCCAGACGACGGCGCTGCTACGGTCGACAGCCCTTCTGGCGTCAGCCGCCCTCGTCCTCAGCGGCTGCGGCTTCCTGAAGAATCCTCTCCCTGGGTCCAGCCCGAATCCGGCGGATATGCCGACGCCGGGCGTGCCCAAGCCCAACTGGTCCGGCGTGGTCATTGCCGACGAGCCGCAAGCCGCCCAGGTGGGCCGGGAGATCCTGGCCGCCGGCGGCACGGCTGCCGATGCCGCCGCCGCTGTGGGCCTTGCCCTCTCCGTGACGCTGCCGTCTCGCGCCTCGCTCGGCGGTGGCGGCGCCTGCGTCGCCTATTCGCCCTTCGTGAAAACCGATGGCGAGGCGACACCGCAGGCCTTCGTCTTCCTGCCCAAACCCGCCTCGGGCGGTGGAAGCCGCCCGGCTGCCGTGCCCATGACGGCGCGCGGCCTGATGCTGATGCAGGCGGTCTATGGCTATACCCCGATCCAGCAGCTCATCGGCCCGGCTCAGCGCCTGGCTGCCCTCGGGGTGCCGGTCTCCAAGGCCTTTGCCAAGGATCTCTCCGTCGTTGCCGGCCCGCTGCTCGCAGACCCAGCGGCGCGCGCGGTTTTCGGCAATGCCGACGGCGGTCCGCTCATCGCGGGCCAGACCATGACGCAACCTGATCTTGCCCAGACGCTGGACCGCATGCGCACCCAGGGAGTGACTGATCTCTACGAGGGTGACCTGGCCCAGCAGCTGGTTCAGGCCTCTGCCGAGGCAGGCAGCCCGATCAGCATGGCCGATCTCGACCATGCCATTCCGCAGGAGGAGCCGCCGCTTGCCGTGCGCGACAACGGCAATATCCTGATGTTCCTGCCGCCGCCGGCCGATGGCGGCCTGGCCGCCGCCGCCGCCTTCCAGCAGCTGCGCCGCAACCCGGCCGATATCGCGGCCGCCAATGCCGCCGCCCAGGCGGTCGCCACCGCCTATCGCGCCGGGGTGGACGCGGCCGATCCTTCGGCACTGCTGAGCGATGCGAACCTGTCGGCGGGACATCTGCCGCCGCTCGCCGCCTCCACCTCCTTCATCACGCTCGACGGATCTGGCGCCGCGGTCGCCTGCAGCCTGACGATGAACAATCTCTTCGGCACCGGTCGCATCGCGCCGGGAACCGGCGTACTGCTCGCAGCCTCCCCCGATCATGGTCAGGCGCCGCTGCTCTCCGCCGCACTGATCTGGAACAAGCCGACCAACTCCTTCCGCGCCGCGATCGGCGGATCGGGCCAGGAGGGGGCGCCGCTTGCGGTTGCCGTGGCAGCCGAGGATGCGCTGCGCCGGCACGGGGAGAATTTCGGCGCGACCGTGCCCGACCCGGGGCGGATCAACGCGGTGAATTGCCCCGCCCGGGTGCCGGGCGACTTCAAGAGCTGCGTCTGGGTCACCGATCCGCGGGGCGACGGCCTGGCCACCGGCCATATCGGCCAGAAGCAGTAGCAGGGAGGCCGCATGGTCCTGAAGACGGGGCGAGGCGGGGACATTCCGCCCTTCCGGGTGATGGACGTGATCGCGGCGGCAAATGCCCATGCCGCGCGCCTGGGCCCGCGCGATCCACGGGTCATCCGGATGGAGGTAGGACAGCCGGCGCTCGGCGCACCGCAAGGTGCGGTCGAGGCCGCCGCGGCCGCGCTGCGTGCGGGGCACGCCCTGGGCTATACCGAGGCCTTCGGCCTGCCAAACCTGCGCCACCGTATCGTCCGCCATTATGCGGATTGGTACGGCGCGACGGTGGACACGGCACGAATCGCTGTGACGACCGGTGCCTCCGGCGCCTTTCCCCTCGCCTTCCTTTCGGCCTTCGATCCGGGTGACCGCGTCGCCCTCGCGGCACCCTATTATCCGCCCTATGTGAATATCCTGACCGCGCTGGGCATGCAGCCGGTGATCCTCGAAACCGGAGCCGAGACGCGATTCCAGCCGACCGTCGCGATGCTCGAAGCACTCGATCCGCGGCCGCAGGGTCTGATTGTGGCGAGTCCCTGCAATCCGGCCGGGACCATGCTGCACCGGGAGGAACTGGCCGCACTTGCGCGCTGGTGCCACGATAATGGCGTGCGGCTGGTGAGCGACGAAATCTATCACGGGCTGCATTACGAGAGCCCGATTGCGACCGCGGCGGCCTTTAGCCCCTCGGCCATCGTGATCAACAGCTTCTCAAAATACTTCTCGATGACCGGCTGGCGGGTGGGCTGGATGGTGCTGCCGGAGGACCTCTGCCGGCCGGCCGAGCGGCTGGCGCAGAACCTGGCCATCAGCGCGCCGCATATTGGTCAGCTGACGGCGGCGGCCGCCTTCGACTGCACGGCCGAGTTGGAAGCCCGGCGCGCCGGCTACAAGCGCTCCCGCGATCTCCTGCTGGAGGCGCTCCCCCGCGCGGGGTTTACCCGGCTGAGCGCCGCCGAGGGCGCCTTCTACCTTTATGCCGATATCAGCGAGCGCGGCGAGCCGAGCCCCGACTTCTGTGCTCGCATGCTGGCCGAGATCAGCATCGCGTCGACGCCCGGCATCGACTTCGATGCCCGGCATGGCCAGGACTTCGTGCGCTTCAGCTACTGCGGGGGCGAGGCCGAGATTGCGGAGGCAGCCGAACGGCTGCTGCGCTGGTAGCCGCGAAGGGCAGCCTTAGCCTGTGATTGGCCGCCCTTTGTCGTTCAGCCGGCGCGGACGCGAAGGACGGCCCGGGCCGCGAGATTGATGGCCAGCACGGTGAGCATGACCAGCAGCGCCGCCGCAAAGGCCAGCGCATGGGCAGACTCGAAGGGCTGATTGATGAAGCTCCAGATCACATAGGTCAGGTAGCCGATCGGCTCGTGCGTCAGCTTGCCGTTCCAGACGTAATTCGACCAGCCGGCGGTGTAGATGAGCGGTGCTGTCTCGCCCACGGAGATGGCGAGGGACAGAAGCACGGCCGTCATCACGCCGGGAATGGCCACCGGCATCAGCACCTTGAGCACGACCTTGCGATCATTCGCACCGAGGGCATAGGCCGCTTCGCGCATCGGCACCGGGATCTGGCGCAGCACGAGTTCGGTCATCTTTGCCATGTACGGCAACACCATGATGGCGAGGGTGATGGAGGCGGCCAGCACGGAGAATTGCCAGCCGAGCCAGATCACCATGGTCACGTAAGAGAAGTAGCCGAGCACGATCGAGGGCACGCCGGTCAGCACGTCCGCCGTGAAGCGGACGGTCGACCCGAAGCGGCCATTGCCGAATTCCGCCAGATAGATGCCGGCGCCGACGCCGATCGGCACGCCGAAGATGAGCGCACCGACGGAGAGCACGAGCGTGCCGGTGATGGCATTGAGCAGGCCGCCGCCGACGCCTTGCGTGACCTGGGTAAAGAGGCTTGGCGACAGGGCGGAGATGCCGCGCACGAAGACCAGCAGGATGATGTCGGCCAGGGGGACAGCGACCAGAAGGAAGCAGATAGTGCAGAAAACCCAGCCAAGCATGCTGCGCGTGCGGCGGCCGGTCGCCGAGCGCTTGCGCGTCGCCCGGCTGAAGGGAGTAGCGATGGCCGCTTCGGTCATGACACGATTTCCGAACGCTGAACGAATGAAGACGGAACGAAACGAAGCATCAACCGCATTCCCGACCTGTCAGCCGCGGCCCCGGGTGCTGGAATGAACCAGGACACGGGCGATGATGTTGACGACGACCGTGATGACAAACAGGACGATGGCGATTTCTGCGAGCGACTGTACGGCGAGGCCGGTCTGGTCCCCTTCCGCACTGTCCAGCTGGGAGACGATGAAGGAGGCCATGGTGCTGATGGGGCTCATCAGCGACGTCGGCATGTAGTTGAGCGCGCCGCCTGAGACCATGAGGACGGCCATGGTTTCGCCGAGCGCGCGACCGAGACCGAGGATCACCGCGCCGATGATGGCAGGGCGGATCATCGGCAGCATGGTGAAGAAGACCATTTCGAACTTGGTCGTTCCCAGCGCGTAGGCCGCTTCCTTCGCCTCCTTGGGGATGCGCGTCAGCGAGTCGTAGACCGTGATGGTGATCACCGGGATGACCATGAGCGCGAGAACGAGCGAGGAGGAGAGCAGTCCGAAACCGCTGCCGCCACCCTGGGCGAAGAAGGGGATGAAATGGAAGACGGTCGCCAGCACCGGGGAGATGACGTGGGCGACCAGCGGCACGAGCACGATGATGCCCCACAGCCCGTAAACGACGCTGGGCACCACGGCGAGAAGCTCGACCACGATCGCAAAGGGCGTCCGAAGCATCGGGATGACGCCTTCCGCCAGGAAGACCGCAATACCGAGGCTGACGGGCACCGCGACGAGGAGTGCGAGGAAGGAGCTGGCGAGCGTGCCGGCGACGAAGACGAGGCAGCCATAGGTCGCGCCGACGGGCGCAAGGACGCCATGGGTCTGGATCGGATCGGCATAGAGATTGCCGAGATCCCAGGTCTTGGTCAGCAGGAAGTTGATGCCGTTGAACTTGATCGCCGGCCAGGCATAGACGACCAGGAACAGGAAGACGGAGGCGATGGCGAGCGGAATGACCGCCGCCAAAGCAAGCAATGTCATGCGAAAGAGGCCGGAGGAACTCCGGCCTGCCTTCGACGTGGACATCGGCCGGGGGAGCCCGGCCGATGTCTTCGGTGTTAGGGTTTGGCTCATCCGATCAGGACGAGATGGTGGCAATCCGGGCCTTGCTCTGGGCGCGGATCTTGTCGGGGAGAGCCACGAAATGCACCTTGCTCATATAGTCGCCGGTGCTGCCGCCGTTCGGGTCGATCGCCCAATCGAGCAGGGTCTTGATCGCCTTGGCGAGGGCCGCGTTCGGCTGCTTCTGGTCAACAATGGCATATTCGTAGTTGATGATCGGGTAGGCAAGATCACCATCGGCGAAGATCAGGCTGATGCGCTGGTCGGCCGGGGTCGCGTCGATCAGGCCGGAAGCTGCGGCCGAGATGGTCTGCGGGTTGGGCAGCACGAACTTGCCGGCTTTGTTGCCGAGCATCGCGACACCGAGACCGGCCTTCTGGATCTGGGCCAGGAAGCTCACGCCGACATAGGAGATCGAATAGGGGTTCTGAGTGGTCGTCTGCACCATGCCCGGGTTGCCGATGGCGCCGATGCCGCCCTGGACCGAGGGCCAGCTGACGGTCGTGCCATAGGCGACGCTGCTCGCCCATTCCGGGGTCGACTTCGTCAGGAACTGGGTGAAGATGAACGTGTCGCCGCTGCCATCGGTGCGGTGAATCGGCAGAATCTTCTTGGCCGGCAGATCGACGCCCGGATTGATGCCGGCGATCGCCTTGTCGTTCCACATGGTGATTTTGCCGCTGTAGATGCCTGCGAGAACCGGACCGGTCAGGTTCAGGTTCTTATCGTTCAGGCCGGGCAGATTGTAGATCACGTTCTGGGCGGAGATCGCGAGCGGGATGTTCATCATGCTCGGGTTCTTCTTGACCTGCGGGCCCGCCATATAGGCGTCGGACGCACCGATCTGCGCAATACCGGCGATCGCCTGGGCGATGCCCGTGCCGCTACCCGTGCTCTGGGTGGTGATGCGAACGCTCGGATCGACCTTGCCGAAACCGTCAACCCACAGGTTGAACAGCGGGTAGAGAAGGCTGGAACCCGTCTCGAGAATAGTCACCTCCGCCGCATGCGCCGCACCGACAACCCCGGGAAGGGCAAGGCCCACCGCCGCAAGGCTGACGGACTTCAGAAATTGAGCGCGCGTAAGGCGCGGAACGAGGGTACCATCGGACATGAGATTCTCCAGGCCTGATTGAAGGCGACCGGCTGGCCGCTTGCGGAGCGCGTTTACGAGGGCATAGCCGTGAGTGGAATGACAGTCGTGTTGCACTTTGGTGACATCGACAACGTGAGCGACGCGCCGAGGCTGGCCCAGACCCGCTGACGCAATGCAAAAACGCGTGATTTTGAAAAGCGTTACAGGGTAGAGTTCATCCTTGCTGACATGGCAATACGGTCGTTTCGACCTCAATCTTGCCGAGGCGCGATTGGGACCTGTGACCGTGTGCCCAGGCTGCAGCATGGGCGAGGAGAGCGGATTGTGACAGATAAGGCGCCGAGGCTTGCACCTCGGACCCGTCGCGGAAAAGGATTATCCATGCTGCCTGAGCTGGCATCACCCCCGATCGCAGGCCTTCCCCATCAGCCGGAGCTTCGGCTGCTGCTCGCCGATCTCGATATCCAGGTCGCGGCTGAGGTTTCGGAGGCTTTTGTCCTTCAGGCGGGGCGAATCCTGCTCGGGGCGCCGGTGCTGGCGCCCTCCAATGAAACGCTGTTCCATCTGCGCCATGCGATGGAACTTGCGTGGCTTGCGACGACAGCAAGGCCTGCGCTCGCGGGGCTGGCGGCCGCACGCTGCGCCGCCCTTGCCATTGTTCTCGAAACCTATGGCTCGGCCGGCGCCACCCTGCCCGGCTGGATCGCGCCGCTGACCGGATACGCGGCCCCCGACCTCAGCATCGCCCGGCGCATCTGGGCGAAGCTGGCCGTCCACCAGCCTGAGGCGCCGGACGCGATGCTGAGCGCACAGGACCACGCACGGCTGGTTGATGCCTGGGCCATCCTCGGCCCGACTGAATGGCTGATGGAACAGGGCGGCGATGCTCGGCTCGGGGTCGATCCCTTCACCGGGCTCAATGGCTATGGCTGCAGCCACCGGCCGCGCCCCTGGGCGGTGACCTTCGCGTCTTCCACCGCCTCCTCCTGTTCCGAGCGCGGCTATCTGGGCGCGGAGATGGCGCGGCGACGGATGATCCGCGCCAGCTTCGCACAAACAGCTGACAGCGCGATCGTCCAGGAAGCCGCCTATATCCGGGCTGGACTTGCGCAGCATTTCGACCTTCCCGCTGACACCGCCATCGTACTCGCCCCCTCCGGCACCGATGCCGAGCTCATGGCGCTGGCTCTTGCCGAGGCGGCGGAAGAGCGGCCCATCACCAACATCCTCCTTGCTCCGGAAGAAACGGGAAGCGGGGTTCCACTGGCGGCCCGCGGGCGGCATTTCGCCGTCGACACCGCCCGTGGCCTGCCCGTCGCGAAGGGCGACGTCGTGCCCGGCTACCGGGAGGATACGGAACTCGTCCCCATCGCCGTGCGAGGCGCTGACGGCAGCGTCCGGTCGCCGGTCGAGGTCGACCGGGACTGCGTAGCCGCGGTGGAGGTCGCGATTGCCGCCGGGCGCAGACCGATCCTGCATATTCTGGACGTTTCGAAGACCGGACTTCGGGCGCCAAGCCGCAGCTGTGCGGCGGCGCTCGGGGCGCGCTTTGCGGGCCGTATGGACGTCATCGTCGACGCCTGCCAGGCGCGGCTCAATCCCGGGACCATCCGGGACTATGTCGGACGTGGCTGGATGGTGCTGATGACGGGGTCGAAGTTTTTCACCGGCCCGCCGTTCGCGGGTGCTCTGCTGGCACCCGGCGCGGTGGCCCATCGCCTGGCCGCCGGCCCCCTGCCCGCGGGACTCAGTCTCTATTGCGGCAGCGCCGAATGGCCGAGTGATCTGGCCGGCACGGATTGCCTGCGCGCAGATGACGGCCGCCCCGGCGGCAATTTCGGCCTGATGATGCGATGGCAGGCGGCCCTGGCCGAGATGCAGGCCTTCGCCGAAGTGCCTCGAACCCGGCGTCGCAGCGTGCTGCATCGCTTCGTGGGCCATGTCGAAGAGTGTATCGCCCGGACGGACGGTCTTACCACCGTCACCCTGCAGGAGGCGGAGGTCGATCCCGAGGAATGGGATTTGACGGCGACGATCCGTTGCTTCGCACTGAGCCGCATGGAGCCCGACGCTGACGGACAGCCGGCCAAAAGCGCGCCGTTCCTGGATTTGGCCGAGGCGCGGAAAGTCTACATCTGGCTGAATGCGGATCTTGGGCCGGCGCTCGCGGCCCTGGTGCCTGCCGAGGACCACGCGACACTCAGCCGGCGATGCCATATCGGCCAGCCCGTTGCAGTGACGATCGATGCTGTTCCGGCTGCGGCGCTGCGGGTTTCGGCCGGGGCTCGGCTGGTCTCGGGCGAGCCCTCTCACGCTCATCTCGATCCGGACGAGAGGCTGGAACGGGAACTGAGCGACGCCACCCTGCTGTTTCGCAAGGTAGCGCTCATCCTCAAGCATTTCGACCATCTCTCGACCGTCAATCCGCGGCCGAGCTACGCCTGAGCCGGCATCGGGTCCCGCAGGCCACAGGGGCCCGCGGAACGGCTTTCGGGGTCAGGCCGAGAAGATTTTATGGTCGAAGCCGGCAAGGGTGACGGTTGTGCCGTCGCTGAGCGTGATGACGTCGCCTATGCTGCCGACATGCTCCACCGGAAGATTGGTGGCCGAATAGCCGTAGCCCGCGAAGCCGATGTTATCCGCGGCATTGAAGCCGATGATGACCTCGGACCCACCGGCATGGCCCAGCACGAAGAGAAAGCTGTCATGGCCGGTGCCGGCGGTGATGGTGGAGGCACCGCTGCCGCCGATGACGCTGTCCGCCCCGGCGCCCAAAATGGCAACGAGCGTGCCCGAATTGCCCAGCGGGTTGGTGGCGATCGTCTCGGGCCCGGTACTGTGGCTCATGTCGATTCCCGTGATGCCGGATTGGCCAGCGACCGCCAGGCTGTTGCTCCCCGTGACATGCATGATGCTGACGCCGGTACCCCCGACAAGCGTAGAATTGGCGCCCGAGGCGGTGCCGACGAAGCCACCGGCACCGCCTGTGATGGAACTATTGGCGCCACTGGCCGTGAACTGGGTGACACCCGAGTCTGCCCCGAAAATGGTGGTGGCCGCCGCTCCGGCGGAGATCGTGTCGTTTGGCGCGGCGAAGACGGCGGTGGACGTTGTCGTTGTAATGGCATTGCCGCCAGCCGTTGTATCGGCAACCACGCTGGCCCCGGACACGGTGATAGCGGAATTGGTGGAGCTAACCACCAATGGACCCGAGGTCGTGGCTACGCCGCTGCCGCTGAAGACCGTATAGGTGGTGCCGGAGGGAAAGAGGGTTGCAAAGGCAGCTTCGGCGCCGCTCGCCCCAGTGAATTGCGCAGGGGTCGTGCCGCCCCCGACGGTCGTCGATTCGCTCATGCTCTCAGATCCCTGACGTGAACAGATTTCTCGGTAGGTCGGAACGCTGCAACGAGCGTCCCCGGCAGTCAGCTAATGGAATAAGGATGATCATTTCGTTAACTGATCGCCACAAAAATCGCAAGCCGATTTCGTCCGGCTCTCAGCCGAACTTTGAAAGCATTTGCGCGTGACGGCAATCTCGAAATAGAGGGCCGGCCGCGCTTCGCGTTGTATCAACGACTTGATAGATAAACCTCCGCCGCATTCGGCGAGCCCACCGCCTCCTTTTGTCCGGCAAATTGGAAAGAGCCGGAAACCCTATCAAAACAATAATTCAGTTGGCCCACCTTAACGTTGTGGGTCAGGACCTCCGCCGCACGCCCGACTGTTCCTGCACCACCAGAATACGGCGCGCCAAACGCAGCAATTCGGCCCGTCCGGCATCCTGAATCTGGCGGTAAAGATTAAGGAGAGCCCGTTCGTCCGCCGTCTCGGCACCTGATTCGATACCATAACTCTCCCCGGTCAGGAGATAGCCGATGGAGACCCCGAGGACCGCCGCAACCCGCGCCAGATTGGCGCGCACCTGACCCGTCCGGTCCGTCTCCCATTGCGCGATCGCGCTGCGGGAGACACCGATCCGCCGGGCAAGCTCCTCCTGCGTCAGACCCAGACTGCGGCGACTCTCCCGGATGCGGGCCGCGACACCTTCCAGTGCCGCCTGCCCGTCTGCCGCCGGATGGCCGGGCTTCACGCCCGGCCCCTCCAAAGCCGCTCTTCTTGCCAAGTTTCGCTTGCCCAAATTAGTTAGTTATAATAACATTTCTGAATCGAACCGACGACACCCCCGGCCGCCCGTCTCCGTGACGCGAAAGAAGTTCACCGACGGTAGCTGAGGCTTCAGCCGCTTCTCAAGCGCGATCTGGAGGCCAAAGGGGAAACACCGCCGCCCCCCTTCTCCCATGTTTCAGCCTGCGATCTCAAGGAAAGTCCATGTCCAATTCGACTCATGTCACGCGACGTGTGGCCCGCTCAACGAAAGCGGGCAAAGGCCCGGATCTGTCGCCCGCCTGCGAAAGCGTCGTCGCCTGCCTGGAGGAAGCGGGAGCGACCCTCCTGTCGCTGCCGCCAAGCGGCTTCTCCCCCCGCTTGCGCACGGCCACCCTGCCCGTTCTGCGCGAAGCCGCCGAAGCCTATGGCTGGTCGACCGCCGAAATCCGCCCGCCCATGCCCTCCGCCGCGCGGATCAGTCGCATGGACCACGCCATGAGCTTTCTCGGCCTTATCCCCCAAGACCGCTTCGTCCTGCGTCGGATCGTGGGCTGCCGCGCGCTCGTCCACCCCGTCAGCGGCCGCCATCTCTTCTCCTGGCGACGCCTGGGCGAATTGCTCGGCGCAGACCACAAGGCGGTCCAGCGCTGGCATGCGGAGGGCATCCGCCTCATCGTCTCCACCCTGCGCCGGCAGGCCGAGGAGGCCGAGCCATCGCGGCTGCCGACACCTCCCGTCTCATCCGGAATGCAGACCCTGCAGGGGCCAGAGAAGCGGGGTCGCTTGACCCCGCCACGGGGGGCCGGTAGCAGCCACTAGGGATTTCATAGGACTTGCCGGAACCGTGACCGTCGCCACCTCCGCCCTCTATCTGGCCGACCTCATGTCGCGCATGACGGGCTTGGGGCGACGCCCCTTCAATGCCGAGTCCCTTCTCAAGGAAGCCCTGGCCGGTTCTCCGGCGACGACCCTCGGCCCGGACTTCGGCCCGAGCCAGTTCATGGAAGGGCTCGTCATCCTTTTGAGCGCGCTCGAGAGCGAGGCCAATCTCTCGCTCTTCGGCCGCCTCGCGGTCCGCTACGACACCATCCGCTGCATGCGCAATCTAATCCGGATGAGCCGGGAGGAGACGCGCGAGCCGAGCATCGTGGCGACGCCGATCCGCCGGCCGCTGATCGTGACCGGTCTACCCCGCAGCGGCACAACCTTCCTGCACCGGCTGCTGGACTGCGACCCGCGCACCCGCAGCCCGAGCGTTTGGCAGACCATGGCCCCCTACCCGCCTGAGCATGGCCCCGACCGCCGGATCGAGAAGACGGAACGCGACCTGCGCGCTTTCGCCCGCTTCGCACCGGGATTTCGGGACGTCCATCCGCTGACGGCTCGCATGCCTCAGGAATGCACCGAGATCACGGCCCAAGTCTTCCAGTCCCTCCGCTTTGATACGACCTATCGCATTCCGACCTACCTCACCTGGCAGGACGCCCAGGGGCACAACCTCGCCTACCGCTTCCACAAGCGCTTCCTGCAGCATCTTCAGCACCAAAGCGGGGACGATCCGGATGCGGTGCAATGGGTGCTGAAATGCCCGGACCATGTCTTCGCGCTCGACGCGATCCGCATGGTCTATCCCGATGCCCGCATCGTCTTCGTGCATCGCGACCCGCTGAAGGTCCTGCCCTCCGTCGCCAGACTCACCGAAATCCTGCGCCAGCCCTTCACCAGCGAACAGGACAAACCCGAGATCGGCGCCCAGGTGACCGGTCGCTGGCACCAGGGCGTGGAGGCGATGATGGCAGCAGCCGACACCAACGGCGGGGCCGTCGGCATCGGCGGCAATATCTGCCATATCCACTATCGCGACCTGACGGCCGATCCGCTCGGCGCTATCAACGG
>NZ_DATJJK010000225.1:0-11089 GCF_035492295.1 Acidisoma sp. | reverse complement strand
GAGGTTGCGCATCGCGGGTTCGCGAATTCGGTAGATGAACCAAGTGAAGGAGCCGAGCGCGCGTTGCGTCTGCGCATCATAGCGGCGTAGCAGGCGGGCGGCCTTGCGTGGGCTGCGCAGGGCGCCGTCCACCGCGTCGGCTGCCGAAAACGCGCTGACCATCGCGAGATAGACGCCAGTGGAGAAAACCGGGTCGATGAAGGCGCAGGCGTCGCCCACCATGAGAAAGCGGTCACCGCTGGTCCGCTTGGACAGGTAGGAATAGTTGCCGGTGGCCGTGACATCGCCGACGAGTTCAGCATCGCGCAGCCGGTCGGCGATCTCGGGGCTTGAGGCGATGGCCTGCCGGAAGAAGCTCTGCAGATCCGTGCCACGGGTCTTGAAGAAGTCCGCCGGGCAAACGGCGCCGACACTTGTCGTGCCGTCCGAGAGCGGAATGAACCAGAACCATCCGTTGTCGAACCAGACGATGGTGATATTTCCCTCGTCCTTGCCGGGCAGCCGCCGTGCGCCCGTGAAATGACCGAAGATCGCAGCGCTGTTATTGCGCGGATTGCGCTCCTTCAAGCCCATTTGGCCGGCCAGTAGCGTATCCCGGCCTGACGCATCGACCACGAAGCGGGTGCGCCATTTCCTGTCCTCGCCATTTGGGCCGCGCGCGGTGACGAGCGCCGGCTCGCCTTCGGGAAAGACGACGGCAGACACACGACATTCCTCGATGACCGTCGCACCCTTGGCGGCCGCGTTCTGCAGCAGCATATGGTCGAAGCTCGAACGGCGGACCTGAAACGAGTAGGGGAAGCGCTTGTCGTAGGCGCGGCCGAAATCGTATTTCACGCTCTTGCCGTGATAGGGCGAGACGAATTCGATGCCATATTTATGCATGGCGCTGGCTTCGATCTTGTCCCGCACCCCCAGCCGGTCGAACAGGGGCAGGTTATGGGGCAGGAGCGATTCGCCGATATGGAAGCGTGGATGCCGATCCTTCTCGGCCAGGATGACATGGTGACCGCGTTCCGCGAGAAGGGCCGCGATGGTTGAGCCCGCAGGGCCGCCGCCTACGACGAATACGTCGCAATCCGCCGTGGACACCGGCATCGCAGTCTGCTGAAGCTCAGTCACGCCCGTCTTCCCCATGGCGGGTAGCGCCGCGGGGTGTTGACCCTGCCACCATACCCGTCGACACTTGCCTGTATTGAGTTAGGCCATAGGTGTGCCGTTTGTCCAACACGCAAGATCGGCCAGAGGCGTCAGCTAAGGCCATCGACGCTTATTACGCTAACCCGGCTCGCCAGCCCGGCCCGGTTCGCGTCCTCTTCAATCGGACGGCGCGCCATTACAATCTGATAAACCAGATCTTTTCGCTCGGCTCCGGCGCCTGGTATCGGCGCAGCTGCCTGCGCAAGGCGGGGATCGCGCCAGGAATGACGGTCGTGGACGTTGCTGTCGGCACCGGCCTGCTGGCTCGCGAGGCGCGTCGTCTAATGCAGGGGCGCGGCACGCTGATCGGCGTCGACCTCAGTGAATCGATGCTAGCGGTGGCGCAGAAGAACCTGGGCATTCCCCTCGTGCAGGGCACAGCCGAAGCCTTGCCTTTTGCCGCGGGTACGGCGGATTTCGTGACGATCGGCTATGCGCTGCGTCATGTCTCCAACATCGAGCAGACCTTGCAGGAGGCATGGCGTGTCTTGCGTCCGGGTGGGCGGCTCGTGCTGCTCGAGATCAGTCCTCCAGCCAATCAGCTGGCCAAGGTCTCTGCCGCCATCTTCGTCGGCGGGATTTTGCCCGTCGTTTCTCTCGTGCTCGCGCGGGACCGGCAGGCACGCAGTCTGATGTCCTACCATTGGCAGACGATCGCCGCCTTTGCGCCGGTCGAGGCCGTCCTTCACATGATGCAGCATTGCGGCTTCGAATCGGCGCGATGTGCCAGCGAGCTAGACCTGTTCCGCTTCTTTTCCGCGCGAAAGCCGCTGTAACCAATGTCGATAGCGTTGTTGCGCCGCTTGGCCGTGGCGCACGAGCGCCGCCCATGGAGAATTTACCGCACTACCGCCCGGGGCCAGCTATCAATAGGGCAGCCGAGCGGGTTGTGCCCCGCTCCGCACGTCCGAGGAGGCCTATCAAACCAATTTGGAGCCTCCAGTCATCGACTGGGGAGGTCGAATCATGAAAATCGTCGTCATCGGCGGCACCGGCCTGATCGGCTCGAAGAGCGTCGCCATTCTGCGCCAGGGAGGCCACGAGGTCGTCCCCGCCTCGCCCAAAAGCGGTGTGAACACCATCTCCGGCGAGGGGCTCAAAGAGGTCATGACCGGCGCGGAGGTGGTGATCGATCTCGGGAACTCGCCTTCATTTGAAGACAAGGCCGTGCTGGAATTCTTCGAGACCTCCGGTCGCAACCTTCTCGCGGCGGAGGCCGCAGCGGGTGTCCGGCATCACGTCGCGCTTTCCATCGTTGCAACAGACCGGATGGACAATGGCTATTTCCGCGCCAAGCTTGCCCAAGAGAGACTGATCGTAGCCTCCGGCAATCCGTACACCATCATCCGCGCAACCCAATTCCTGGAATTCCTCGGCGGAATCGCCGATTCAAGTACAGATGGAACTGTCGTCAGGCTTCCACCCTGCCTGTTTCAGCCCATCGCGGCGGACGACGTCGCTGCCATTGTCGCCGAACTGGCGCCTGCGGCGCCCCGAAACGGCATCGTCGAGATCGCCGGCCCGGAGCGAGCGCCGCTTAATCAAATCGTCGCCCGCTATCTGAAGGCTGTCGGCGACCCGCGTGAGGTGGTGGGTGATCCCGAGGCCCGATACTGGGGCGGCCGGCTTGAACAATACTCGCTCGTACCATTGGCCGAGGCGCGCCTCGGCCGCATCGGCTTAGACGAATGGCTCCGTCGCTCACGGAAAGAAACCTGAACCCGGATTGGCGAAGCGAATAACGGCGTGTGTCGCTGCCGAGAGCGATTGCGCGGCTCCGCATGGGCGCTCGGTGAATATGCCAAACGGCAGTAGCCCTTAGTGTTCCGGCTTCAGTGCCGCTTGAGGGCGCTGTAGATCGCTGAGCCGATAGGCGTTCCCAGGCCCGTCACCGGATCCCAGCCGGGGCCGCAGGTGTAGCCGTTGTTGTTGCCGGAGGTTATGTCAGTGAAAGCCGCGGGCGCGGCATACAGCGCGGGGTTGATGAAACCCACGCTGCTGCCCAGTCCCTGATTGATGCGTGCGATAAGCGCGGCCCACAGCGGGGCGACCGCGCTGGTACCGCCCACCACCCTCGCTTGCCCATCGAGCGTCACCCGGTAGCCGGTCGCGGGATCGGCATCGCCAGCGACGTCCGGTACGCCGCGTCCGCTCGGCCCGGTGTCGCTCTGCCAGGGGGGGCGGGCGAAGTGGCTGCTGTAGCCACCGCCACTGGCGCCGCCCTCCGGCCCGTCGTTCCACGCGCTCTCGGCGCCATTGCTGGGCAGGCGGGTGCCACCGCAGCCCAGGACATGCGGACTTGATGCGGGAAAATCAACCGTCAGTGTGCCGTCCGCGCTGCCGTCGCTCGCTCCGCTATCACCCGATGCCGCGCAGACGCTAATGCCAAGGCTGCCTGCCGTCTGGAAAAGCTGGTCCATGGCGTCGAGGTCCTGGGCCGACCAATTGGTCTCCGGTCCTCCCCAGCTGATGGCGATGACGCTGGGGTTCCGCCGGCTGTCATGCACGGCGGCGGCAATGGTATCGAGAAAGGCGCGGCTGGAATTGCCGCCAAAATAAACGGCTAGATTGGCGGCCGGCGCTACGGACCCGGCCACTTCGATATCGAGCTGCACCTCGCCATCCGGGCCGTCCGTCGCGCCGGAGGGAGCGACGGAGACGTCATCGACCGGCACGGCTTCCAGTGTGCCGGTGCGATGGATCTGGAGCCCTGCGAAATACTGCGACATCTGAGCCGCATCATAGCCACCGCCGAGTTCGATAAGGGCGATGGTCTGTTTGGCGCCATTGGTCCCGGTCGGGAAGTCATAGCGTGCGGCAATCGCAGGCGGGTCGTAGCTCGTCTCAGCGGCGGCGCGCAGCGGCCGCAGACGAAAATGCGGGCGCGCGACCGGCCGTTCATCGAAGCCCATGATGGCAACGACATGCTCGGCCAAGTCCGGCGGCACATGAAGGTGCCCGGAACGGCAGATATGCTCGCCGGCAGCGGAGCGATAGCGGCCGAGCTTGTCAGGCTCGAAGGCGCTGCGCGCCTGGGCGTAGGTGCCGCTAAGGCAGACGCGGTGTTCCGCCGCGCGCGCAAGCCGGACCGTCAGGCCGTGGGACTGGGCGTAGGCGACGAGCCGATCGATCACGACCTGATCCGTCGCGTGATTGTGGGCAAAGTCCGCCCGGGACAGGCGCGGGGCGGCGGGGTTCATGGCGTGCCGCGGCTTGAGGATGATGGTCAGGCGGATGGGTTCGCTACCCATCGCATCGCCGATCGGCGATAGCGTGGGCTCCATAAGAAAACTACTGGGCAGGGTCTGCAGGTGATGTCGGATCATGCGGAATTGCCTGAATGTTTCGAATGGCTTTTCAGTGTGCGCTGCTGCAAGCCACGGATGCGCGCCAGCGCATGGGGATCGCTGGTCGCATCGTGATACAGCGTGAGAAGATCTGCTTTCAGCGCGGTCCGTGATCCGCCGTCGAGATAGATCATATGCCCGGATGGATAATAGCGAACGGTGAGGTTGCGGCGCACAGCTCCGTTTTCAATCGGCATATGCGCGAGGTCGAGCGTGGTCTGATAATAGGGCGTTACAGAATCATAATATCCATTGGCCGATAGAACTTTGAGATCGACGTTCAGGCTCATCGTCGCGGCCAGATCGCCTGCCGTGTACAGAACAACATTGCCCTTGCTGTCGATGCCCTTTTCAGCGCCCGTCGGGTCGGTATGGTGGAAATCCCAGTTGGCAAAGGCTTGGTCGTTGAGATCGGTGAAGGAGGAAGTAGAAGTGTAGCGCAGCTGGTCGTTCAGATAGCTGTTCCACATGGCCGTATAGGCGCCGTTGACGGCGGTCATCGTCGGGTCGTTCCCGCCGGACATCGGATCGACCTGTCCAGCGATGCCTGTGTCGATGCCGGTCGCGCGTCCGTCATAGGACCCCAGGGCGAGCCCCTTGTCTTTCAGAAGCGTAACGAGAAAAAGCAGGGTTCCGAGATCGTTGGTGGCAGCAACGTTCAGGTTCCAGCTTCGTAAGGTCGCGTCATCGATGCCGACAAGAGCGCTCAACTGACGGACAGTTGAATCATCGGGATGCGGCATGGCCTGGAGCGCCTTCGCATAGTCCGAGCCGGAGAACCGCATGGCCTGGTCGGCGAAAGGCGGAAGTTCGGGGGGCGGGGGCGTGACGCCCAGGCGCTTGTGGTACCAGGCGTTGGCGGCGCAGGTGGGCAGGAGTCCGATAGGGTCGCCCGCTTTTGCATAATCAAGGATCGAGGACTGGATAGTCAGGCCGTTGAGATCGACCCCGTCCTCATGGAGCATGTAGCTGAGCACGGCGGTCCGCGCGGTGCCGTACGATTCGCCGTAGAGGAATTTGGGGGCGTTCCAGCGGTCATAAACCGTGAGGTACCGCTTGATGAATTGCGCGAGCGACCGCGCATCCTGGTCAGTGCCCCAGAAATCCTTGTTCACCTTCGGCGCGATGGCTGCCGAGTAGCCCGTGCCGACCGGATTGATGAAGACGAGATCGCTCACATCAAGCAGACTGTCGGGATTCGCCTCGATCGTGTAAGGGGCGGGCGGGGTAAAATCCGGGAGCGACGTGCGCAGCCGCATGGGCGCGAAAGACCCCAGCAGCACGTAGACGGAGGACGATCCCGGGCCGCCGTTGTAGAAGAAGGTGACGGGCCTGGCATCCGGCTTCGCTTCATCGGCTGAGAAGGCGACATAGAACATCTTGGCGGCAGGCTGCGAACTGCTGGCATCGACTGTCACAAGATGCCCGGCACGGGCCGTGTAATCGACCGTCTTGCCCCCAAGAACAATCTGGTGCTGCGTGACGGCCGCCATCTCGCTGCTGTCCGTCACGTTGTCCTGCGGGCCATTGCCGTAGGCGACGGTGTCTGCATAGGGCTGATCGAGTTCGGGCTTCCGTACCGGCGCGTGGTCCGGCTGGCCGGAAGGGGAAGGTCCGCTCATGGCTCAGAGCTCCCGATGGCTGCGTACGCCAAAGGCGGCGCAGAGTTGGCATAGGCAGAAGAGGGTGCGGGTCCCCTCGCGCTCGCGCAACCGACGTTTTCGTGCGCACCAAAACCGTCCAGGCAAGAGGCCCATTCGCCTTCGGCGTCAGTCGGCGTGCTTCCCAACCTCGATCGTCTACTCCATGACCGCTCCCCCTGAACGAGTCGATCTGCTGGATCTGGCATCATGAAACCAGGATATTGCGGCCGCTTTGCCGCAGCATTTTTTCGGGCTGTCGACCAGGAAGTCCTTAATAACACGGCGCTCAGGTTTCCCAGCCTTCTCCGAAGACGATACCGCGTGACCTCCCTTGTTCTTTGACGATCAATAGATCAGAACGTAGTGAGCATGCCGAATTGGGGTGGACGGCTAGGCGGTCATCTGCGTACCGGGTAATGATGCAAAAAAGACACCGCCCGCCTCCTTACCTGCCCTGATGAAACGGTCTCGAGGGGTTCATTTGCGAGGGCAGGTTAGCCTCTCCGGCGTCAGGGCGCGGCGGCTCATCTAGAGCAGCAATACCATATTCGAACAGTCTGAAAGGTGAGGAAATGCCGATCAGGATCAATGGAACCGAAGCCGACGCGCCGCTTGATCCACGCGTGTCACTCCTGGATTTGCTGCGCGAAGGGCTCCACCTCTTTGGCGCAAAAAAGGGATGTAACCAGGGCGCGTGCGGTGCTTGCACCGTGCTTGTTGACGGGCAACGCGTTCTCTCCTGCCTCACGCTCGCCGTCCAATGCGAAGGCCGGGATGTCACGACTATTGAGGGCTTGGCTGGAGAACACGGTCTGCACGAATTACAAAAAGCCTTCATTGAACACGATGGTTTCCAATGCGGCTTTTGTACGCCCGGGCATATCTGCTCGGCACTAGGCATGGCCGCCGAGCTGGAGCGGGGCGTCCCGAGTGTCGTCACCGCCGATTTCTCTGATGAGGGCGCTACCCTGAGCCTTGAGGAAATCCGCGAGCGTATGAGCGGAAATCTATGCCGCTGTGGTGCGCATAACGGCATCATTGCCGCTATTGCCGAGGTGCAGGCACGACGCCAAGGTCAGACAGACGACAAGGAGGCTATGGCATGACTCCCTTCAGCTATTCCCGTGCCAGCGATGCTGCTGGGGCGATCCAACTCGGCGCTGTGGCGCAAGCTAAGTATCTCGGCGGTGGTACAAACCTCGTTGATCTTCTGCGGGAAACGATCGAACAACCCTCTGCTGTGATAGACGTTACCGGCCTCTCTGCCGCTATTACGCAGACGGATGCCGGTGGGTTATTGATTGGTGCTGCAGCAAAGAACACAGCCGTCGCTGAACACCGTGCGGTCCGCACGCAATACCCGCTGATATCGCGATCAATCCTTGCGGGTGCGTCTGCGCAAATTCGGAATATGGCGACTGTCGGCGGGAATGTTCTGCAGCGTACGCGCTGTTCGTATTTTTATGACGTCGACGGATCACGCTGCAACAAGCGGGTTCAGGGTCAGGGCTGCGACGCCATCGATGGCTTCAATCGCAATCATGCCATTCTTGGTGCGTCATCGTCCTGTGTCGCGACTCACCCTTCAGACATGTGCGTGGCACTCGCCGCCCTCGACGCGATGGTGCACCTGCAGGGGCCAGCAGGTGCACGAGTGATACCGCTGACCGATCTTCACCGTTTGCCAGGAGAAGACCCGCAGACCGAGACCGTGCTTCACATGGGCGAGTTGGTCACCGCCATAGAGTTGCCTGCTCCTCTTCTGGGAACGCGATCAACCTATAGAAAAGTAAGGGACCGGGCGAGCTATGCCTTTGCTCTCGTGTCAGTGGCAGCGGTCCTGGCACTTGAGGACGGAATAGTCACGGACGTTCGGTTGGCGTTGGGAGGAGTTGCCCCGAAGCCATGGCGGGCTCGCAAGGCAGAAAACAGCTTGCTTGGAGCGCCAGCTGCCGAGGCTGCGTTCCGTAAGGCGGCCGAAGCGGAACTCTCGGACGCCGCTCCCCTTCGTGACAACGGATTTAAGGTGGAACTTGCCATCCGCACGATGACTGCGGTTCTCACAAGCTTGGCGGGAGAGGCGTCATGAGCGCGATCAACAATGCCGGCGGCGGTGGACCAGCGGTTGGCCTAGCCGCCAATAGCTGGGGGCAGGGTGATGGCCCTGACCCCCTGATCCGCCACCAGCATGGTTCGGTCGGGGCGCCAGTGTCGCGCATCGACGGGCCGCTCAAGGTGCAGGGGAGGGCCACCTTCGCCGCCGAATTCGTGATGGAGCACCTGACCTATGCGGCCCTTGCCTTCAGCGCTGTCGCGAAGGGGCGTATCGCGACGCTGAATACCTCTGCAGCGGCGGCCGCGCCTGGCGTCGTGCTGGTCATGACCTATAAAAACGCTCCTCGCATGAAGCCTATGCCTCTGTTCATGACGGCGGAAAAGGCTGCAGGTGGCGATAATTTGCCGATCATGCAGGACGACAAAATCCATTGGAATGGTCAACCGATCGCTCTTGTCTTGGCCGAGACCCAGGAACAGGCAGACTTCGCCGCGACACTCCTTGACGTAACCTATCAGACTGAACCCTCAGACACTGATTTCGAAGAGGCGAAGCGAAAAGGAACCAAGCCCGGCGAGTTCATGGGCGAACCGCTCAAGCTTGAAATTGGTGATGCAGAAACCGCGCTAAAACAGGCTGCGGTCTGGATTGACGCCCGGTACAGTACGCCGCGTCACAACCATAATGCCATCGAGCCGCATGCTGCCACGGTTGCGTGGGAAGGGGACACTCTCGTCGTCCACGACGCATCCCAGGCTGTCGTGCATACTGCCTGGTCCATCGGCTCGGTCTTCGGCATCGACGAAAGCAAGGTCCATGTCACCTCTCCTTATGTCGGCGGTGGCTTTGGCTCAAAAACTCTTTGGCAGCACCAGGTACTTGGCGCCGCCGCATCGAAGCTCGCAGGCCGACCTGTTCGTATCACTTTGTCGCGGGAAGGCGTCTATCGGATGATCGGCGGCCGGGCGCCTACCGAACAGCGCGTGGCCATCGGTGCGGATAGGGATGGGCGATTCAATGCGATCATCCATACCGGGGTTGTGGCCATGTCTCGGCAAAACGCGCTGCCCGAACCATTCATCCTCGCGACACGGGGAGCGTATCAAGCCGATGCGTTCAAGCTGGATGTTGAGGTGGCTTATCTCGATATGCTCGCCAATACCTTCATGCGCGCCCCGGGCGAGGCCGTCGGCACTTTCGGGCTGGAATGTGCGGTAGATGAACTTGCCGACAAGCTCGGCATCGACCCGGTTGAACTTCGTATCCTGAACGAGCCGGCCAAGCATCCGACCGAGGGCAGGCCCTTCTCCTCTCGACATATCGTGGAGGCGTGGAGGACTGGCGCCGGGCGGTTTGGTTGGGCGAAACGCAGCCCCAAGCCCGGGGCCGCCCGGGACGGCGAATGGCTTGTCGGCATGGGCTGTGCCACGGCGACCTACCCCTACTATCGGATGCCCGGCGGCGCGGCTCGGATGACGCTGACGAAAGATGGCCACGTTCGGGTGGAGATCGCAGCGCATGAGATGGGCATGGGTACCGCCACGGCCCATGTACAGGTCACAGCCGACCGGCTGGGCCTCACTTTGGACCAGGTGAGTTTCGGCTACGGGGATTCGAAAATGCCCGGCGCGGTGCTGGCTGGCGGGTCGCAGCAGACGGCCTCCATCGGCGCGGCCATCGTTGCGGCCCAGCACGCGCTGGTGACTGAGCTTCTCGTCCTCGCCGGCAATTCATCTCCGCTCGCCGGGCTCAAACCGAACGAAGTCGGCGGTCTTAATGGCGGCCTCGCCGAGCTTGCCAACCCGACACGTTACGAAAGTTACGCTTCCATACTATCTCGCGCCGGACGCGAGCAGGTGATCGTGGAGGCGAATGCACCGCCGCCGACCGAATTGCAGAATTGGTCTATGCACTCCTATGGCGCGATGTTCTGCGAGGTTCGCGTCAATCCCATCACGGGCGAAACGCGGGTCAACCGTTTCCTCGGATCCTTTGATTGTGGATACATCCTGAATGCCAAAACAGCGGCGAGCCAGTTCCGTGGTGGCATCATCATGGGTCTCGGACTTGCTCTGATGGAGGAGGCGCAGTTTGACGGGCGGAACGGGCGTATTATGAACCCAAGCTTGTCCGAGTACCACATACCCTCGCATATGGACGTTCCCGATATTGACGTGATCTGGAACAATATTCCAGACCCGCACACGCCTATGGGTGCGCGCGGCATTGGAGAGATTGGTATCACAGGTACCGCCGCTGCCGTTGCCAACGCGGTTTTCAATGCCACCGGAAAGCGGATTCGTGACCTGCCACTGACGCTGGACAAGCTCATGTGACATTCTGATTCCCCGCCCCAGGGCAATGCAGGTCGCTTCGGCCAAGTATGAGTGTTTGTAGAGGCACCAGTGATCGCAGGCCCTGGGACGGCGGTGCTTCTTTGTGGCAGCGAACACTCGGCCGAAGCGGCTGCTCCAGTTCAGGACGCTCTCGGATCTGACGATGACACGATGCGCCGCCACGATCGGCTCGACATCCCGCAAGCTGGGGCCGCCGCAGCGATACAGTCAGTCGGTGCACACAACAATCTCCGATGGCAAGCGGGTTCTCGCAAACCTCTTTAGCGTTGCCATCAAGGGGAGATTAGAAAATCTTATAGCATCCCAAATCCACACGACGGCTAAAACCGTTGCGACAATGGATGGTCCACCAGTTCGGGAGTCAGTGTTCCCGCAGGCGAACCTTGCATCAATGGCAGCGGTCCAAGGATAAGAGGCGTCAAAAATGGATTTGCGGATCAAAGGCCGAACGGCACTTGTTCTGGGCGGCGGTGGGGGCCTTGGGGC
>NZ_DATJJK010000224.1:0-3392 GCF_035492295.1 Acidisoma sp. | reverse complement strand
TCGGGATCGGCTGCGACCAGCTGATCAGCCTGGAACCAGGGCGCGATGGCGCTGATGTCTTCATGCGCATCCATAACCCGGACGGCAGCGAGGCCGGCGCCTGCGGCAATGCAACCCGATGCGTCGCCGCGCTGATCGGTCAGGAGACGGGCCGTGACCGCGTGGTGATCCGCACGATCTCCGGCGATCTACCCTCCATCCTGCATGCCGATGGCACGGTGACGGTCGATCTCGGCGCCCCCCGGCTCGGCTGGGACCAGGTGCCGCTGACCTCCGCGATGGACACGCTGCATCTGCCGCTGGCCGAAGGTGGCGTCGCCAACCCCGCCGCCTGCTCCATGGGCAATCCGCACGCGACCTTCTTCGTGCAGAGCATCGCCGCGACGCCGGTTGCAACCCTGGGCGCCCGCTTCGAGACGGACGGCATTTTCCCCGACCGCGCCAATATCGGCTTTGCGGAGGTTCTGTCCCCCGAACGGATCAGGCTTCGCGTCTGGGAACGCGGCGCGGGATTGACGCTCGCCTGCGGGTCCGGTGCCTGCGCCGCGCTCGTCAATGCCGCACGCCGGGGCCTTACCGGCCGGCGGGCGGAGATGATCCTGGACGGCGGGCGCCTGACCATCGAATGGCGCGAAGCGGACGGCCATGTGCTGATGACCGGGCCCGCCGAGGTAAGCTTCACCGGCACCATGACCCTGCCCGAAGCCCTGGAGATCGCCGCATGACGATCGACGTGCTGAGCTTCGGCTGCCGGCTGAACACCTATGAGGGGGAGGTCATGCGCGGCCACGCCCGCGAGGCCGGGCTGTCCGATACCATCATCGTCAATACCTGTGCCGTCACGGCGGAAGCCGAGCGCCAGGCGCGGCAGGCGATCCGTCGTCTGGCGCGCGAGCGGCCGGAGGCGAAGATCGTCGTCACCGGCTGCGCGGCGCAGATCGCGCCTGAAAGCTGGGGCGGCCTGCCCGGTGTCTCGCGCGTGCTCGGCAATGCCGAGAAGCTCGAGGCCGCTCATTGGCAGCCCGATTCCCCGTCGGCGGTCTCGGACATCATGGCAGCGAAGGAAACCGCCGCCCATCTGGTGACGGAATTTGCAGGACGGGCCCGGGCCTTCGTGCAGGTCCAGCAGGGCTGCGACCATCGCTGCACCTTCTGCATCATCCCCTACGGCCGCGGCCCGAGCCGCAGCGTGGCGCTCGGCGCCATCCTCGACCAGTGCCGCAGCCTGATCGCCTCGGGCTATCAGGAAATCGTGCTGACGGGCGTCGACATCACCAGCTATGGGCATGACCTGCCGGGCCAGCCGCCCTTGGGCCAGATGGTGCGGCGCCTGCTCGCCCTCCTGCCCGACCTGCCGCGCCTGCGCCTCTCCTCGCTCGACCCCTGCGAGATCGACGAAGACCTCTGGCGGCTGATCGCCGATGAGCCGCGCCTGCTGCCGCATTTGCATCTCTCGATCCAGGCGGGCTCGGACCTCATCCTCAAGCGCATGAAGCGCCGGCATCTCCGCGCCGATGTGCTTGCGGTCACCAAGCGGGCGCGGCAATTGCGGCCGGGCATCGCCTTCGGCGCCGATCTCATCGCCGGGTTCCCGACCGAGACCGAGGAGACTTTTGCCGAGACCCTTGCGCTGGTCTCGGAAGCGGATCTGACCATGCTGCATGTCTTCCCCTATTCGGAGCGGAGCGGCACGCCGGCGGCGCGCATGCCCTCGGTGCCCAAGGCGGTCCGAAAGGAACGCGCGGCGCGGCTGCGCGCGGCGGGGGCCGAGGCCGCCGCCCGCTTCGATGCGCGCCATCTCGGGCAGAGCGTGCGCGTGCTGGCCGAGACCGAGACGCGGGGCCATTCCGAGCATTTCCGGCCCGTGTGCCTCGCAGCACCCGCCGAGCCCGGCCAGATCGTGACCGTGACCGTGACCGGCGTCGATGCCGACGGCCTGATCGCAGCCTGACCATCCATAGATATATCTTTATGAGTCCCTGACATGGCGCTTTCCGGGTTCTTCTCACGGCTGAAGGAAGGGCTGTCCCGCTCCACCCAGAAGCTCTCCAGCGGAATCACCGCCGTCTTCACCAAGCGCAAGCTGGACGACGAGGCGTTGGAGGAGTTGGAGGAGCTGCTGATCGGGGCCGATCTCGGCCCCCGCGCCGCCGCGAAGGTCATCGCCGCCTTCCGCCGCACCCGCTTCGGCAAAGAAGTCACGGACGCAGAGATCAAGGCCGCTCTCGCCGAGGAGATCACGAAGATCCTGAGCGCGGTGGCCCAGCCGCTGGTGATAGATCCCGCCCATGCGCCGCATGTCGTGCTCATGGTCGGCGTCAACGGCACCGGCAAGACCACGACCATCGGCAAATTCGCGCAATTCTACCGCGACCAGGGGCTGAAGCCGATGCTCGTCGCGGGCGACACCTTCCGCGCCGCCGCCGTCGAGCAACTGCAGATCTGGGGCGAGCGCACGGGCGCGCCCGTCGTCTCCGGCAAGCCGGAGACGGATGCCGCCGGCCTCGCCTTCGGGGCGCTGGAGCGTGCGAAACGCGAGGGGATCGACGTTCTTCTCGTCGACACCGCTGGCCGGCTACACAACAAGACCGCGCTGATGGACGAGCTCGCGAAGATCATTCGTGTCATCCGCAAGCTGGACCCGACGGCGCCGCATTCGACGCTGCTGACGCTGGATGCCACGACCGGTCAGAACGCCCTCTCCCAGGTCCAGGTGTTCCGCGATCTGGTTGAAGTGGACGGGCTGATCGTGACCAAGCTGGATGGCTCGGCGCGCGGCGGCATCGTCGTCGCCTTGGCCGAGGAATTCGGCCTGCCGGTCCATGCCGTCGGCGTCGGCGAGAAGGTGGGCGACCTCCGCCCCTTCGTGGCCGAGGAATTCGCCGCCGGCCTTGTCGGCACCGCGGAGCCCGTCTGACATGTCCGATGGCAAGGAAGGCCTGGATCTCACCCGGCGCGAAACCTATCGCGTCTGGGGCCAGGAGCGCGTGCGCTATTCGGATACGGATGCGCAGGGCCACGTCAACAACGTCTCCTACGCGGCCTATCTCGAAACCGGGCGCACCACCCTCGCCCAGGCCTGCGGCCTGCCGCTCGGTACCGAGGAGGGCACGCACACCGTGTTGGCCCGGGTCGAGATCGACTATTTGGCCGAAGTCCACTGGCCGGCGACGCTCGACCTCGGCCTCGCCGTGGTGCGGGTCGGGCGCAGTTCCGTGACCGTCATCCAGGGCATTTTCCAAGGCGAGCGCTGCGTCGCCAAGGGCTACGAAGTCATGGTGATGGTCGACAACGCCACCGGCCGCGCGACGCCCATTCCGGACGATGTCCGCGCACGGCTGCTTGCCGAGGCGGCGGTCGTCGCGAGTTCAACCGATCCACATTGACAGTTC
>NZ_DATJJK010000223.1:0-8588 GCF_035492295.1 Acidisoma sp. | reverse complement strand
CGTTCGAGGGCCGGCGGGGGCACCTCGAAAACGTCCTGGGCAGCGAGCACCTCGGCCGTCCAGGCCTGATAGGTCGGATCGTCGGTCGCGATGCGCCAAAGTCCGCCCGGGCGAATGACCCGCGCGGCCAGCGCGATATTGGCGGGATGCATGAAGCGCCGCTTGGTATGGCGCGCCTTGGGCCAAGGGTCCGGAAACATCAGATAAAGGCGCTGCAGTGCAGCATCCGGCAGTCTCGCCAAAAGCTGGCGGGCATCCTCGTTCCAAAGACGCAGATTGGCAGGCAGCGGCGGGATAGTCTCAGTCCCATCATCCGGGACGAGAGCGGAAAGCATGGAGCAGATGCCGTTTTCGAAGACCTCGCAGGCGATCAGCCCGACGCGCGGATGCGCTTCGGCCAGGGCGCGCGCATGCTCGCCACCACCAAAGCCGACTTCGAACCAGATTTCCGCGGGGTCGTTCTGAAAGGCGCGAACCGGGGCGGCAATCGCCGCCTCCGGCATCCGAGCCAGCGGCAGCACTTGCTCCAGGAGCCAGAGCTGCCGCGCGCGCAACGGGTGGCTGCGCTGCCGGCCGTAAAGACGGTCCGGCTGGGGCTTGGTCGTAATCAGCGGTTGAACGCAGACTTCAGGGCGGGGACGAGATCGGTCCGCTCCCAGGTAAAGGTGCCCTTTTCCTCGTCCGGCGCGCGGCCGAAATGGCCATAGGCCGACGTCGGCGCGTAGATCGGGCGGTTGAGGTGCAGATGCTCGCGAATGCCGCGCGGCGAGAGATTGACCAACTCGCGCAACGTCTTCTCCAGCTTCAGCTCGCTCACGTCCTTCCCCGTGCCATGCAGATCGACATAGACGGACAGCGGATGCGACACGCCGATCGCGTAGGAGATCTGCAGTGTGCACTTCTCGGCGAGGCCGGCGGCCACGACGTTCTTGGCGAGATAGCGGCAGACATAGGCAGCTGAACGGTCAACCTTGGTCGGGTCCTTGCCGGAGAAGGCGCCCCCGCCATGCGGGGCCGCACCGCCGTAGGTGTCGACAATGATCTTGCGGCCAGTGAGGCCGCAATCGCCATCAGGGCCGCCAACGACGAAGGTGCCGGTCGGGTTGATGTAGATCTCGTGCTCGGGCGGCATCCAACCCTCGGGCAGGCTCGTCTGAATGATCGGAAGCAGAATGCTCCTCACCTTCTCGAGGCTCACGCCCTCGTCATGCTGGGTGGAGACCACGACGCTGGTGGCGCCGACCGGCTTGCCGTCGACATAGCGCAGCGTGACCTGGCTCTTCGCGTCCGGCTGCAAGCCTTCGACCGAGAGGTCCTTGTTGCGGCGCAGTTCGCTGACGCGGCGGAGGATGAGATGCGAGTAGAAGAGAGGTGCCGGCATCAGCTCCTCGGTCTCGCGGCAGGCGTAGCCGAACATGATGCCCTGGTCGCCCGCGCCCTCGTCCTTGTTGCCTGCGGCGTCGACGCCCACCGCGATATCGGCGGACTGGGAATGCAAATGCACCTCAACCTTGGCATTCTTCCAGGAGAAGCCTTCCTGGTCGTAGCCGATGTCATGCACGGCGAGGCGCGCAAGATGGGCGAGGTATTCGTGCGTGATGGTATCGGGGCCGCGCGTCTCGCCAGCCAGCACGATGCGGTTCGTCGTCACCAAGGTTTCGCAAGCGACTCGAGCATAAGGGTCGGCGGCCAGGAAGGCATCGAGCACAGTATCGCTAATCCGGTCGGCGACCTTGTCGGGATGGCCTTCGGAAACCGATTCTGACGTAAAGAGGTATTCGCCGGTGTCGCGCATAAGGGGCTCCGTGCTGACGGGAGGAATCCTCACCGACAGGCGAGGGGAAGGCGCATTTCGCCCAAAGCCGTGGGCGGGTCAACCCTCGGCGGTCAGGCGAGCCCGAGCACATGCCTCATCGTATACAGGCCGGGGGGCTGGTCCTTGAGCCAGAGTGCGGCGCGCACGGCGCCGGTTGCGAAGGTTCTGCGGTCGAAAGCCCGGTGGGAGAGAATGATTTGCTCGTCACTGCCTGCAAAGAGCAGGCTGTGCTCGCCCACAACCTGGCCGCCGCGCAGCGTCGCGAAACCGATGGCGCCAGTCTCACGCGGACCGGTATGGCCGTCCCGACCGCTCTGCATGACGTCCCTCAGATCGACGTTGCGACCCCTGGCGACAGCACGGCCGATACCGATGGCCGTGCCCGACGGCGCATCGACTTTTTGGCGGTGATGCATCTCGACGATCTCGGCATCGTATTGGGCGGCCGGCAGCGCCGCGCCCATCTGCTCGGCCAAGGCCAGCACCAGCGTGACGCCGGCTGAAAAATTTGCGGCATAGACGACGGGAATCGATTGTGCGGCCTCGGCGACCGCCGCCTCTTCCGCCGCCGACAGGCCTGATGTGCCGAGCACCCAGGGCGTGCCGGTGGCCATGAGGGCTCCGGCATGCGCTGCAGCGGTGTCGGCGCGGGTGAAGTCGATCACCACATCCGACACGGCAGCAAGTGCTGCGACATCCGCAAAGAGCGGGACTGAGGACGTCGCCGGAGGTGTCCGCCGAGTGCCGCCCGCAAGCGCCGCACCGGCGGCGGCCACCTCCTCCACCAGCATCTGCCCCATCCGGCCGGAGATGCCGGCAATCCCGATACGCGTAGACATCAATATATAAGTATCCGTTGATCAGTACATATGCTGGCCACCGTTGATCGACAATGTCGACCCGGTGATGAAGCTGCCTTCGTCGGCGGTGAGGAATGCAACGCCGCGCGCGATATCCGCGGCATGGCCGAGACGGCCCACAGGGATTCGCGCCACAATCTTGGCAAGCACATCCTCCGGCACGGCGCGGACCATGTCGGTATCGACATAGCCGGGCGCGATCGCATTCACCGTGATGCCGAAGCGCGCGCCTTCCTGGGCCAGCGCCTTGGTGAAGCCGTGAATGCCGGATTTGGCCGCGGCATAGTTGACCTGACCATATTGCCCGGCCTGGCCGTTGATACTGCCGATATTGACGACGCGGCCGAACTTCTTCGCCTTCATGCCGTCGAAGGTCAGTTTGCAGAGGTTGAAGCAGGAGCCGAGATTGGTGTCGATCACCGCATCCCACATGTCGCGCGTCATCCGCGGCATGGTCGCGTCGCGCGTGATGCCGGCATTATTGACGAGGATCTCGATGGGTCCGAAGTCTGCGGTGATGCGGGCGACCGCGTGCTCGCATTCCCCATAGTCGCCGGCGTCGAACTTCATCGTGGCGATGCCGGTCTCCTGACCGAAGGCCTCCGCCTTCTCGACGTTGCCGGCATAGCTCGCGACGACCGTGCGGCCAGCTTCCTTGAGCGCCACGCTGATGGCGGCGCCGATTCCACGCGTTCCGCCGGTGACAAGTGCCACTCTGGACATGCTTTCCCCCTCTCCTTTTGGGCGTCTGTCCGGGCGATCCGCACCGGGCCCGCCATGCAGCCCAACCCTAGCCCGAATTGCGCGGCACACCAGCGTTCATTGCGGGTCCGATCGTCACATCTCTCAGAGAGTGGTCCACGGTTCGATCGGACCCTAGTGGGACCAGCGGCCGACCTCCACCCGCTTCGCCCGCCAGATCACGTAGAAGGTCCAGATCACCGGGGGGATCAGCGGCACCGGGACGACGAGCGGCTTGTACGAGGAGGGTGCCGCCAGGAAACACCAGGCGACAGCCGCACCGAAGAGGGTGAAGCCCCAATAGATCAGGGTGATGAACCAGGGCGCCATGCCGGCGCGGTGCGCCACCTGAAACAGATGGCCGCGATGCGCCTGGGTGATGTTCTCGCCTCTCAACAGGCGGCGGATCAGGGTGAAGGCCACGTCGTAAAGCGCGCCCGTCAGCATCATCGGCACCAGGACGAAGGAAAGCTCGCTGCTCTCGAAACGGGAGGAGGCGACGGCCAGCATGGCAAGCACGAAGCCGCAGAACTGGCTGCCGACATCGCCCATGAAGATGCGGGCCCGGGGGTAGTTGAACGGCAGAAAGCCGAGCGTGCCGGCGGCAAGCAGCGCGGCCGCGAAATAGGTGAACCAGCCGTGGGCATGGGCCGAGAAGATGCTGAGGAAGACGCAGGTGATGAAGGTGACCCCGGCGGCCAGCCCGTTCATGCCGTCGATGAAGTTCATCGCATTGGTGGCGAACAGGATCCAACAGAGCGTGAAGGGCACCGCGAAGGGCCCGACATTCACCCCGCCGATATAGGGGAGGTGATAGGCCGTGACGTAAAGGCCGGTGCCGACCGCGGTCAGCGCCGCCGCGAGCTGGGCCGCGAGCTTCACGACGAAGCGATAGTCGTAGATATCGTCCAGCAGGGCGACGAGCGCGATCGCGAAGGCGGAGAGGATCATGCCCCGGAAATAGGGATCGGCCAGACGCGAGAATTCGGCGACCCTATAAAGAAAAAGGATACCAAGGAGATAGGCGAGGACGATCCCGACCCCGCCCAGCTTCGGCGTGGGCTGATCATGCGCCTTGCGCCCCTCGGGATGGTCCATCACGCCGATCGCGATCATCACGCGCACGCCGGCTGCCGAAAGCAGGGCGAGGCAGGACAGGAACATGAGATGGGTAAAGACGGCTTGGAGAGTCATGCGCACCGGGGCTGAACGGCGGCGGACCATGGCCGAAGCCCCCCCGAAGGGCAAGACCGCATCGGGTGGCAATTCCGTCATTCCTTGGGGCATAATCAGGAACCGCGCGCGGGCGGCATGCACCGAGGCCGGTTGCCTCCGCCCGCTGCTTGAGCTACAGCCCCGCCCCGGACGCTGGCACCCCTGGAGGCCGGCGTTTTACGCATTTCCAAGGAGCGAGTTATGGCCAATTTCACGTCCATTCCGGCCGAGCTGCGCGAGCGGGCAGGTAAGGGGGCAGCGCGCGCGACACGCCGGTCGGGGAGGGTTCCCGCCGTTATTTACGGCGCGAAGCAAGAGCCGACCCTGATTTCCCTTGAGCCGCGCGCGGTCATCAAGGAGCTGCATCGCGGTGGCTGGCGGTCCCGCCTGTACGAGGTGCAGCTGGGCAACGATACGGCCCGCGCGCTGATCCGCGACGTGCAGTTCCACCCGGTTACCGACCAGCCGGAGCATGTCGACTTTCAGCGCCTGGCGCCCGGCGAGCAGATCCGCGTGGCGGTTGCCGTGTCCTTCGAGGGCGAAGCCGTCTCCCCCGGCCTGAAGCGCGGCGGCGTGCTGAACGTCGTGCGCCACACCATCGAGGTCTATGCCGACCCCGAGACGGTGCCCGAGCATTTCCTGGCCGATCTCAGCCAGCTCGACATCAACGACAACGTCCGCTTCTCGGATCTCCGCGGCACCGAGGGCACACGACCCACGATTGTCGACCGTGACTTCGTCGTCGCGACCGTCGCCTCCGTGACGCAGAACGCGCAGGACGCCGCCGAGGAAGCGGCAGCCGCGGCCGCCGCCGCTGCAGCGGCCGCCCCCGCCAAGGGCAAGGCCGCGCCGAAAAAGAAGTAAGCGCGCAGCCGGAACGGGGAGGCCAGGTCGCCCATGCTGCTTTGGGTCGGGCTCGGCAACCCTGAGCCGGGAATGGCAAGACAGCGCCACAATATTGGTTTCATGGCGCTGGATGTTATCGCAATCCGCCACGGCTTCGGGCCGTGGCGGCCGCGTTTCAAGGGACTCGTCGCCGAGGGCCGCATCGGCTCCCAGAAGATTCTCGCCCTCAAACCGATGACCTATATGAATCTCTCCGGCCAGTCGGTGCAGCAGGCGCTCTCCTTCTTCAAGATCGAGCCCGCCGACATGACCGTGTTTCATGACGAGCTCGACCTCGTGCCCGGCAAGATCCGCGTCAAACGCGGCGGGGGCGCCGCCGGTCATAACGGGCTTCGCAGCATCGACCAGATGATCGGCACGCCGGATTATGGGCGCGTGCGCCTCGGCATCGGTCATCCCGGCCACAAGGACCGGGTCCATGGCTATGTGCTGAGCGACTTCCCGGCCGCCGACCGCAGCTGGCTGATCCCTTTCCTTGATGCGGTCGCGGACCGCGCCGAAGCCTTGGCGGACGGCGAGCCCGAAAAATTCATGACCAGCGTTTCCGAAGACATGCGGAAGGTACAGTAATGGGCTTCAATTGCGGCATCGTCGGCCTGCCCAATGTCGGCAAGTCGACCCTCTTCAACGCACTGACGGCGACCGCCGCCGCCCAGGCCGCGAACTATCCCTTCTGCACCATCGAGCCGAATGTCGGCCGCGTCGCGGTGCCCGACAAACGCCTGGCGCCCCTGGCCGCCATCGGCAAGAGCCAGAAAATCCTGCCGACCAGCCTGGAATTCGTCGATATCGCGGGCCTCGTCCGCGGCGCGTCCAAGGGCGAAGGCCTCGGCAACCAGTTCCTCGCCAATATCCGCGAGACCGACGCCATCATTCACGTCCTGCGCTGCTTCGAGGATAGCGACATCACCCATGTCGAAGGTGACATCGACCCGGTGCGCGATGCCGAGGTGGTCGAGACCGAGCTCATGCTCGCCGATCTTGAAAGCCTGGAGAAACGGTTGACCGGCCTTCAGAAACGGGCGCGCGGCGGGGACAAGGAGAGCGCGGCCCAGCTCGAACTGATCGACCCCATCATCAAGGCACTGAGCGAAGGCCGCGCCGCCCGCACCGCGATCCCGGAAAAGGATCGCAAGATGGCGGAGCGCCTGCAGCTCATGACGGCCAAGCCGGTGCTCTATGTCTGCAATGTCGAGGAAGCCTCGGCCGCAACGGGCAACGCCTTCTCGGCCAAAGTCGCGGAAATGGCAGCGCAGAACGGTGCTGCGTCCGTCATCGTCTCGGCCGCCATCGAAGCCGAGGTCAGCCAGCTGGCTGAGGAAGACCAGGGCGAGTATCTCGAAGGCCTGGGCCTGACCGAAAGCGGCCTCGCCCGCGTCATCGCCGCCGGCTACGGGCTGCTCGGCCTGATCACCTATTTCACCGTCGGCCCGAAGGAAACGCGCGCCTGGACGATTGAAAAGGGCATGAAAGCGCCGCAGGCCGCCGGTGTCATCCACGGCGATTTCGAGCGCGGCTTCATCGCCTGCGAAACCATCGCCTATGACGACTACATCGCTTTCAAGGGCGAGGCAGGCGCGCGCGAGGTGGGCAAGCTGCGGATCGAAGGCCGGGACTACGTCGTGAAGGACGGTGACGTTCTGCTGTTCCGTTTCAACGTCTGAGGCAGGGCCTCAGGCCCCTTCCTTGTCGAGCAGGCGCCGCTTCCGCTCGCTCCCCCAACGATAGCCGGCGAGATCACCATTTGCGGCAATCACGCGGTGGCAGGGAATGGCCACGGCCAGCGCGTTCGCTGCACAGGCGCCTGCCACCGCGCGAACCGCTGACGGCGCCCCCAGGCTGGCCGCCACCTCGCGATAGGAGCGCGTCTCTCCCGGCGGAATCTGCCGCAGTGCCGCCCAGACACGGCGCTGGAACGCCGTTCCCCGAATATCCAGGGGAAGGGCAAGCGCGGCATTCTCCTCCGGGTGGTCTATCATCGCCACCACCTGCCGAATCCAGTCTTCGAACGTCGGCTCAGCCGGCTGTAGAGCCGCCTGCGGAAACCGGGCCGCGAGATCCGCCGTCAAGCTGGCGCTGTCATCCCCCAGAAAAATCGCGCAGATCCCGAGCTCCGTGGCGGCGACGGCCACCGTGCCGAGGCTCGATTCGCCCATCGCGTAGCGGATCGTCTCGCCATTCCCGCCGGCGCGATAGCGGCTTGGCGTCATCCCCAGCATGGCCGGCGCGGCCGCATAAAAGCGGCCAGACGAATTGAACCCGGCATCATAAATCGCCTCCGTCACGCGCGTGCCCGCGGCAAGATGAGATTGCACGCGGGTTTGCCGCCATGCCCCGGCATAAGCCTTCGGCGTCACGCCGGTCAGCCGACGGAACAGACGATGAAAGTGATAAGGGCTGAGGCCGGCATGCCGCGCGAGATCGGCCAGGGGCGGCGGCTCCTCGGCCTCTTCGATAAAGCGGCATGCCGCCGCGATGATCGCCGCTTCCCGTTCCGTGCGAGGCGGAAGGTCAGGCCGGCAGCGCCGGCAGGGCCGGAAGCCGGCCCGTTCGGCCTCGGCTGCACTGGCATGGAAGCTCATGTGCTGCCGCAGAGCCGGCCGGGCCGCACAGGACGGGTAACAAAAAACCCCCGTCGTCAGGACGGAATAGAAAAACTGGCCGTCCGCCCTCGGGTCCCTCGCGCGGACCGCCGCGAGGCGGGCCGCATCGTCGGCCCAGATGTCTGGCAGATCAGTCGCAACCATTGCAACCGGCATGGTGATGTCTCCTCAGGACCCCTCTGTCCCTTCGCCGAGGATGACCCTCAGGCGGCCCTCCGGCACTCCCTCTCTTGCGCCGCAATTCGACCGGCGTTTCCGGCGCAAGAACCGGGGTGCGAGGGATCGGCCCGGCGTGGAAGTTGCGGGCATCCAAGGAGAGTCCCATGACCGCATTTCGCTGCATTGCCATCCCGACCGAGGCCGCGGACCGTTTTCGCCAAACGGGCGAGGACGACAATGGCAACCCCCTCCGCCGCCTCGAGGTGACGGCGCCGAATGTATTTCCCT
>NZ_DATJJK010000222.1:0-7220 GCF_035492295.1 Acidisoma sp. | reverse complement strand
CGAGCGCATCACCGCCGCTCTTCCCGCGCTGCATGAGCGGCTGCAGGAGGACGGCTGGGAAGCCGCCGCCCGCGCCATCATGACAACCGATACCTTTCCCAAGGGGGCGACCCGCAGCGCGATGATCGGCGGCGTGCCGGTAACGATCAACGGGATCGCCAAGGGTAGCGGCATGATCGCGCCCGACATGGCGACCATGCTCTGCTTCGTCGCCACCGATGCCGCCATTCCAGCCCCTGCGCTGCAGAAGCTGCTCGCGAAGGGCGTCGAACCCAGCTTCAACGCCGTGACCGTGGATAGCGACACGTCGACTTCGGATACCGTGCTCCTTTTCGCGACCGGCCAGGTGCCACATCCGAAGGTGCCGGAGACGGGTGGCGCAATGCTGCGCGATTTCCGCCGCGCGCTGGACGAACTGCTGCTCGACCTGGCGCTGCAGGTGGCGCGGGACGGCGAGGGGGCGCAGAAACTCATTCGCATCGACGTCACCGGCGCCGTCTCCAAGAAGTCCGCCCGCGCCATCGCCTTCGCCATCGCCAATTCGCCGCTGGTGAAAACCGCGATCGCGGGCGAGGATGCCAATTGGGGACGCATCGTCATGGCGGTCGGCAAATCCGGCGAGCCCGCGAACCGGGATCGTCTGGCGGTTGCCGTCGGTGGCACCTGGATGGCCCGCGCCGGCACCGTGGTGGCAGGCTATGACGAGGCGCCGGTGGTGGCGCATATGAAGGGGCGCGAGGTCGAGATCGCGGTCGATATCGGACTTGGCGAGGGCGCGGCAACCGTCTGGACCTGCGACCTGACGCATGGGTATATCGATATCAATGGCAGTTACCGAAGCTGAGTCGCGCGCGCCCACCGATCTCCGGCTGACGACCGAGCGGCTTACCCTCCGCCTTGTCACGCCGGATGACGCCGAGCAGCTGCACCGGCTGCTCAACGACTGGGAAGTCTGCCGGACGTTGCAGAGCGTGCCCTTTCCCTATCCGCGTCTGACCGCCGATCAATGGATCGCCGATCAGGTGGCGCAGCGGCAGGATGGCCGCGGCCATCATTTCGCAATCACCGGGGATGAGAACGGGCGCGAAGTGCTGGTGGGCGCCGTCGGCCTGAAGCTCATCCGCGGCCAGCGGCGGGCGACGCTCGGCTACTGGGTTGGTCGGCGCTTCTGGGGCCACGGCGTGGCGCGGGAGGCCGCTGGCCGGGTGCTGCGCTGGGCGCTTGCCAATCTCGATCTCGATCTGGTCGAGGCGACGGTCGCGACCGACAATCCGGCCTCCACCGCCGTGCTGCGCGCCATCGGCTTCCGCGAAGTCGCGACCGGCGCGGAGGTCTTTCTCTCGCGTGGCGGCGGCAGCCATCCCGTGTTGCGCTTCGAAGCGGCGCGGAAGGATCTGTCGCCTGCGCCCGAACTGCCTCACGTGCCGAGCGGCGGGGTGCCGCTGCTCCTCGTTGCCGCCTGCGTGCTGGTCGATGCGGCCGGCCGCGTGCTGATTGCCCGGCGGCCGGAGGGCCGCGCCATGGCGGGGCTCTGGGAATTCCCCGGCGGCAAGCTCGAAGCCGGGGAGAGCCCGGAAGAGGCCCTGGTTCGCGAACTGCGGGAGGAACTCGGCGTCGATATTTCGCGCGCCTGCCTCGCCCCCTTCGTCTTCGCTTCCCACACCTACGAGACCTTCCACCTGCTGATGCCGCTTTTCCTCTGCCGCCGCTGGCAGGGCATTCCGACACCCCGCGAGGGACAGATCATCCGCTGGGTGACGCCATCTGAACTTTCCGACTATCAGATGCTGCCTGCCGACCGTCCTCTGCTCCCCATGCTGCGCGACCTGCTGTAGGGTTCCTGCAAACAGACAAACCTTCACCGCGCGCCCCGAGGTTCCCATGGCCAATCCGACCGCCTGCCTGCTCGTCATCGGCAACGAAATCCTCTCCGGTCGGACCCAGGACGTGAACATCAATTTCCTCGCCAAGCGGCTGGGCGAGATCGGCATCCCGCTGCGCGAGGTGCGGGTCATCCCCGATGTGGCGAAGACCATCATCTCGACCGTGAACGAGGTCCGCGCCGGCTTCGACCATGTCTTCACCACCGGCGGCATCGGCCCGACGCATGACGACATCACCGCCGAATGCATCTCCGCCGCCTTCGGCGTGCCGTGGGAGCTGAACGCGGAGGCCGTCGCCATCATGGAGGCACGCTATCCGGCAGGCGAGTTCAACGCCGCCCGCCAGCGCATGGCGACGATGCCGCGCGGCGCCTCTCTCATCCTCAACTCCGTCTCGGCCGCGCCCGGCTTCAGCATTGGCAATGTCCACGTCATGGCCGGGGTTCCGCGCATCATGCAGGCGATGTTCGAGAGCCTGGCGCCGAGCCTCGAGGGTGGCGCGCCGATCATCTCCCGCGCGGTTTATGCGCTCGGCCTCAAGGAAGGCTCCATCGCCGCCGATCTCGAGGGGGTGCAGAAGCGCTTCCCCGATCTCGATGTCGGCAGCTACCCCTTCGACCGTGACGGCCGGAACGGCGTCGCCATCGTCTCCAAGGGCACCGATGTCGCGGACGCCGAAGCCGCGACCGCGGAAGTGACCGCCATCATGCAGCGCCTGGGTCTCGCACCGATTCAGGGTGAGCCGGCCTGACCGGGTACCCGGCAATGACCGATGCGGTGGTCGCGGGGTCTGATGCGGGAACCGAGGCCGCTGCCCATTGCCTGCTGCAATTCGGCCGCATCCTGCTGCAGAACGGTGCCGATACCGGCCGCGTGCAAGTGGCCACCCGGCGGTTCGCCGCCGCCCTTGGCTACGAGGCGCGGCTGCTTGTCTCCTATGAGGGGCTGATCCTCACTCTCGTCGCGGAGGGGCGTTTCGCAACCAAGATCGGCAGCCGCATTCCGGCGATGAATGTCGGCATGAGCCAGGCCGCCGCCGCCTATCACGTGCTGAACGAGGTCGAGGCGCGCCGCCTCGATGTCGCGGGGGCGGCGGATGCGCTTGAGGCGCTGGAGCATCGGCCGCCGGAATACAGCCGCTTCCTGGTCGCCGCCGGAATCGGCATGACCGCCGCCGCCCTCAGCCGCCTGTTCGGCGGAGACTGGGCCGCCTTCGCCGCTTGCTGGATTGCCGTCACCCTCGGCACGCTGCTGCGCCAGGATTTGGGCAAGCGCGGGCTCAGCCCCGTCGTCGTCGCCTTCCTGACGGCGGCGGTGAGCGGGCTTCTGGGCGGTTTGGGTGCGCGGCTGCTGGGATCGGGTACCGCCGCCCTCTGCCTGGTGGCCCCCGGCATGGTCATCGTGCCCGGCGTGCCGCTGATCAACGGCGTGCAGGACATGCTGCGCAACCATGCGAGCGTGGGCATCGCGCGCCTCGGCTTCGCGGCCTTCGTGATTGCGGCCATCGGCCTCGGGCTCGAAATCGGCGCGGCCCTCTCGGGCGTGGCGCTGCCGCTGGAAATGGCCTCGGGCAGCATTCCGGTGGCGGAAGATGCGGTCTTCGCGGCGCTGGCCGCCCTCGGCTTCGTGCTGCTCTTCAGCGTGCCCCTGCGCCTAGCCTGGGCGGCGGCTCTTTGCGGCCTTGCGAGCCACACGGTGCGTGCGGCCTTCATGCACTATGCCGGGCTCGACATCGTCTCCGGCACGCTGCTGGGCGCATTGCTCGCGGGCGGCCTCGCGCAGATCTTCGCGCATCGGCTGGACGCCCCGGCCGCGACCTTCGCCTTTCCCGGCGTCGTCGCCATGGTGCCGGGTATCTACGGGTTTCGCACCGTCGCCGGGATCATGCAGATCGTCTCGGCCGGGCCCGCGCCGCCGCCGGTGCTGGTGGACGAGACGGTCTCGCTGGCGCTCACCGTGCTGATGATCACCACCGCCATCACCATCGGCATCGCGGCGCCGCTGGCAATCGCCGCCCCGCGCCTGGGGACGCTGCAGGACAAGCGCGGGTAACGCCGCCTCTGCATCACGACCCTGCGACATCGTCGATTTGCCTGGATGTGGCCGATTTTTCGCGCAATTTTCCGGTATGGATCAGCTTGACCGGGAAATTCTCCGGCTGTTGCAGAGCGACAACCGGCTGTCGAGTGCGGAGATCGGGCAGGTGGTCGGTCTCTCGGTATCGGCCGCCAGCGAGCGTGTGCGGCGGCTGAACGGCGCGGGCATCATCCGCGGCAATCACGCCTGCCTCGACCCCGGCAGAGTGGGGCTTCCTCTCTGCGCCTTTATCTTCGTCGATCTCGCGCCGCACCCGGATGAAGAGGGTTTCCGGCAGCAGCTCATGGCCAGGGCGGAGATTCAGGAGATCCAACAGATCGCGGGTCCGCATTGCTATCTGCTGAAAGCAAGGGTCGCTGGCACCCAGGCCCTGCAACAGCTTCTGGCGGATCATATCAAGAGCCACGCCGATGTGCTTCGGACCGAGACGGTGATCGTGATGGAAACGGTCAAGGACACACCGGCGATGGCGCTGCCTGCCGATGGCGCGCTTGAGCCCGCCGGACAGTCCGACCCTCTGCGCGCAAAAGCATGACGGCCGCGAGCGCTTCCGCGGCGGCTCAGCCGCGTCATCGTGCAGCGCTTTTCGCGCTGGCGGCGGCGAGCTTCGGAATCGGCATGGGCGAGTTCGTCATTGTCGGACTGCTGCCCAATCTCGCGACGGATCTGCGCGTCCCGGTGCCACGCGCCGGCCTGCTGATCTCCGCTTACGCCCTGAGCGTCGCCTTCGGGTCGCCCTTCGTGGCCGTCGCCCTGCATCGGCTTTCCAGGCTCAGCGCCCTCCTGCTGCTGATGGCGATGTTCTGCGGCGGCAGCATCGCCTGCGCCTTGGCGCCCAGTTTCGCCGTGCTGCTCGGGGCGCGGGTCCTCACCGCGCTGTCGCACGGGGCCTTCTTCGGCATAGGCGCCGTCGTCGCGCTCGAAATCGCGCCACCCGGCCAGGGCGCGCGGGCCGTGGCCCTCCTGTTTACTGGCATGACGCTCGCCAATGTGGTGGGCGTTCCAGCCGGCAGCTGGATCGGGCAGAGCTTCGGCTGGCGCACGACCTTCGCGATCGTGGCCCTGATTGGTGCGGTGTCACTTGCCGCCATTGCGCGCTGGGTGCCGCGCGGCGGCCGGAAGTCGACAACCGGGTTGCGCGGCGAACTGGTTGCCTTGAAGAGCCGGGAGGTCTGGCTGGCGCTGCTCATCAGTGCCGTGTCATCCGCTGCCCTCTTTGCGATCTTGACGTTCCTGACACCGTTTCTGGAACACGAGACCGGGTTCTCTCCCCATGAAGCGGCCTTCGCTCTGCTTGTCTTCGGCCTTGGCCTGACCGCTGGCGGCCTCGTCGGCGGACGGTTGGCCGATCACCGGCTGCTGCGCGCGGTCCGCCTTCTGCTGGTGTTGGACGTGATTGTGCTCGCCGTGCTGGCGGCGGTCTCCGCCACCGGCTGGGCGGCCTTGGCGGCGGTCTTCGCCTGGGGCTGCATCGCCTTCGCCCTGGTGCCGCCGCTGCAGACGCGCGTGGTGAGCCAGGCGCGCAACGCCCCGCACTTGGCCTCCACCTTCAATCAGTCGGCGTTCAACCTGGGCGACGCGGCGGGTGCCGCCCTTGGTGCCCAATGGCTGACCCATGGATTTGGCTATGCAACGCTTCCCTTGCTGGCGGCGGGCGTGGCCGCCGTCGGTCTGATCCCGGCGTTTTTGAGCAGAAGGTGATTGACACCCCATCCGCTTGCAGTGGTCCCGCAACGGTCCATCACGGCGGCCATGCCGGTAGGTCGACGCCGTTTTGTTCTGGAAACGTCAGCATACTTGAAGAGAACGCCATGATAAAAGGTTAACAAGGCTTGCGGCTACTGTGCGTTCTTATGTTTCATTTTATTGTTGTGGATTGAAGCGTTGACGTGATCTTCCGCCAACTTTGACAAGGCGACGGATCGCGTCGAGCGAGCAGCCATCAAAGCACGATGCTCTGCTAAATAGCTCGCGGTCTTCGGATCTTTGATCTTGATCCTGGCGGTTGAATCGATCCCCGCTGTCGCTGCTTCCTCCGTAGAAAAGTCCTGAGCCAACATCAGCGCTCCGTCTTCTGCGAATGATAGGAGCAGCGCGTCAAATGCTGCATCATACATCGCGGAAAGGAGTAGGCCGTTCGCTGGATCTAGCCGCTCCACATTGTTTGAGCTTGACCACGGCTTTATGTGAGATGCCCTTAGCAGCTCTGGCCGGTTGGTCCCGAGGATCGCGCAGGAGCCCTCCCACCAGATGAGCAGATCCTTTCGGAAATTTCCCTGCCCCATCCGGGCAGCGACAATTTGCTGCCGAGTGGTCTCTGCCCCGTCAGGAACTGGAGCTACCTCGTTGGCTTGGCCGGCTAGGTCTACTCCCTGCTGCCGCGCTAGGTGGATAATGTGCTCACCAACACTGTTCGGGAGTTCGTAGAGGTAGCCCTGGTTCGGCCCGCCGCCGCTCTGAAAGGGCGAGTGGAGTGCAGGCATTTCCCCCAGAACGTCCGGAACCCAATCGCGGTAGTACATCGGCTGCAGCAGATCAGTGAAGGTAATATCAAGCCGCCAGCCGTTCCCGTACCGGAACTGATTGTCCATGGGGTCGGGACGCTCAGCAGAATAGGCAGGAAGCGTTGCCTCAGCGACAGCGCGAAGAGCGCTATTAGCACCGGAGAAGATCAGATCACCTGGTCTGACCCGTTCCATAGTCGCCCAATAAGCCTGGGTCTGACCGTTCCGCCCTCGCTTGGGCGCCCACAGATAGCCGCCTCGACGCGCACGATTCCAGTCTTTGCCATGGTAGACGATCCAAAATGCCATGCGCACCCTCCCGCTGACATTGTGGCCAGCTGAAACTGAAGAAACAATGTCTGGCGCGATTTAATTGTTACTATTGCCAATGACAGCAGAGCTCGTCGGTCTGACACCGAGTGCTACATCAGATATTCTCGGGGTATCTCGCGGTATTCCGTTCTTTAGCCAATCATGCCCGGCGCACCGCGGCATGCCCGCGGCTTGGCCGCAAACTCGACATCGCAAGAAGACAATTATCGTAGGGCGTGCCGATGTCAGTGGCGGCGTCTTTGACAACGGCGCCTGCGATGCACCGATCATCCCACCCGCGCGTCTAAGCGCGACGTCCGCCCCGCCTCAATACGCGGGGTAGGCGTAAGGATAGGGCGGCGGCGGCGGGTAGCTTGGCGCCGTGGCAGCGGCGGTGGCCGCAACCCCGATCGCGGCGCCCACG
>NZ_DATJJK010000221.1:0-18392 GCF_035492295.1 Acidisoma sp. | reverse complement strand
CGAGCATTCGAACATGCGCGGCGTATCCTTATGGCGCGGACACCAGAGGAAATCCGCCCGATCCTGATTGTCGAAATCCGTCGTGTCATCATTCCAGCAGCTATTGCAGACATGCCAGTTGATGACGCGATAGGGCGTGTGGAATTCGTTGAGCGGGTGCGTGAAGCCCGAAATCAGCACCACCGGCACGCCGGCTGCCCAGGCAAGCCAGGAGAGGCCGGAGGAAAGTCCCACGAAGACCGAGGCATGGCGCAGCCAGCGCGCGCGCTCGGTCAATGGCCGGTCTCCGGTTTGATCCTCCGCTCCTTGGGGGATGCTGTTGCGGATGAAGCCGCGCGTCTCGGTGTGGGCGCGGTCGATGCAGATCACCCGCAGTCCCAGCGATTTCAGAAAGGCGATTGTTTGATCCCAGCCTTCCGGATTGTTCCAGTATTTCGCCTGGCCGGTCGCCTGCGTCGCGATGCAGGCATAGGGCTCGGCGATGGGCCGGCTTTCATCCGGCAGGGCGAGGCTGGCGCGGAGATCCCGTGCCGCGATTCCGAAGAGATGGGCGGCATTGCCCTGCAGGCTGAGCGACCGGCCTTCGCAGGTGTTCCAGTCCCGATGCCGATCGCCGAAGAACATCATCATCTTGTAGGTCGCGTAATAGACCCGGTCGTCCAGCATGTCCGGCGTCGTGAAACGGATATCGGGATGGGCTCCGGCGAAGAGCGGGATGAGATGCTCGGACATGCAGCAGGTGAGGCGGCAACCCTCTCGCTGCGCAAATGTCGCCGCGTAGGGAAACCAGGCGATGATGTCGCCGAGGGTGCCGATATGGAAGCGGATCAGGACGTCGCGGCCGCGCGCGTCATAGCGGTGGTCGAGCACCGATTTCTCGCCGTCGAACACCTCGACCCGGCCGCGGAAGAACCATTTCTTGGCGCTCGCCACCCGGCCACCGGCAATCTGCGTCTCGAAAAGGTTATTGCCGGTATCGATATCCGACAGGCGAACGCGCCATGTGCCGGTCTCCCGCTGCGGCAGTTCGACGCGAATGCCTTCGTTGAAATCGTAGCGCAGGCCGCCCGGCGCTTCGAGGGCTGGAAGATCGGCGCGCTCAGGCACGGGCGGCGATGGCCGGCACGCGCTTGAGTGTGTTGATCACCTGCGTGCCGGTGATCAGGCGCGTGCATTCGAGCTGCCGGTCCGTGCCCTTATGGCGCGGACAATAGAGATAGTCCTTGTGATCGAACCGGTGCCGCACGTCATTCCAGCAACTGTTGCAGGTATGCCAGTTGATGACGCGATAAGGCGTGTCAAACTCATTGTTGGGATGGGTGAAGCCCGAGATCATCACGGTCGGGCAGCCCGCTGCCCAGGAGAGCCAGGCGAGGCCAGATGACAAGCCAATGAAGGCCGAGGCGTGGCGCAGCCAGCGCGCCCGTTCGGCCAGCGGCCGGTCCCCGGTCTCATCCTCGGCCCCATGAGGGATGTGGTTCCAAACGATGCCCTGGCCATGCACCGGCTTCTGGTCGATGCAGATGACCCGGAAACCGCGCTCCTTCAGGAAGGCGATCACCTCTCGCCAACCATTCGGATTGTTCCACATCTTGGCCTGGGTCGAGGCCTGGACTGCGATGCAGACATAGGGTTCGGGGATCGGTCGGCTTTCGTCCGGGAGCGCCAGGCGCGGCGCCTCCTCCGCCGGATCGACGCCCAGAATATAACCCGCCGTGCGATGCAGACCGACATGACGGAAATCCGTCGGCTGCCACTCGCAGGCGGCATCGTCGAAGAAGAGACCGATGCAATAGGTTGCATAGGCATTCTCCGCGAGCTTTCGCTCTTCGGCTTCCTCGTGGCTGACGAGGGTGAGGTTCGGATAAGCATCCTCGAAGAGAGGCAGGATGAGCTTTGAGAGCGAGCAGGTGACACGCGCGCCGGTGACCTCGGCGAAGCGGGCGGCATAGGGAAACCAGCCCAAGGTATCGCCCAAGGTCCCGACGGGAAGATGGATCAAGACCTCCCGATCCCGCACGTCCTGCTCATGGGTGAAGATGGCGGTCGCTTGGCCGCTCTCGTCCACCTCCCAGATCTCGATTCCGAAGCGGACGAAGAAACGCTTAGCAGAGCGGATGAAGGCACCCTTGTTATCGCTCTGGAACAGGATGTTGCCGGTATCGAGATCGGTCAGGCGAACGCGCCAGCTGCCCTTGGCGCGGCTGGGCAGCACGACCCGCGCGCCATGATTGATGTCGTAGCGAATGCCTTGCGGGCCCTTCTGGGTGGGCAGTTCGGCCGGGGCGGGAAAGCTCGGCTTCGTGGCAGTGGCCGCCGCGCTCGGGGACGTGGCCTCGGCAGGCTGGGTGTCGGTTTCCATTTCGGGCACGGCTTGGGACATCATCGGGAACTCGGCTTCTGGCTCGGACTGACTGCCCCTCGATAGGGCGGTGGGGTCACCGTTGACCAGCCTTATCAGTCATTTGTCACGAAAGGGATCGCGCCCCGGCTGGCCGCGCCTGGCCGGCCGCGCCTGGCTGGCCGCGCCGCCTGCATCTTCACCGGTAGGGGTCTGCGGTATCGAGATAGGTATGCACGAAATGGCTCACGGCCTCCTCCAGCCGCGTGCCGGGCCGGTTGTATCCCGCCGCCTGCAAGCGAGTGGCGTTCGCTTCCGTAAAATACTGGTAGCGCGGGCGCATCGCCTCCGGCATGTCGACGAATCGGATTTTCCTCTCCTGGGCGAGCGCATCGAAGATTGATCCGACAAGGTCGATGAAGCTGCGCGCCTGTCCGCTGCCGAGATTGAACAGGCTCGTTCCGCGGTAGCCGTCCAGCAGCCAGAGGATCGTCTCCGTGATATCGTGAACATAGACGAAATCGCGCAGCTGCTCCCCGTCCTTGTAGTCGGGCCGGTAGCTGCGGAAGAGGTCAATCGTCTCGCCGCGCTTGATCGCCGGGAAATACTTCGACACGAGGCTCATCATCGGCCCCTTGTGGGTTTCGTTCGGACCGAAGACGTTGAAGAATTTGAGCCCGGCGCAGACCGGGGGCAGCCGCTCGCCCGCTTCCATGCGCGTGGCCACGACCTGATCGAAGAGATGCTTGCTCCAGCCGTAAAGGTTGAGCGGTCGCAGTTCCTGGAGATAGCTGAGCGCCATGTTGTCATCAAAACCCTGGGCGCCGTCGCCATAGGTCGCGGCGGAGGAGGCGTAGATCAGCTTGACCTGATGCGTCGTGCACCAGTCGAGAAGGGCGAGGGAAAAGCGGAAGTTCCGCTTCATGATATCGTCCCCGTCCTGGGCGAGGGTGGAGGAATCGGCGCCCATATGGATGATCGCCTCGATATCCGTGCGGCCGTCCAGCCAGCTCATCAGCTCGTCCGGCGGCACCACGTCCTGCAGGATGCGCTTGCGGAGATTCTGCCACTTGCCTTCGCAGCCCAGCAGATCGCAGACGACGACGTCACGCCGGCCGGCCTCGTTGAGGGCGGCGACGATGTTGGAGCCGATGAAGCCGGCTCCGCCGGTGACGACGATCAAATCAGTCTACTCCTCAGGATCCGCGCGGCGGTGACGTAGGCGGAGGTCAGGTGATAGAGACTGCTGGCGGGGGCCGCCATCCGCGCGAAACCGCCATCCTCCAGTCGTTGCTCCATCCAGAGCCCAGCCGGCGCGGGGGCGATATGGGCCTGCAGCACGGCATAGGCCGCGAGGATGCGGTTGTCATCCGGGTCCCGCCGCAGCATTTCGGCTTTCAGCCGTTCCGTTTGCGGCCAGAGGCGCTGACCGGCGGAGGAGACGGTGCCGTCGCTCCAGAGCACGTCCATGAGCGCGCCTGTATCCGGATGAAGTCCGAAGCGGTCGTTGAAACGGGCAAGTGCGCGCATCGCACCATCCAGACTGCCAGGCACCGGCCGCCCATGGGCACGGGTGAGCTGCTCGTGCCATTGCAGCAGCCAGATCCATTCGGCGTGATGTCCGGGCTCGACCACGAACCGCCCATGATCCCGATGCGGCACCAGCCCCCCGTCGAAATATTCCGGCAGCGCGCCTTCCGCCCGCTGGAACATGCGGTTGAGGAAAAGCTCCACGAGACTTTGCGCCCGGTCGAGGAAGGGATCGGGGCCGAAGGCCTCTACCGCCGCGAGACAAGCCTCCAGCAGATGCATATGCGGATTTTGCCGGCGCGGCAGGCTGGGCGGCAGGCTTTCCCCGTAGCCGCCCGCGGGATGGGGAAAGACCTTCTGGAGATAGCGGTCGAGGGCAAGCGCCTCCTCGCGCAGCAGCGGATCGGGCCGCGCCTGCATGGCGGCGGAGAGCGCCAGCAGCACGAAGGCATGGTCGTAAAGATCGCGCCTGGGGTCGATCACGCCGCCCATCAGATCGAAGCGCCAATGGTAGCCGCCGTCGGGATCGAAGGCATGCGTGCGGAGGTAGTGCAGGCCGAGCGCCATCGCCTCCTCCGCCGGCGCGAAGCCCGCCGCCAGCGCCTCGGCGAAGACATAGGTCTGGCGGGTGACGACGCGCAGCCGGCGGAATTCGGCAGCGCAGCGCAGATTCTCCAGTGCGATGAATTCATGAAAGCCGATAGCCTGGCCATCCGCGGCGCGATCGATGCCGTGACTGATCCAGAAGGGCCAGGCCTCGTCTTTCAGCCAGGTCATGGCCGCCTGGGAGGCGGCGAGAAGCGCGGCGCTGGGCTGGGGCATCGTGTTCAGCCCTTGTCGGCCGGGCTCGCGGTTTCGAGCGCGGGGACGACGCTGCCGGTGCCGATGCCAGTCTGCCGCGCATCCATCGCGCCCATGCGGGCGATCATCTCGGTCGTGCTGCTATTGGGCATGTAGGGAATGATCTCGACCCGGCCGCCATAGGCTTCCACTTCCTTCCAGCCCACCACCGTCTCCAGACTGTAATCCCCGCCTTTGAAGAGCACATTGGGGCGGAGTGCGGTAATGAGGTCGAGCGGCGTGTCGGTTGCGAAGAGGATGACGGCGTCCACGGCCTCCAGCGCGGCGGCGACGGTCATGCGCGCGGCCTCGTCCTGCACCGGGCGTTGCGGGCCCTTCAGACGCTTGACCGAGGCATCGGAATTCAGTGCCAGGACCAGCCGATCCACCCGGTTGCGGGACTCGGTCAGCGTCCAGATATGGCCGGGATGCAGCAGGTCGAAACAGCCATTGGTGAAGCCGACCTCCAGGCCCTCCGCCTGCCAGGCTTCCACTTGGTCACGCAGAGCCTCCGGCGCCCCGAAGATCTTGGCCGAGATGCGATGCTCGTGGCGGTGCAGAAGGAGGTCGGACAGTTCCGCGGCTGTCGCGGCGGCGGTGCCCTTCTTGGCGACCGCGATGCCGGCGGCGGCATTGGCGATGCGCGTCGCCTCCGGTCGGGACGCGCCGGCGGCGAGCGCCATGCCGAGAGCCGCGACCAGCGTATCCCCCGCGCCCGAGACATCCGTGACCCGTCGGGCGATGGTCGGGAAGCGCGCCTGCGTGCGGCCCCCTTCCACCAATTGCACCCCGGCCTGGCTGCGCTTGACGACGACCGAGGGCACCCCGGCGGCAGCCGTCACGTCGGCCGCGGCCTCTTCCACCGCGCGGTCGTCCTGCGCAACCGTCCGCCCGAGGGCGAGCGACAGCTCATGCAGATTGGGGGCGATGATGGTGGCCCCCCGGTAGCGGGCAAAATCCTGTCCCTTGGGGTCGACGATGACGGGAATGCCGTGTTGCGCGGCCTCGGCGGCCACCGCTTGTATGAGATTAGGCTGCAGCACGCCTTTCAAATAATCGGAGAAGATCACGACCTCCGCTTGGGCGACGCCTGCGACCGCCCGGCGTGTCAGTTCCTGCAGGATAGGATCTGCCGCCGCGGTCGTGACTTCCCAGTCGAGCCGGAGAAGATGCGTGTTGTATTGCGGATTGACGAGGCGGACCTTGAGCGTCGTGGTGCGCGTGGGGTCGGTTACCAAATCGGGCTCGATGCCCGGGAAGCGGGCGAGTTCCTCGGCGAGTTCTCCGGCGATCGCATCGCCGCCGCAGAGCCCGACCAGATGGCAAAGGCCGCCGAGCGCGAGCACATTCACCGCCACGTTCGCCGCACCCCCCAGCATCTGCTCCTGCCGGTCGGCGGCGAGGATCAAAGATGGGGCCTCGGGGGAGACGCGCTCCGTTCGGCCATAGACAAAGCGGTCGAGCATGACGTCACCGATGACGAGAATCCGCCGGCCGGCCATGGCGGTCAGGATATCGGCGATCGGCTTGGACATCAGAAGGCTCCTGGCAAAGGCGCGTCCGGCCCGTGCGGCCTGCACGCGCTCCGCTTACTCTGCCTAGCCGAAAATGGCCAAATGCCGCTTTCTCGGCTAGGCAGCAGGGCGGGGGCCTCGGCCGCCTAAACCACGATCCATTCTGGCACAGGCGATGGTCCGTATCGATCCCGCTCCGCTTCTGGCCCTTCCCGGCGTGCGCCCCGTATTGGCAGCGCTGCCCGGTGCCCGCATCGTGGGCGGCGCGGTACGCGATCTCCTTGCCGGGCGCCCGGTCGCCGATGTCGACGTGACGACGCCATCGCAGCCCCAGGCCACGATCCGCGCGCTGAAGGCGGCCGGTCTCCGCGCCATCCCCACCGGGATAGCGCATGGCACGGTGACGGCGCTGGCCGAAGGCGGTTCGATCGAGGTGACGACGCTGCGCCGGGATGTGGAGACTGACGGCCGCCACGCCGTCGTCGCCTTCACGGAGGACTTCGCCGAGGATGCCGCGCGGCGGGATTTCACCATCAATGCCATGTCCCTGGGCGCGGACGGCACTCTTTACGACTATTTTGAAGGACGCAGCGATCTCGAAGCGGGGCGCCTGCGCTTCGTGGGTACGCCTGCCGCGCGCATCGCCGAGGACTATCTGCGCGTCCTGCGCTTCTTTCGCTTCCAGAGCCGCTACGGGCGCCTGGCACCGGACGAGGAGACGGCAGCGGCTTTACGGGCGGCCGCGGGAAAGCTCGACACGCTCTCCGCCGAGCGTCTTTGGTCCGAAATGTCCAAAATTCTGTCCGCCAAAGACCCTGGGGACGGCTTGGCGCTCATGGCCGAACTTGGCATCTTTGCCGTCCTGCTGCCGGAGGCGGCGCCCGATTGGCCTGCACGGTTGGACCGGCTGGCGGAGGCTGACGCTCCTGCCGAGCCGTTGCTGCGCCTGGCTGCCCTGATCGGCGATGCCAGGCGGGCCGACCGGCTCGCGCTACGCTGGAAACTGTCCAATGCGGAGCGGGAGCGGCTTTCCGCACTTCTGACCGGAGATTTGCCCGCAGCTGATGCGGATGCAGTCGTGTTGCGCCAGGCGCTGGCCGAAACCGCCGCGGACGTCCTGATCGGCCGGTCTTTCCTGCGCCATCTGCCGGGAGAGGCAGCCGCGGTCTTTCGAAGAAAAATGGCGCTGATTCCCGAGCCGGTCTTTCCCCTGCAGGGCCGGGACGCGGTGGCGATCGGGCTTCAGCCCGGTCCCGCGCTGGGCGCGGCCCTTCGCGCCGTGCGCGCCTGGTGGATCGAACGCGGCTGTGTGGACGATGCCGATGCCTGTCGGGCCGAACTCGCCCGTCTGGCTGGGGTGGCCGGCCGGCCCGCTTCTTGATACACGCCGGCGCGATGAGCACCTTGCCAACTGACGAATCGACGCGCGCCCTGGTTGCCCGGCTCTGGCGCGAGCATCTGCACATTTACAAGGGGCGGATTGTCATCGTCGCGATCCTCACCGCCCTGGTCGCCGGCGCCACCGCCCTCTACCCGGCGGTCATCGACCAGGCCTTCAGCATGTTCGTGCGCAAGGATCAGCGCATCCTCTACCAGATTCCGATCCTCGTTCTCGTTGTGACGGGCTTCAAGGCGGCGGTGCAGTTCGGCCAGTCGGTCGCGACGCAGAACCTCGTCCTGCTCGTGATCCGTGATCTGCAGAACCGCATGTTCGCCCATCTGGTGACCGCGGATCTCCAGCGCATGGAGCGCGAGGCCCCGGCCCAGCTCGCCGCCCGTTTCACGACGGATGCGGCGACGATCCGCGAGGCCATGACCCGCGCCGTCAACGGCGTTTCGGATGCCATGACCGTCGTCGGCCTGCTCGCTTCCATGATCTATATGGACTGGCTCCTGAGCCTTCTCGCCCTGGCCCTTTATCCGCTGGCCGCCGTGCCCATTCAGCGCATCGGCAAGCGCGTGCGCCGCGCCTCCGGCAATATGCAGGAACGCATGGGCGAGACGGCGATGATGTTGAACGAGAGTTTTGCCCAGAGCCGCACGGTACGCGCCTACCGGCTGGAGGAGACGGAGAAGCGGCGCGCCGAGCAGGTGTTTTCCCAGCTCTACCGCGCCTTGCTGCGCATGGTCCGGTCGCGTGCGCGCGTCGATCCCTTGCTGGAGGTGTTGGGCGGCGTGACGGTGGCGCTCGTTATTGGCTTCGCCGGATGGCGCGCGGCGGCGGGGGCCGCGACGCTCGGCAATTTCTCGGGCTTCGTCGCGGCGCTCATGCTCGCCTCCCGGCCGCTGCGGGCGTTGGGCTCCCTCAACTCCGCGGTGCAGGAGGGGCTTGCCGGCCTTGCACGCTCCTTCCATGTCATCGACGAGCCGCCGGGCATCAGTGACGGTCCCGAAGCCAGGCCGCTACCCGCCGGACCCGGCGCGCTCTGTTTTCGCGAGGTGGGCTTCACCTATCCGGACGGACGGCCCGGCCTGCAGGGCCTGAGCTTCGCGGCTCAGCCCGGTCAGACCATCGCGCTGGTCGGCGCCTCGGGCGCAGGCAAATCGACGGCGCTCGCCCTGATCCCGCGCCTCTACGAGGTTGAGAGCGGGGCGATCGAGATCGACGGCGTGGATATCCGGCATACCACCCTGACCAGCTTGCGGGACGCTATTGCCTATGTCGGCCAGGATTCGCTTCTGTTCGACGATAGCGTTGAGGCCAATATCCGCATGGGCCGCCCGGTGGCGAGCGAGGCAGAGGTGCTGGCCGCGATCGAATCGGCCGCGGCCAATTTCATCGCCGATCTGCCGGACGGCGCGCAGACAATTGTCGGCCACAGCGGCAACCGGCTTTCGGGTGGGCAGCGTCAACGCGTCGCCCTTGCCCGCGCCTTCCTGCGCAATCCGCGCATCCTGCTGCTGGACGAGGCCACCAGCGCGCTGGACGCCGGGAGCGAGGCGGCGGTGCAATCGGCCCTCGCACGGCTGCGCAGTGGCCGCACCACGGTTATCGTCGCCCATCGCCTGTCGACGGTGCGGAGTGCCGATCTTGTCGTCGTCATGGCGGAAGGCCGGGCGGTCGAATGGGGCACCCATGCCGAGTTGCAAGCCGAGGACGGTATTTACGCGCGCCTCGTGCGAACCCAAGGACTGATGCCGTGACAAAGGCAAACCCGATCGATGGCGCGATCCGCACGGCCGTGCTGTCGCGCTTCGAGGCACAGGTGGAATTCCTTGCCGCCCTGGTGCGTCAGCCGTCGGATAATCCGCCGGGCGATTGCGCGCCCCATGCGGCGATGACGGCGGGGCTGCTCGAAGCTTTGGGTTTCGAGGTCGAGCGTCACCCGGTGCCGGAGGATGTGGTCAAAGCTTCGGGCATGATCTCGGCGACCAATCTCATCATCCGTCATCGCTTCGGCCTTGGGCCGGTCGTCGCCCTGAACGCCCATGGCGACGTCGTGGCCCCCGGCGAGGGCTGGAGCCACGATCCCTACGGAGCCGAAATCGTCAACGGCCGCATGTTCGGCCGCGGCGTCGCGGTGTCGAAATCCGATTTCGCGACCTATGCCTTCGCGCTGCTCGCCCTTCGGGATGCCGGTGCGGCGCTTGCCGGTACCGTGGAACTGCATCTGACCTATGACGAGGAGACCGGCGGGTTGATCGGCCCGGGTTGGCTTCTGGGTCAGGGGATTTCCAAACCCGACTATGCCATCAGCGCGGGCTTCGCCTATGGCGTGACGATTGCCCACAATGGCTGCCTGCATCTGGACGTGACGGTGCGTGGCCGTTCCGCCCATGCGGCGCGGCCGGAAACGGGCGCCGACGCGCTGGCGGAGGCCACCCGCATTCTCACCGCGCTTTATGATTTTAGGCGGGGTCTGTCGGCGCGCGTGTCCGCCGTGCCGGGCATCGGCCATGCCAATCTCAACGTCGGCCTGATCGCGGGCGGCATCAACACGAATGTCGTTCCGGACAAGGTGAGCTTCCGCATCGACCGCCGCATGATCCCGGAGGAGAATCCACAGGCGGTAGAGCGGGAACTGCGCGACCTCGTCGCCCAGACAGCCACCGGCCTCGCCGGCATTACCGTGGACGTCACGCAAATCCTGGTGGTGCGGCCGATGGAAGTGGTGCCTGGGCAGGAGACACTGGTGGCCGCGATTACCGACGCGGCGCAAACCGTGCTGGGCGAGACCATCGCCGCCGAGGGGACGCCGATCTATTGCGATGCGCGTCTCTATAGCGAGCGCGGCATTCCGACGGTTCTTTATGGCGCCGGTCCGCGCACCATGCTGGAGGCCAACGGCCACCGCGCGGACGAGAATCTGGCGATCGAGGACCTCAAGGTGGCGACGCAGGTGGTCGCCCTCGCGCTCACTCGGCTGCTCGCCGCCTAGGGCCCGACCGATTCAGTTCGGCTCGCGGGACGGATTTGTCTGACCCGTGGGTCAGACCCTGACGCAAACTAAAAGCCCCGCGGCTGTTGAGGCCGCGGGGCTTCGGTCTTCCCGCCTTGGGAAGGCGGGGCGAGACTTACATCTTCTGCTGCACGTTATCCGCCGCGTTGGTTGTCGCCTGGCCGGTATTCTTCACGTCCTGGCCTGCGCCTGCCACGGTGTTGCAGGCGGACAAGCTGATGGCGGCGCCCGCCAGGAGCAGGCCTATCATCGCCGTGCGCAGAAAAGTTCCATCCAAACGCATTACCTTGGTCATGTCCTGATCTCCTGGAGCTGTCATCCAGACGTGGGGTTGTTTGCGCTTTGCGGAAGAACTGTCGCCTTGTCACGTTTCGGTTACGAATAGTGCCCATTCTGACGAATGGGCAGGGGCTGGGGTTTCCGCGAGATTTCGCCTGATCAGGTGGCGTAGGCCGCGCCTAAGATTTCGCGCGAGAAATCACCGTTGCATCCTTCGAGCGTTGTATTGGTCAGCGCCACTGCGCTGAGCCCAGCTTCCGGATCCACCCAGAAGCTGGTGCCATAGACCCCGCCCCAACCCCAACTGCCGGCCGCCATCGGCGCGGTGGCGGCAACCGGATTGCGGAGATGGGAAACGCCGAGGCCGAAACCCCAGCCCGGGCCTGAGAGATCGATGTCGAGAGCCGGCACGGCATCGGCCGTCAGGGCTGCGACAGATTGCTGCGAGAGTATGGGTGCGCCGCCGAGGCGCAGCGCTTCCAGGAAGCGCATGTAGTTAGCCGCCGTGCCGATCATCCCTGCCCCGCCTGAGGGATAGGCTGTCTCGTCATAGGCGCGGCCGGGAGAGAAATGGGCGACGCCGGATTCCTCCTGGGCGAGGGTGAAGGGATCGGTCATGCGGACCGGTTTCGCGTCTGGCGCCGGCCTGTCGGCATAAGGGGTCGCAAGCCGCGTCTCTTCGGTTGCGAGAAAGCCCGTCTCGCTCATCCCGAGCGGCCGTGTGACCCGATCCGCCACGATCTCGGGCAGGGTCTGACCGGTGGCTGCCTGCAGCACGGCGCCGAGCACGTCGGTCGCCAGCGAATAGTGCCAGGAGGAGCCGGGCACGAAGCGCAGAGGCTGACCTGCCAAGCGCCGAAGATTTTCGGCGAGGTCGATGCCCGGCCGATCGATCCCGTCGGAAATCCCGGCCGCAACGTAAGCCGAGGGTTCCGGCTGCAGGAAGCCATAGGAGAGGCCGGCGGTGTGGCTCAACAGGTGGCGGATGCGGATTTCCGCCTCAATGCCATCCGGCGTTTTCGGGCGAAAATCGGGCAGGAAGCGGGTTACAGGATCGTCCAGGGTCAAGAGGCCGGCTTCGGCCAGGGCAAGGGTCGCGACCGAGACGATGGGCTTGGTCATGCTGGCGAGGCGAAAGACCGTGTCCATGGTCATGGGCCGGTTCTCCTCGCGGTCAGCAAGGCCCATCGCCTTCTCATAGAAGGGGCGTCCGTCCCGAAAAATGAGGATGGCCGCGCCGACGAGGCGCCTCTCGGCCAGGACATGATCAAGCAGCGCGTCGATCGCGCTGCGTGCGGCGGCAGAATTCGTCATGCGGCTTTTCCCGGATAGCGGCTTTGGAAATCAGCGTTAGAAATCGGCGTTCTGGCCGTCCGCGAAATCGCCGAAACTGTCAGCAATCGCGAGGATCTCGGGCTCGGCCAGGAAGAGCGTCCTCTGCTCCGGGGTCATGATGCGCCAGGCAACGCGGGCGAGATCCTCCAGATCGGCGATGCGCTGGGACGTATCGGCGACCTCGCCATGAATGCGGGCCATGGCGAAATAGCTCTCGATGTTCTTTGGGTCGAACCCGTGCGGATCCGGTGCGGGCGCCTCGGTGCTCATGCTGCCGTTCCCTTCATTGGCCGCCGGTCGGACGGTCTGGGGGCACGCTCAAACAAACGGGTGGTAGACGCAAGGGCGAACTGTCAGGGCGCTCTACGATGCAAATGACGCGAGGTGCGACATTAGTGCATCGCTGTTGGTCTAATTCGTTGTAGCGAACTATGCACGTAATTCTGGACAAAGCCGCTCAAACCGCTTAATGCTGCGCTGCAACACAACGCATCACAGGAGCCCACCCAATGGCTACGTTTGCTGACCTCAACGGCACCCGGAGCGCCCAGGACAGCTTCGGCAACGCCACCGACTTCCTCGGCTTCACGACTCTCTTCCGGGGCATTGCCCTGCTTCGCCAGGTGATCGCCGAGCGCCGCGCCGAGCGCGCGGAGCGCCTGCAGATGGCCCGCGAACTCGACGCCTATTCGGATCGCGAACTCGGCGAACTCGGCTTCAGCCGCGCCGACCTGCCGCAAATCGTGGCCGGCACCTACGCGCGCTGAAGGCGTGACACCCGGGCGCCTGAACCTGCCCGGGTTCTAAGGTTTGGGAGAGGGGACTGCCCTCTCCAACGGATTGCCCCTGGGCCGCTTCCTCCCGGCACCCAGGCGCGGCGATCCCGCCGGGTCGGCGGTGCCTGACGCATCTCCCACGCCTTGTCAGCGCACGCTGCCCGGCGGGGATAGCCGGATAGCCATCCCACAAAACCTGATCTAGGCTCGGCCGAACACGCGAAGGATCGCTCCGCTTGGCCAAGCCCCGCATGCATCTCGGCTTCGACTTCTCCTATACGCATATGGGAGGGCGCTGGCGGATGCCGGGCGCCTGGCCGGGGCGCCATTTCCCCGATGTCGAGATGTTCGAGGAGATCGCCCGCATCGCCGAGCGCGGTTGCCTCGACATGGTCTTTTCCGGGGACGGCACCGGCATTCCCGACACCTGGCGCGGATCGCCCGATGCGGCGATCGAATGGGGCATCAGCTGGCCGCGTCAGGATCTCAATCCGATCATGGTCGCGATGTCCCGGGTGACGAAGCATCTCGGCTTCGGCCTGACCTATTCCTCGACCTTCATGCACCCCTATTACATGGCGCGGCTGATGAACTCGCTCGACCATCTGACGGGCGGGCGCATTGCCATGAATCTCGTGACCTCGACCCGCAAGTCCGATGCCGCCAATTTCGGTTTCGACGAGCTGATGGAGCACAATAGCCGTTACGAGCGGATGGAGGAGTTCGTCGACGTCTGCCGCAAGCTGTGGGACAGCGCCGAACCCGACGCGATGCTGTGGGATTTCGAATCCGGCCGGGTGACGGACCCCGCGAAGATCCATCATGTCAAACATGAGGGAAAATTCTTTAAAGTGGAGGGCGCGCTGAACACACCGCCTTCCCCCCAGGGGCGGCCGGTGCTGATCCAGGCCGGGGGTTCGCCCCGTGGCATCCGCGCGTCCGCCTATGTCTCCGACTACGTCTTCGGCCCGGACATGGCGCTCGCCCGCCAGGTGAAGCATCGCGCGGCGCTGGACCAGGCATTGGTCGATCTGGGGCGGGATCCTGCCACCGTCGGCATTTTGTGGCAGACCCCGATCGTGGTGGGGGAGACGGAGGCCGAGGCCATTGCCCAGCGCGAAAGGCTGTTGACCGCCATTCCGCAAGAGGCCGTGGGCGCCTATCTCTCCTACAATAACGGCTATGACTTCTCGACCCTGCCAGAGCGATTTACGCTCGCCGAGGTGCAGGAGAAAATCATCGCCGCCCAGGCATCCCCCATCGGCTTCGTGCATGAACTCAGCCTCGCCCTCGGCGCGGGTACCGAAATTTCCCGGGACACCTTTTTCGAGCATGGCGTGAAGAGCGCCACATCCTACGACAAGACGATTGCCGGATCACCCAGCCAGATCGCGGACATTCTGGAAGAGGCGTTCGAGGCCACGGGCAGCCGCGGCGGCTTCATGCTCGGGCACACGGTTTCGGTGCCGGACGACCTGATCCGCATCGTCGATCTTCTGGTGCCGGAACTGCAACGACGCGGCCGCTTCCGCACCGAATATCGCGGCCGCACGCTGCGCGACAATCTGCAGGACATGTGAGCATCATGGCCGAGGGACAGGTTCATACGTTTAGCTGCATCGACGGCCATACCTGCGGGAATCCCGTCCGCCTCGTGTCCGGCGGTGGGCCGCTGCTGCGGGGCGAGACGATGAGCGAGCGGCGGCAGGATTTCATCGCGCGCCATGACTGGGTCCGCCGCGCCCTGATGTTCGAGCCGCGCGGGCATGACGTGATGAGCGGTTCCATCCTCTACCCGCCGACGCGGGAGGATTGCGATATCGGTATTCTGTTCATCGAGGTTTCGGGGTGTTTGCCGATGTGCGGCCATGGCACCATCGGCACGGTGACGATGGCGCTGGAAAACGGCCTCGCCACCCCGCGCGAGGAGGGCGTGCTGGCGCTGGACGCGCCCGCCGGCCGGGTAATCGCACAGTACAAGCGGGACGGGCGTTTCATCGACAGCGTACGCATCCACAATGTCACCTCCTATCTCGCTGCCGCCGATGTGGTGATCGAGGTGCCGGGCCTGGGCGAGCTTGTGGTGGATGTCGCATACGGGGGCAATTTCTACGCGATCATTGACCCGCAGAAGAATTTTGCCGGACTAGAGGCGATCTCGGCGGGCGAGATTCTTCGCCTGAGTCCGATCGTGCGGGGACTGATCAATGAGGCGATCGAGGTTGTGCACCCCGAGGATGCGACCATTCGCGGCATCCGGCATATCCAATGGACCGGTTCCGCGCGGGACGCCCGCGCGCACGGCCGCAATGCCGTGTTCTATGGAGAGAAGGCGATTGACCGGTCTCCCTGCGGGACCGGCACCTCGGCTCGCATGGCGCAGTTAACCGCGCGCGGGAAATTGTCGGTCGGCGATGATTTCATCCATGAGAGCATCATCGGCAGCCTCTTCGAAGGGCGAGTAGAAAGTGCGGCCGCCGTCGGCAACTTTGCTGGCATCCGGCCCAGCATTTCCGGTTGGGCCAGGATGCATGGCTACAACACCATCTTCGTCGATCCCCGCGATCCCTTCTGCCACGGCTTTACCGTCGCGTAATGCGCCTCGATCAGCTCGGCGGGCGGCACTTCTGCCGGTCCGGGACGGAATCCGAGTGACAACGGCAGATACTGATCCCGTCGGCGCACCGCTTATGCGGGTTTGGCGGATCGTGGATGAAGAAGGCGATGCCGCCCGAGTTTGGTGCCACATCAGTTGTTGACTGCCGGGCCTATTGCGACCGCCGTGCCTGTAGGGCAGAGCCTCCGAGCAAGGCGACCCGCGTCTCCTCGTCCGCCGGATAGAAGCACTCCAACGTAAGCTCTGCGAGAGTCACATCCGCCGCGGTGCCGAACACGGTGGTGGTGGACAGGAAAGACAAGCGATCGCCAGTTCCCGGATGGCGCAGAACCAGCGGCACGACGATTGATCCGCTCGCCGTGGGAGGCACGGGAGAGGCCGGAGCCGGTAGCGCCCGCAACTCATCATGGAGGTGAAGCAGGGCGATATCACCCGATGCCTCCGCTTCACGACGGAGACGTTCCAGCAGATGGCGCCGCCATTCGGCCAGATTCAGGATCGATGGCGCTAGCCCCGTTGGCGCGAGACTGAGGCGCAGCACATTCACCGGCGGCTCCAGGAGTTGCGGCGCGACGGCGGAAAGCAGGGGACCGACGGCCCGGTTGGCCGCGATCAGTGTCCAGTGCCGATCCACCGCAAGGGCCGGGAACGGTTCATGTGCGGCAAGCACAGCTTCGACGGCCCGTTTTGCCGCCGCCATGTCTGGCGCGTCGAGCGAGCGCTCTGGATAGTGGGGCGCGAAGCCGCCCGCGAGGAGCAAACGATTGCGTTCGCGCAGCGGCATGCCGAGAGGCTCGGCCAGGCGCAGCAGCATCTCCCGGCTTGGCGTGGCCCGGCCGCTCTCGACGAAGCTGAGGTGGCGCGTGGAGACTGCGGCCTCACCGGCGAGCTCCATCTGACTGAAACGCCGGCGCTGGCGCCATTCGCGGAGAACGTTGCCGATAGTGTCGTGCTGCGGGATCGTGGTCATGCACGTACCTTACCGGGAGAAAATCGGCGCACCATTACCTCCAGGGTAATCGCATAGGGTCCCGCGTCTCGGCATCCTTCGGCACTCAACTGGAGAACAGCCCATGAAATCCCCTCATCAGATCGCATCAGACTATCTTGCCGCCTGGAACACGCCGGACGAGGCGGAGCGCGCGCGTCTTCTCGACGGCTGGGCGGAGAACGCTTGTTATCATGACCCGATGATGACCGGCGAGGATCGTGGCGGCATTGCCGCGATGATTGCGAAAGCGCGCGGTCAGTTTCCCGGACACAGTTTCGCGCTGACCGGCGCGCCGGATGGGCATGGGCCATTCATACGCTTTTCCTGGGCGCTCGCGCCCGCGGGCGGTGCGCCTGTCGCGCACGGCACCGACGTCGTACGCCTCGATGCGGCTGGGCGCATTGCAGAGGTGATCGGCTTCCTCGACGGAGACGCGGCATGAGCCCGCCTTTTGTGGAGACCGCCGGCGGGCACCGCTTGTTCATCCGCGACTGGGGCGAGGGCCCGCCCCTCGTCCTGCTGGCGGGCTGGGCGATGGACTCGCGCATTTGGGGCGAGACAATGGTTGCGCTCAATGCTCGCGGGCTGCGCACGATTGCTTATGATCGGCGCGGGCACGGATGCTCTACGGATCCCGGAAGCGCCCGTTACGACGATCTCGCGGACGATCTGGCCGCTGTGCTCGATGCGCTTGATCTGCACAGCGCAACGCTCGTTTGCCATTCGGGAGCAGGTGGCGAGGCGATCCGTTACATTACCCGGCATGGCCCCGCACGGGTTGCACGCCTCTTTCTTGTCGGGGCGACAGGCCCGCGCATGATAGCGGAGGGCGGCGATGTTGCGGGACTGACACCGCAGGCGATCGAAGCGTTGACCAAACAGCTCTCCACTGATCTGGCTGGTTGGATCGACGAAAACATCGAACCGTTCGCGCCCGGCCACCACCTGCGTCTGGGTCATTGGATGTCAGCGATGGTGTTGGACTGCTCGCGTCGCATCCTCATCGACTTTCAAAAGGCCATTGCGGAGGCGGATTTTCGTGCCGAAGCGGCGGCGTGCCGCGTTCCCGTGACGATCATTCACGGCGATCAGGACGCCTCGGCCCCGATTGACTTGACCGCCCGGCGCTATACGGCACTCGTTCCTGGTGCTCAGCTGCTCATCTACGAAAATGCCGCGCATGGGCTGATGGTCACGCATGCCGCGCGACTCGCGGAGGATATTGCCGAGAGGGTGAGGCAATGAGCGTCGCTTACATCATCGAGTTCCGGGTGAAGTCCGAAGAGCGCCAGCGATTCCTCGACCTGCTGGCCGGGGTGATACAGTCAATGCAGGTCGAGACGGCCTATGTTTGCGCGACCCTTCACGTCGATCCGGCAGATCCTCGGCGTTTTCTTCTGCATGAGATATGGCGAGATCACGACGACGTCATCAACACACAGCTGCATCGGCCCTATCGTCGGGAATGGCATGCTGCATTGCCTAAGCTTCTGATGGAGGATCGGCGGATCACCATCTGGACGCCGTTGGCACTTGGTTCAATGGAGTTGCCATAGGTGACGCCGCCTTGTCCGCAGCCGCGGCCATGGCCCGTCCGGCCTCCTGCTGCTGCGGGCTTGGTGAATCCTGGACGAACAAGGTGACGCCGCCGATTGAACCGCGCGGATCAGGGACCTTCGCCCGTCCTGACGGAGGCCATCGCTTCGAATACGCCGTCGCGCCGCACGAGAGCATGAAACAACGCCGCAGCCAGATGGAGCAGGATCAAG
>NZ_DATJJK010000220.1:0-14129 GCF_035492295.1 Acidisoma sp. | reverse complement strand
TGTAGCAGCGTGCGCGCTGGGCCGCAACCGGGTCCTGGCGGATCGCCGCCGGACGGCAGGCATGCCGCCGCAGGGAGGGTGCGGCGCCGGTCGGCCGCTTTCCAGCGGTCTCTGAACAGGCCGAGGGCTTTGGCGATCAGGACGCTGTTTCCACGGCTCGGCCAATGTCCATGGCCGGTGCGCTGGGATCGACCGGCTGGCAGATGCCGAGGCGGCGAATCTGTGCAAGCACCCGCCGCCGCTCCTCCGACAAGGGCTCCGCCTCCTTGGCCGCGGCCTGCGTCACGGCCACGGGTGGTACGGCCGCCGGAAGGCGCGCAGCCGCATTGCCAGCGGCGATCGCGATAAGGGCAAGCTGCCGGGCCCGCGCCTCCCTCAGGCTGTGGGCATGGCAAGGGCCGGGCTCGGCTGTGGCGACTGACGCGGGAGCCTGGGGGGACATGGCGCGCTCCATTGGTTGCAATGGGAGGAAGCCTCGGTTTGTGGGGATCGCTGTGCTCGACGGGCAAAATCCGTCTCCGCGCGCACTCCACTCTGGCTCAGCTGCTCGCGAAATGTCCAGGAATTTTTTCTTATACGCGGGGGAATTTCGCATCGGAAACGGCGTTTCGATTACGAAAACTTCACCAGTCGGGGCGGAAGCTCGGCGCCACCTGCAAAACGGCTGACGGAGGGATGCGGTTGCGACGGGATATTCTCTCTTATGCGGTGGTTCTGCTGCTCGGCGTGCTCGGCGGCGCGGCGATCTATTTCGACCTGCAATTCGGCCTCGACACGGCCAAGGCGCGGTTTGCCACCGAAGCCCTGGCCACGACGCGCGACACGGGCGCGACGATTCAGAGCCAGATTCGCCTTATCGCCGATGAGCTGGACACGATCAGCCGGCTTCCGGCGATCCGCCGCATCGACCGCCACGCAACCGCGCTCGATGAGGACAGTCGCGACACAATCAAGCAGATCTATGACAGCCTCGCTCGCAATATTGACGTTTCCGAGGTCTATGTCGTGCCCCGCGGCCTCGACCCCGACCGGATCGACCCAGTGACGAGCAAGCCCGAGGCGCCGATCCTGATGTTCGACAGCGAGATCGCCGACGGGGCTGAGGGGGATTCGGCACCGAAACCCTTCGAGGCCGAGATCTACGAGTACCATCTGTTGAAAAAACAGATGGTCTGGCTCGGCGCGCATGCGCCGACCGTCGCCTCCCTCAAGGACGGTCGGCGGCCCCTGATCGCGGGGCCCCTCGTCATCACCTGCGACAATTCGGTCTTCGTGCGGACTGGCCGTAATGCGGATCGCACGGGCGTAATCTTCTCCGTGCCCTTCTACGGGGTGGACGGGACGCTCGCCGGCACGATTTCAGCCATCGTGCGGGCCGGCGTGATTCGCGCCATGTTGCCAGCCACCGGCATGGCGCTCACCAACCCAGGCTACGGCCTGCTTTTCCTCGGCCCGCAGATGAAGCTGAGCCCGGAGTTGCGGCAGCTCGCCGCCTCGGCCGAGGTCGACCCGCGCGCGATCTTTTCCACCGTGCTCCCCCTGGCGGTGCAGGACGGCGAGTCGCCGTGGATGGTGTGGAGCCGCCAACCGGACAGCGCCTTCTACGCCCTGCCCGAAGTACGCGGCGAGATCCATTTCGCCATCGGCGCTTGGGTGGCGCTCGCCCTCATCACTCTCCTGGGTCTCGCCGCGGTCTGGGCCGTCTCGCGCAATGCAAAGATGATCGCGCGGGCCTGCCGCAACCTTGCCGCCCTCGCCGATGGCCAGGAGGTCGCCGAAATGGCGCTGCAGGAAGGGCGCGGCTCCGCCGGCGCCCTTGCCCGCGCCTTCCGCGCCTTCCGTGCCTCGCTCGCGGACAAGCGGCGGATCGAGGCCGAGGCCGCTGAAGCCCAGAACGCGGCGCAGACGGAGCGGTTGGCCAGGGATGCCGAAAAGGCGCGCGCCCAGGCGGCGCAGAAGCGCGTGGTGGACTCCCTTGCCGGCGCCCTGATGAGCCTCACCCGCGGCGATCTCACGCTCAAGATCCAGGAGGAGTTCGAGGGCGAATACCGGGCCCTGCGCGGTGAGTTCAACCAAGCCTCCGAGAAGATGGAGGGGACGATGCGGCGCGTCCAGACCAGCACCCATGCGGTGGCAAACGGAGCGGAGGAGATCGGCAGCGCGTCCGCCGACATGGCACGGCGGACGGAGCAGCAGGCCGTGCAACTTGAGGAAGCCGCAGCCGCGCTCGGGGAACTCACCGATACGGTGCAGGGCGCCTCGGGCAATGCCGGGAAGGCAGCCGGGCTCGCCGCCTCGGTGCGCGGGGACGCGCAAGCCTCCGCCCGCATTGTCAACGAGACGGTGCAGGCGATCGGCGAGATCGAGGCCTCCTCCCATCGGATCGCCAAGATCCTTTTGCTGATCGAGGAGATCGCCTTCCAAACCAACCTGCTCGCCCTCAATGCGGGGGTGGAGGCGGCACGCGCCGGAGAGGCCGGCCGCGGCTTCGCAGTGGTGGCGACGGAAGTGCGGGCACTCGCCGGCCGCTCGGCCGAAGCCGCGCACGAAATCAAGGACATCATCGCCTCCTCGGAACGGCAGGTCGGCAACGGCGTGCGTCTCGTCAACGAGACCGGCGAGACCTTGGAACGCATCACCGCCCAGGTCGGGGAATTGGCCGAGCGGGTCGAAGAGATCGCCGAGACGGCGCGGCGCCAGGCCGCCGCCATCGCGACGGTGAATGCGACGGTGGGCCATATGGATAAGGTGACGCAGCAGAGTGCGGCGATGATCGAGCAGACGGCCGCTGCAGGCAGTCGTCTGGCGCAGGAGGCGGCGGCTCTGGCCGAACTCGTGGACGAATTCACCTTCCGTGAGAGTGAAGAGGCGGACCGTGAGAGTGAGGAGACGGACCCTGAGAGTGAAGAGACGGAATTCCTAGATCAGAGTGAGGATGGCGGCATAAATTCCTATATTGACACGCACGCGCTCGCGGAGGCCGCAGAATGAGCCGCCCGCGCCTGCCCTTCGAGGTGGCCCGGGAAGCGGCCGATCGGCGCCGGGCCGTTCCGCCCGAGGATCCCTGGCCGCCGCGCCGGCCGAAGCGCCTGCCCTTGCCATTCCTCTGGCTGATACTGATCGTCGCCCTTTTCTACCTGCTTCAGCTGCGGGAAGCCCCGGCCCAGTCAAGCGAGATCCTGACGGGTGTCGCCCAGATCGAGGCCAAGGCCAAAGCGGGAGATGCCATGGCGCAGTACGAATTCGGCACCCTTGCCTATACCGGCATCGGCGTGATCCAGGACTATACGGGCGCCGCCGCCTGGCTCGAGAAATCGGCCAAACAGGGCAATGCCGAAGCAGCGTGCGAACTTGGCTTCCTCTACCAGACCGGCAGTTTCGGCCAGGGTCCGCCGCCGCCAGATCCGAAGCGGGCCGCGATCTGGTACGAAGCGGCCGCCAAGCAGAACAATGCCTGTGGCGCCTTCGCCCTTGCCGCCCTCTACCGGCGCGGCACCGGCGTGGAAAAGAACCCGTTTCTCGCCGCGACCTTCATGGCCATCGCAACCGCGGGCGGATTGGAGCCGCTGCCTCACGTTCTGACTCTGCAACAATTGCAGGACCGCTTCTACGCTGCCGCCTACCAGCTGACCGGCGGGTTCGCCAGCTGGCGGGATCTTGTTTCGGCAGAAGCCGGGGGCGGCGGATAGCGCCCTATTCCACAGTCACCGATTTGGCGAGGTTGCGTGGCTGATCGACATCCGTGCCCTTCAGCACCGCCACGCGATAGGCGAGCAGCTGCACCGCCACGGTATGCAGGATGGGGGCGACGAAGGGATCGCAGCTCGGGAGAATGACCGTCTCGGCTGCAATGCCGTGCAATTTCGCGGCGCCTGCCGCATCACTGAAGACGATGACCTGCCCACCCCGCGCCGCCGCCTCCTGCAGGTTGGAGGCGGTCTTTTCGAACAGCGGGCCGGAGGGCGCAATGGCGACGACAGGCACATGCCGATCGATCAGGGCGATTGGCCCGTGCTTCATCTCCCCCGCCGCATAGCCTTCTGCATGGATATAAGAGATTTCCTTGAGCTTCAGGGCGCCTTCAAGGGCGATCGGGTAACAGGAACCGCGGCCGAGATAGAGCACGTCCCGCGCCTCCGCGATGCGCTCGGCGACGCGCGCAATGGCGACGGCCGCCTCGCCGCCCAGGATTTCGGCGGCATGACCCGGCACCTCCATCAGCGCCTGGGTCAGCTGCACCTCCCGCGCCGCATCCAGCGTGCCGCGGGCGCGGCCCGCCGCCAGCGCGAAAGCTGCCAGCACCGTCAGCTGCGCGGTGAAGGCCTTGGTGGAGGCGACGCCGATTTCCGGCCCCGCCAGAGTCTCCAACACCGCGTCGCTCTCCCGTGCCATGCTGCTTTCCGGCACGTTCACCACCGAGAGGACATGCTGCCCCTCGTCCTGCATGTAGCGCAGCGCCGCCAGCGTGTCGGCGGTCTCGCCGGACTGGCTGACCAGCAGGCCCAGCCCTTCGGGCGGCAACGGCGGCGCGCGGTAACGGAATTCGCTCGCCACGTCGGCATCCGTCGGCAGCCGGGCGATGCTCTCCAGCCAGACGCGGCCGACCAGCCCGGCGTAAAAGGCCGAGCCGCAGGCGCTGATCGTCACCCGCGGCAGATCGGCCAGATTGAAGGGCAGGTCCGGCGCCACCACGCTGCGGGTCGCGGGGTCGATCATGCGGCTCAGCACATCCCCGATCACCACCGGATGCTCGTGAAGCTCCTTCTCCATGAAGTGGCGGTAGTTGCCACGGCCGATGGCGGCACCGGTCAGCCGCGTCTCGCGCACCGCGCGCTCGACGGCAACGCCTTTCCGGTCGAAGAACTGCGCGCCTGTGCGGCGGATCACCACCCAGTCCCCGTCTTCCAGATAGGCGATGCGGCGGGTGAGCGGCGCCAAGGCCAGCGCATCCGAGCCGAGAAACATCTCATCCTCGCCAAAACCCACGGCCAGCGGCGCGCCATGCCGTGCGCCGATCATCAGATCCGGGTAGCCGGAAAAGATCAGCGCCAACGCATAGGCGCCTTCGAGCCGCCCGAGCGCGGTCCGTGCCGCCTCCTCGGGCGCCATCCCCTCAGCGAGGTAGAGATCCAGCAGCTGGGCCACGCATTCGGTATCGGTCTCGGTCGAGAAGTCCTGGCCGCACGCCTCAAGTTCGGCACGCAGCGCCACATGGTTCTCGATGATGCCGTTATGGACGACCGAAACCCGTGCCGTGCCGTGCGGGTGGGCATTGCCCTCGGTGGGCGCGCCATGCGTCGCCCAGCGCGTATGGCCGATGCCTGTGCTTCCCGAGAGTGGCCGCCGCTCCAGCACGAAGGCCAGATTGCCAAGCTTGCCCTCCGCCCGCCTGCGGTCGATCTGGCCATGGTCGAGGGTCGCGATGCCGGCGCTGTCATAGCCGCGATATTCGAGACGCCCGAGGGCGTCCAGGATGAGAGGGGCCGCCGGGCGTTCGCCCAGAATTCCAACGATGCCGCACATGAGCGGTCAGCCTCCCTTTTTCTTGGGCCAGGTCGAGCGGATCGCCGCCCCGCCACCCGGTTTCACGCTCTGGCGGGGGCGGCCGAAGGCCAGGGCATCGGCCTCGACATCTTTCGTGATGGTGCTGCCGGCGGCGATGAAACTGCCCTGGCCAAGCGTGACGGGTGCCACGATCGTGGCATTGGAGCCGACGAAACTCCCGTCCCCGATCACCGTGCGGTGCTTCAGGTGGCCGTCGTAATTGCAGGTGATGGTGCCGGCGCCGATATTGCTGCCGGCGCCGATCTCGGCATCCCCCAGATAGGCGAGGTGATTGGCCTTGGCACCGTCGCCGAGCACCGTCGCCTTGAGCTCCACGAAATTCCCGACATGGGCCGCACGTCCGACCCGCGCACCGGGGCGAAGCCGCGCATAGGGGCCGATCCGCGCCCCCTCGCCCACCACGCAATCTTCGAGATGGCTGAAGGCGAGGATTTCAGCGCCGGTCTTCACGGTCACGCCCGGCCCGAAGACGACATGCGGCCCGACCGTCACATCCGGCTCAATCACCGTGTCGGCGGCGAAAAACACCGTGTCAGGCGCGGTGAGCGTAACGCCGCCGTCCATCGCGGCCGCGCGCAGCCGGGTCTGCACGGCCGCCTCGGCGGCCGCGAGTTCCGCGCGAGAATTGACGCCGCGCAGCTCCGCGTAATCGGCTTCGACCGCCACGACCCGTTTCCCTTCGGCAACGGCCAGCGCCACCGCATCCGTCAGATAGTATTCGCCCTTGGCATTGTCGGGACGGATCGCCGCGAGCCAGCGCGCGAGATCGGGGCCGGCCGCACAGAAGACGCCGGCATTGCAGAGGGTGACCGCGCGTTGCGCCTCGCTCGCTTCCGCCCATTCGACGATTTCTGTCACATCGCCGGTGTCATTGGTGATCACCCGGCCGTATTTGCCGGGTTCCGGCGGGCGCATGGCGAGCAGGGCCAGCCCCGCCTCTTTCCGCGCGGCCTTCAGGCGGGCCAAGGTGCCGGGCGTGATGAGAGGATTGTCGGCATAGAGGATGGCGACATCGCCGTCCCCGAAATAGGGTGTCGCCTGCAGCGCCGCGTGGCCGGTGCCGAGCCGCTCCTGCTGCACCACGGCAGGATGCGGCGCAGCAGCCTTCGCCACGGCCTCCATCTCCGGCCCCGTCACCACCACGATGCGGTCGAAGACCTGGGAGGCGGCATCCAGCAGATGGGTCAGCATCGGGCGGCCCGCGATCGGATGCAGGCATTTGGGCAGGCTGGATTTCATGCGGGTGCCGAGACCCGCGGCAAGGATGACGGCAGTGGTGGCGGGCCTGGGCGTGGTCATGATCGTCCTTTGGTCAGACACTTGCGGTAGCGGCGAGAGGCCAGCCGTGTCAAAGGCTTCGGGGACAATTCTCGTATCGGAGTGCAACGGATGCCGAAATGCCTGGTGCTCGATCTCGACGGCACAATCTCGGATAGTCTGCCGGATATCGCGGGCGCCTTGAACCGCAGCCTGGCCCGTCATGGCAAGGCCGCTTTGCCGCTGGAACAGGTGCGGCCGATGGTGGGGGACGGCGTGGGCGTGCTCTTCCAGCGCGGCTATGCGGCGCGCGGCCTGGTCCCGTCCGATCAGGACATGGCGGAGGGCTTGGCCGACTACACCGCGCATTCAACGGACGAAACCTATCTCTATCCCGGCGCTCTGGAGGCGCTACGCACGCTCAAGGCCGCCGGCTGGCACCTCGCCGTCTGCACCAACAAACCGGGCGAGGCCGCACGCATCCTGCTTGACCATCTCGGCGTGCTGCCGCTGCTCGATGCCGTGGGTGCGGGGGACAGCTTTGCGGTCCGCAAGCCCGACCCCGACCATATCCGCCTCACGCTCCACGCCGCCGGCGCGACCTTAGAGGAGGCGGTGATGATCGGCGACCATCACAATGACGTGGCAGCCGGCAAGGGCGCCGGCCTTCCCACCATTTTCGCCGCCTGGGGCTATGGGCCGGCCGAGGTCGGCAAAACCGCGGATGCGGTGGCGACGCGCTTCGCCGATGTGCCTGGCCTCTGCGCGGAGCTCCGGCCATGACGCAGCTCGCCGGAAAAATCGCCCTCATCACCGGGGCGACGGCCGGCATCGGGGCCGCGACCGCCCGGCTTTTTGCCGAGCGCGGGGCGACCCTTCTGCTGACCGGCCGCAACGAGGCCGCAGGCCAGGCGCTGGCGGCCGAACTCGGCGCCAATTTCCGCGCCGAGGATGTCGCGGCGCCGGGGGCGGCCGACAGGCTGATCGGCTGGGCGGCGGAGCGGCATGGCCGTCTGGACGTGCTCGTGAACAATGCCGGCATTCTGTTTCCAGGCGATTCCCAGGCCTGCACGGATGCGCAATGGGATGCCGTCATGGCCGTCAATGTCACCGCAGTCTTCCGCTTCTCGCGGGCGGCCGTGGCGCTCATGGCACGGCAGAGCAGCGGGGCGATCGTCAACGTCTCCTCGGACTGGGGGCTGGTCGCGGCGCAGCGCGCCGTGGCTTACGGCACCAGCAAGGGTGCGATCGTGCAGATGACGCGCAGCATGGCCGCAGACCACGCCCGCCAGGGCATCCGCGTCAATGCGGTCTGCCCCGGGGATACGGATACGGCGATGCTGCGCCAGGAGGCGGGCGCGGATGTGGAGGCGCGGCTTGCCGACATGGCGGAAGCCCTGCCCTTGGGCCGCATCGGCCAGCCGCGCGATGTTGCCGCGGCCATTGCCTTCCTCGCGTCCGACGATGCCGCCTTCATCACCGGCGCCATGCTGCCCGTCGATGGCGGCAACTCGGCGGTGTAATGCGATGCTGATGCTGACGCCGGCCAGCCCGGCAGACATCCCCTTTATCATGAAAACGGAGCGCCTGCCCGGTTACGAGGAGTGGCTGGGCCGCTGGGAGGCGACGGCGCATGAGACCGCAATGACGCGATCTGACCACGCCTATTTCATCGCGCAAGGCGGCGACGGAACGGCCATCGGCTTTGCCATGCTGCAGGATTTGGATGATCCGCATGGCAATGTGCTCTTCCGCCGGATTGCTGTCACCCAGCCGGGGCAAGGCCATGGCGCATGGCTTTTCCGCGCGGCGACGGATTGGGCGTTTCGCGAGACCACAGTCCATCGTCTCTACCTGCACGTCTATCCGCACAATGAGAGAGCCATTCGCCTTTACCGCGCCCAGGGCTTCGTCAAGGAGGGTACGGAACGCGAGGGCCGGCTGCTCGCGGATGGCCGCCGTGTCGATGTGATGACGCTCTCTCTTCTCCGCCGGGAATGGGAGGCGCGAATGCCCTAGCCTTCGGCTCTCCGCGCCACGATCCGATGAATGAGCTTTCCGGAGGAGAGGCTGCCCACCTCCTCCTCGAACAGGACCACTGCATCGCCGAGCGCGTCCTGCACCAGGGAGGCGGGGAAACCCGCATAGAGCCGCCCGTGTTCGTCGCGCCGGTCTTCCCCCTCCGTCACCCGCCAGCTGAGATAGAGCACGCCGCCGGGCACCAGCAGTGCAACCAGGCGGCGGACCGCCGCGGGAATTGCCTCCCGCGGCAGATGCATGATCACCGTTTCGCAAAGAACGTTCGTGAAGCCTCCGTCCGCGATTCCGGCGAGATCGGGCAGCTCGGCCCGGTGGAAGGTGACCTCCGGAAAGCGCTGGCCTGCCTCTGCCAGCAGGCGGGGCGAGGCATCGAAGCCGATCGTCGGAAAACCCTGGGACGCAAGCCAGCCGGCGTCCCGTCCGCTGCCGCAGCCGATATCAGCGGTCGGGCCCGGCCGGAAGTAGCGCCGGACCAGCGCGTGCAGGTCCGTCGGTGCCGGTTGCGCTGCCCAGTCATCCGCGAAGTTGCGGGATGCGTTGTCATAGGCCGCGCGCGTGGCTTCGTCGGTCAAGGCTTGTCTCTCCCTCAAAACCGGTGATCAGAACGCGCGCGTTCGTGATCGGGTGCCCCCGTTTCGCCATTGTCAGGCGGTTTTCCCGCCATTGCCACTCCCCAGATTCCGATGCAACGAGACAGAGGAGATTTCTCCATGCGCCTTCTTGCATCAACCCTCGCCATCGGAACGCTGGCTCTCGGCCTGCCGCTGCTGGCCGCCCATCCCGCCGATGCGGCCCAGCCCATCGGCGCCCCCGTGATCCAGGCCGACTGGAATGGCTATCACCATGACTGGCACCACCATTGGCGCCATGAATGGCGGGGCGACTACGATCATCACTGGCACCATCACTGGCGCCGCCCGCCGCCCTATGGCTACTACGCCCCGCCGCCGCCTCCGGGCTATGGCTATGGTTACGTCTACCGCTACTGACGGCTGAGCAGGGGGGGCGCGGTCAGCGCGCTCCCCTCCTCTGCCCCGCAAGACGCTTGCGGGCGCGCCCCAGGGGCGGCACAAGGCCGGAATGCACGTCCTTTCGCTCCATAACAGTCTGACCCGTCGGCAAGAAGTTTTCCGGCCGCTCAACCCGCAGAATATCCGGGTCTATTGCTGCGGCCCGACGGTCTATGACCGGGCCCATCTTGGCAATGCGCGGCCTGTGGTCGTCTTCGATGTTCTGTCGCGCCTGCTCCGGGAACTGTTTCCGAAGGTGACCTATGTCCGCAACATCACCGATGTGGAGGACAAGATCATCGCGCGCGCTGCCGAGCTCGGCGTGTCCATTGCCGCGCTGACCGAGACCACCACCGGCTATTTCCATGAGGATATGGCCGCACTTGGCGCCTTGCCGCCGGATGTGGAGCCGCGGGCCACCGACAATATTCCGCAAATGATTGAGATCATCGCGCGGCTGATCGCGGGCGGCCACGCCTATGAGGCCGAGGGCCACGTGCTCTTCGCCGTCGCGACCGATCCGCACTACGGCCATCTCTCCGGCCGGTCCCGCGATGAGCTGATCGCCGGTGCGCGCGTGGAAGTTGCCCCCTACAAGCGCGATGCCGGGGATTTCGTGCTCTGGAAACCCTCGACCGATGGCATGCCTGGCTGGGACAGCCCCTGGGGATATGGGCGTCCGGGCTGGCACATCGAATGCTCGGCCATGTCCTGGCGTTACTTGGGCGAGGATTTCGACATTCATGGCGGCGGCGGCGATTTGCTGTTTCCACATCATGAGAACGAGATGGCCCAAAGTTGCTGCGCTTTTCCCGGCAGCCATTTCGCACGCGTCTGGATGCACAACGGCATGCTGCTGGTGAACGGCGAGAAGATGTCGAAATCCTTAGGCAATTTCCGCACCGTGCAGGACGTGCTGAGCCTGGCCCCCGGTGAGGCCGTGCGTTTTCTCCTCCTGCGCAGCCATTACCGCGCCTCCGTCGACTTCACGGAAGCGGGGCTGGCCGAGGCGCGCCGGGAACTGGACCGCTTCTACCGCGCCCTCTCCCGCCATGCCCCGAGCTTTGCCGAGGAGCCGGCGGCGGTGCCGTCCGAGGTCATGGAAGCCCTTTGCGACGATCTCAATACCCCGGCCGCGATCGCGGCTCTGCACAACCTCGCCGACCGCGCGATTGCCGGCGATGCGCTGGCTGCCGCCGGCCTGCATGCGGCGGGTCGCGTGCTCGGCCTGCTCCAGTCCGAGCCCGATGCCTGGTTTCATGGCGATGTCGATGCGGCGGCGGTGGAAGCCGCCATCGCCGAGCGGATCGCCGCCCGGGCGTCGAAGAATTTCGCGCGCGCCGACGCCATCCGCGCCGAACTGCTGGCTCAGGGCATCGCGCTTGAGGACAATGCCGGCGGCACAAGCTGGCGGCGCGTCGAGCCGACGACCCTGTCATGACCGGACGGGAGGCGGGGGCCGATATCGGCCCCATCGGCAACAGCCCGGTCGTGATCCTCGTGCGCCCGCAACTCGCCGACAATATCGGCTCGGTCGCCCGCTGCATGGCCAATGGCGGGCTGTTCCACCTCCGCCTCGTGGCTCCCCGGGATGGCTGGCCGCAGGACCGCGCCTGGCGGATGGCCTCGGGCGCGGACCGCATTCTCGAAGAGGTGCAGGTCTTTGAAACGGTGGCCGAGGCGGTCGCCGATCTGCATCACGTCGCTGCCACCTGCCCGCGCCCGCGCCATATCATCAAGCCGATCCTGACGGCCCGGGGCGCGGCAGCGGAGCTGCGCGCCGCGACCGCCACTGGCCTGCGCACCGGCATCCTCTTCGGGCCGGAGCGGGCGGGGCTTGAGAATGACGACATGGCCCATGCCGACATGCTGGTGCGCTATCCGCTCAACCCCGCCTTCATGTCCCTCAACCTCGCCCAGGCGGTGATGGTGATGGCCTATGAGTGGTGGATGGCGGACGAGGGTTCATCCCCGCGGGAGCTGATGACGAACGAGACCCGCATTGCCACCAAGGGCGAGCTGGAGAATTTCCTCGGCCATCTCACGCGGGAACTGGACGATTGCGGTTTCCTGCGCAACGAACAGAAGCGCCCGGGCATGGTGCGCAATATCCGCCACCTCTTCCAGCGCGGCGAGGTCACGGAGCAGGAACTGCGCACCCTGCACGGTATGATCACCGAGCTGGCGCGCGGCCGGCACGCGAAGCGTCGCTAGAGAGTTTGCCTGCCGCGACACTACGCATGCATGGCTCGGTCTGATCGTTGCAGCCGAAGTAGTTCCCTCACCCGGCGCGCAAAGATTGAGGTAAACGACCCGGCACCACCCATCTGCTCAAGATCAATTACGACAAGACATCATTTTGTTTATGCGAATTATTTCTTGTCGGTAAAAAAATAAAACTCTATTGTTCGTTGCCTCATGATGGGTTTCGCGCGGGCGGCGCGGGTCTCTCGCTGTGGTTCTCGGCGACACTGAAGCTTTATAGGGCGGCTGGTGTAATGAAGGGGCTTTCGCGCGGCCAGGGCTTATCGACGCTGGTATCCATCCAGTATCTACGCGCGGCGGCCGCAATCATGGTAGTCTACTACCACATTTTCTCCAATCATGTCGCGGAGCACTGGGCCGGCGGCCGCAATTTTGGCCTGTCAGGCGTCGATATCTTCTTCGTCATCAGTGGCTTCATCATGTGGACCTCGACCAGCCACCAGCGCGGCGGGCTGGTGAAGTTCCTGAGGCGCCGCGTCTATCGAATCTATCCTCTGTGGTGGATAGCGCTGACGGTTTGGATCCTAGTCCGGCTGGCCTTGCCCGATCGTCTCCATAACGCCGATGTCACACCCTATTCGGTCATCTGCTCCTATCTGCTCATTCCGCATTACCATCGCGTTTTCCTCGGCCACATCTGGCCCATTCTGGTGCCGGGCTGGACTTTGCAGCTTGAGGTTTTCTTCTACCTCGTCTTCAGCCTGTCCCTGCTGATCCCTCGTCGGGCAGCACGCCTTGCGGCAGTGATCGCCGCGCTCTGCATCCTTGCGCTACTCGGCACTGGTCATGGTCCAGAAGGCGCGCTGCTGCGGGCCTATACCAGCCCGCTGCTGCTTGAATTCGTGGCGGGCATCGGCCTTGCCGCCCTTCTCCCGCTCTTGCAACGTGTCCCTGCTGGGCTCGGATCGACTGCGATCGCCCTGGGAATCGGGCTCATCATTCTCAACTACGGTCTTATCGTCGAAAGCGGCATCGGGCGCGTTCTCATCCTTGGCATTCCAGCGACGATGATTGTCGGCGGCGCGCTGGTGCTCGAGCCGTTGTTGGCACGCTGGCCCAATCCGCTGCTGCTCCTCTTCGGTGATGCATCCTATTCGCTTTACCTCACCCACTCCGTCGCGATTGCCGCTGCCGCCGTCATCTGGGAGAAGCTGCATCTGCCGTCCGGCAGCGGGATCGCCACGACCCCGTTCATTCCGCTTGCGCTTTTGGTCTGCCTGGTCTGTTCCGTGCTCGTTTATCGCTGGGTGGAGAAGCCGCTCCTCGGCTGGCTCCTGCCCAATAAGCGGAGCGGCACCCATATCCCTGCCCTGCCGACGACCGCCCTCGAAGTAGCGACCGCGGAAGCGCAACCACCGAGCGCCATCTTGTCTGAACCGGAGCAGGGGCCGCCCAGCCCCGCCTGACACGCGCCCGCCCCAACCGCGCCGCACCGCGGAGGCCGTGCTTCCGTCGCAGTCAGAAACAGGCGGCGAGGCAGCCAAACGCCTTGAGGCGCCATTCCCTCACACGGCGAAGGACGGGTCTTCGTGCATCAACACGCGCTTGACGCTTTCGAGGTGCAGCCGCGCACTCTCGGGGTCGCCCTCGCGCATCTGCGCAGCCGTGCGCGCCGCGATTTCCGCCGCCACGGGAATAAGGCGGCGGCCGGTGGACAGCGCCTTCACCTGCACTTCCGCCGCGCGCTCCAGATAATAAAGGTCGTCCCAGGCTTCCGCGATGGTCGGGCCGGTGACCATCACCCCATGGTTGCGCATGAAAACGACATCTGCGCTGCCCATGGCGGCGGCGATACGGTCCCCCTCCGTCTCGTCCAAGGCGAGGCCGTTATAGGACTCGTCCACTGCCGTGCGGCCATAGAATTTCAGCGCCGACTGTCCGGCCCAGACGAGCGGTTCGCCCTCCACCATGCTCAGCGCGGTCGCATAGGGCATGTGGGTATGAAAGGCAGCGCGGGCCCGCGGCAGGGCCTTGTGCAGGCGGGCATGGATG
>NZ_DATJJK010000219.1:0-12874 GCF_035492295.1 Acidisoma sp. | reverse complement strand
GAAGCTTTGACATAGGCCGGAGCCGGCTTCCTGGCAATCTTCGCGCTCGCAGCATTACGCCTAGAAGCGCCGTGAGGGAGAACCCGCGCCGTCCTCAAAAAGGATGAGACTGGACGGGTTTAAAAAGGATTAGACTTCACGAGTTTCCGCCAAGCCGCGATGACCGCTTCGCGGCTGCCGCTGGCGCGACCCAGACCGTAGCCGCGGACCAGACCTGTGGCCTCTGCCGCCAGCACCTGCTCCCGTGCCGTGGTCCTCGTCTTCGGGCGCAAGCTCTCAGCGAGGTCACCGGCGACCGCCCCGTCATTGAGTTCGCCCATGATCTCCTGGGTATTGGTGAGGCGGCGGACCAGCTTGCGGGCTGCCTTGCCGGGCAGCGCGTCCTGGAACATCTCCGCCTGGTAGCGGAGCTTCTTGCACTTGATGCGCAGCTGATGAAGCTCGGTCACCGGCATGGGGATGACGTCACGCAACGGGCGGGCTGTTTTCTTCCAACGGCCGTCAATGCAGCGGAGTGCGAATTCGCCGAGGCGGCTCATGTCGCCCTCGGCCTTCGGATCCGCGGCGAGCGGGGGCGGAGGGGCGGCGCCCGCTGCCACGCTCGGTCCGTCCGGCTGCTCCTGCTGCTCGGGCACGGAGGGCGCGAAATGCCGCCAGCCGACGCCGAGGCAAAGCGCGGCCAGCTGCCAGAGGAGGGCGCGATAGTCTGCCTGATGCTGATAAGCGATGAGGGCGGCATAGGCGCTTTCGCGCTGTGCCTCGGCTGCGTCGCGCAGCCAAAGCATGGCGGGCTGATCCTCCGGCAGGCTGGCCGCAATCGGTGCCACCGTCTCGGAGAGGAAGACGTCCCAGTCGCGGGCCGGGCCCAGCACCGCCTTGAGTTCCACGAGCAGGTCCTTCACGCGGTCCTCGCTGTCCTTCAGAATAGGACGGAAGGCGAGCATGAGGGCGCGCAGGCGCCGCATGGTGACGCGCGCTTGATGCACGGGCTCGGGGCCGCTGCGCCCCGGGATCTGGCCAAGGCGCGTGAGGAAGGTGGTGACGAAGCCGGAGGCGATGATGGCGAGCGCGTCCTCCGTTGCCATTCCGGGATCGAGCGGCGGGGCGGGCGGCGCCTTGATCCTGGTTCCCCGCAGCAGCAGCGCTTCGTGAGGCAGGGTCGCGACGGCTGGCTGGACCGGAAGGTCGGCCGCCAGTTGCTGCGCCAGATCCACAGCGGCTGCAGCGGTCGCCTCGATCTCCATGCGGTAGACGGGATGCGGGGCGCTGGCCTCGCCCGAAAGCCCGAGCGCGAAAAGCGTGCCCCGCAGAATGCGGCATTCGGCGGGGCCGCCGTCCAGCGTGATTGGCAGTCGCAAGATCTCACCCGTGAAGCGGGTGACGCTGCGGAGCGGCCCCGGCAGCGCCTCGCCGAGCTCCGCCTCGATGCCGGCGGGATTGATGGCGTCGGCGATCAGTGCCGCAGCGGTGCCCGGCCGGCGGGGCCAACCGAGGCCGAGGCGATCCAGATGCCATTGTCCGGCGTATTCAGAGAGGGCGAGATCGCGATGGGCAAGCTGGAAATCGACCGTGTCGTGCCAGACCCGTTCCAGCTTTCGGGCGCGGGGCCTACGCCCGCGGGGCTTCAAGGCAGGGTGCCGCAGAACATCCTGTTCGGCAGTGGAGGGATAGGTAAGTTCGAGTATGATCAAGGAATTGGTGACGACTTCTTCGCTAGACATTAACTTGCGGCAGGTTGCAGATCATGCGGAGTAAGAAAGCGGATCAGTCGGGCACCTTCCGGAAGGCTGCGCCAGCTGCCGGCGAGCGCGAATTCCGCAAGGGCCGCGGTGGGAAAGCCGCGGGCAAGGCGCTGGCTACCCGGCTGCCCCAGGCTCGCGGCATGGGCACCGAGGAGACTCATCGCGAGGTCGTGGAGGCCCGGATTATGGCCAATTACAAGAACACTTTCGGCATCGGCCGGTACTCCGGCCAGAAGGTCCAGAATCTGCCGTGGGCTGGCCAAATAGAGGTCGCCGGTCTTCTCGATGCGCGGCGTCCCGCTCAGCGGCTCGATCCGCTCCAGCGTTTCCCGCGTCCGCCGGGCGGAGGAGACCAGGACGAGATCCGGCCTAAAGCCCAGTCTCTGGATCGCGCTGCGCATCGCGGTTGCATCAGCCTTCCCTTCCGTATCGAGTGGACGGTCGTGGTCGCTGAGGCTGGGATCGTCCCAACGCGACTTGGCGTGGCGCAGGAGAAGGAGCTGGCGCATGACCCGATCCTCGCACGAAAATCCGTTCCTGTCGCCAGCCGCGGCGCGGATTCCCGTCATAAGGGCTGGCACCTACCCGGATGGATGAGCCCAGGCGCGGCGCTGCCCGCCGGACCGCAAGAATCTTGACCACGGAGATATGCCCCATGCGCGCAAAGACATGCCATTCCTGCCCGCAGGACAAAAAGCCGATCGGCACCGCTTGGCACGAGGCTTGTGTATGACGGAGCAGCATCCCCCCAAGCTTTCGCCTCAACGCCCCTGGGGTCTCGGCATGGGCCGGCGTTCGCTGCTCGGCATGGGGGCGACAGGAGCCGCCCTCCTTATGGCCGGTGGCGCCCGAGCCCAGGAAGTGCCGCCCGACAACGAACTCACCTTCAATCTCATCCGTGAGAACGAGAAGATCGGCCATGAGACGGTCTCCTTCGAACGCTCCGGCACGAAGATGACGGTCTTCGTCGATGTCTCAATCCGTGTCACGATGGCGATGGTCACGGTCTTTCGGCTGCACCACCACGAGACCGAGACATGGGACAATGGCCAGCTACTGAGCTTCGCCGCCACCACCCAGAAGAATGGACGGAATTATTACGCCCAGGGCTGGCGGGTGAACGAGAAATTCATGGTCCGCGGCACCGCCGACCCGGCAGGCTACGAAGCGCCGCCAGGGGCGCTCCCCACCTCGCAATGGAACCACGCCATGCTGCAGGGGCCGATGATCAACACCCAGGATGGACGCCTGATGCGCCCCGTGGTGACCAGCCACGGCATGACCGATGTCGTGACGGCCGAGGGCGGCAGAATTCCGGCCCGCCACTTCGCCGCGCGGGGCGATCTCCATTTCGACACCTTCTTCACCGACGCCTGGGAATGGGTGGGCTTGTCTTTCAAGGCGGATGACGGTTCCCTCGTCACTTACGAAAAGGTCTGAGGGGTCGGCCGTGGGGCAGTTGAAGATCGCGATCGAGCAGGTGACGCCGTTCCAGCAGAACTGCGCCTTCATCTGGGATGACGAGACGCTGCATGGCGTGGTCATCGATCCGGGCGGCGATGTCGACAGGCTGCTCGAAACGGCTGCCGCCACCGGCATCACCGTCGACCGCATTCTTCTCACCCATGGCCATATTGACCATGCCGGTGGTGCCGCGCGCTTGCGCGACGCACTTTCGGCAAAGCAGGCTGCACCGGTCGAAATCTGGGGGCCGGACGAGCGCGACCGCTTTCTGCTCGACGGTCTGCAGGTTACTGGCGAGGGCTACGGCATCACCGATGCCCGCGCCTTTCTGCCGGATCGCTGGCTCGCGGAGGGCGACCGCGTCGAGATCGCCGGGCATGATTTCGAGGTGCTGCACTGCCCGGGCCATACACCGGGCCACATTGTGTTCGTCGCCCGTGACCTCGGCTTCGGCATCGTCGGTGACGTGCTGTTTCGCGGCTCCGTGGGCCGTACCGACTTCCCCTATGGCGACAGCGCGGCGCTGCTCCGCTCGATCCGCGAGAAGCTGATGGTGCTGGACGACCGCACCGTCTTCATCTGCGGCCATGGTGCACGCTCGACCATCGGGACCGAGCGCCAGACCAATCCTTTTCTTGTCGAGGGCGCATGACGGACGCGGCACGCTGGCGCGATGACGGCGTCCAGGTCATCCCGGGCAATCAGCTCGATCCCAATACGGCGTCGACGCCGGGGATGGAGCGCGCCGCCGCCATCACCGCGGCGCGTACCGGCGCTCAGAAGATCTGGGCCGGCACGGTGACGATCGCGCCGCATGCCAAAACCGGCGCGCATCATCATGGCGATCTCGAGAGTGTCATTTACGTGCTGCGTGGCCGGGCCCGCATGCGCTGGGGCGACCATCTGGAATTCGTGGCCGAAGCAGGCCCAGGAGACTTCATCTACGTGCCGCCCTTCGTTCCGCATCAGGAGATCAATGCCGGGACCGATGAGCCGCTGGAATGCGTGCTGGTGCGGAGCGGCGGCGAGGCTATCGTCGTCAACCTCGACATTGAGCCGGTGGAGAAGCCGGAGAATGTCGCGTGGATCGACCCCATTCACCGTCACGGCTAATCACCGGCGCGGGCGCCCAAGCTTTCCGCCAGCTTGGCAATTCCTCTCCAAACTGACAGGATGCCGCTGCCAGCGGTGAAGCTTCTCGGCGCTGACCTGTCACAACGAACAATGTGGGGGACGGATGTCCGATACACGGAACGCCAGCCGCGTGGTGCTTGCCGCCTATCTCGGCTGGACGCTGGATGCCTTCGACTTCTTCATCATGATCTTCGTTTTCGATGATGTGGCGAAGACTTTCGGCGTTGGCCTGACCACGGCGAGCCTTGCCATCACACTCACTCTGCTGATGCGCGCCTTCGGTGCGCTCATCTTCGGGCGCCTGGCTGATAAATACGGCCGCCGGCCGGTGATGATGTTCAACATCCTCTGCTTCTCGGCGCTCGAACTGCTCTCGGGCCTCGCGCCCACGCTGCTCTCCTTCATGATCCTGCGTGCGCTGTTTGGCATTGCCATGGGCGGCGAATGGGGTGTCGGCTCATCGCTGACGATGGAGACCATTCCGGCTAAATGGCGCGGCTGGGTCTCTGGCCTGCTGCAGGCAGGCTATCCCTCGGGCTATCTCCTGGCGACTCTCGCCTTCGGCCTGCTCTATCCCCTGGTCGGCTGGCGTGGACTCTTCATCGTGGGCGCCCTGCCGGCTCTGCTCGTTGTCTATATCCGCCGCAACGTGCCCGAAAGTCCGGACTGGCATGCCCGCCAGAGCGAGCCCCGTGTCCCGGTCAGGGACATTCTGCGGCGCCACGCCGGCCTGACGATCTATGCCGTGATTCTCATGGCTGCCTTCAACTTCTTCAGCCACGGCACACAGGACATCTACCCCAAGGCTTTTCTGAAGGTGCAGCATGGCTTCAGCCACGACACCATCACCGTGATCGCGCTGGTCTATAACATCGGTGCGATCCTGGGTGGCCTCACTTTCGGCTCGATTTCGCAAATCATCGGCCGGCGCTGGGCCATCGTCATCGCCGCCCTTCTCTCACTGCCCGTCATCCCACTCTGGGCCTTTTCGGACTCGCCCTGGCTCCTCGGCCTTGGCGCCTTCCTCATGCAGTTCATGGTCCAGGGCGCCTGGGGCGTGATCCCGGCGCATCTCAACGAGCTCTCGCCGCCCGGAATCCGCGCGACCTTCCCGGGGTTCGTCTATCAGCTGGGCAATTTCCTCGCCTCCTATAATGCCACGCTGCAGACCCGGATCGGCGCGGCCTACAACCACAACTACAGCTATGCCCTTGCCGGGGTCGCCGGGGTGGTCGCCGTCGTCATTGCGCTCCTCTGTGCCTTCGGCGTGGAGCGGAGCCACGTCAAAATGGGTGGCGAAGCCCGCAGCTGAGCTGCCGAATCAGACTTCGTCTACGGAGACGGGGTCTGCTTCATCCTGAACCGATCGGACCCGAGGGGGCGGAGAGGGGAAGCGTCACCTCGATGCAGGTGGTCGCTTCCCCGCTTGCATGGCGGACCGAGATGGTGCCGCCATGCGCCTCGATCAGTTCGCGGGCGATGACGAGGCCGAGCCCGCTGCTGCCAAAGCGGAAGGCGCCCGAGAAGGGCCGCAGCGCATTGGCGAGCTGTTCGTCCCGGAAGGGGCGGCCGTCATCTGAAAGATGGATGACGATCTTTTCAGCCAGCGCCTCGACCATGATCTCCATGCGCCGCGCCTGGGCTTTGGCCGCGGTCCGAAGAAGGTGGCCGAACGCGCGGAGCAGCAGCGCGCGGTCGGCCTCGATCGTAACATCGGCGGCCATCCGATACTCGACCGCCATGGTCTGGTGCTGGACATGGACCTCTTGGGCGACCTCGTCGAGCAGGAGGCCGAGCGGACAGGGCGCGCGGGCGAGCGCGGGAGCGCCGTCATTGGCGAAATCCAGCGATGTGTTGATGAGCGCCGTCGCCTGCTCCAGGGCGGCGACGATGAGCCGGCCTGCACGCGCCACCTTGCTGTCTTCCGACGTCTCCAGCCGATCCGCCACCATCAGGGCGGAGGCCATGATGTTGCGCAGATCGTGGTTGAGCTTCGCCTGGGCGACGCCGAGTTCGGCAAGTCGTCGGAGTCGCCAGACATCGTCACCCAGGGTGTGGCGGAGATCCGCCACTTCGGCTCTGAGAGAGACCAGTTCGCGGTCCTGGGGATCAGGGCTGTCGGCGTGGGTCATGCTGGCACGGACTCCGTCCGGTTTGCGGTGTCGAGCGCCCCTCCGGCGGCCATCGGGCTCGCCGCGAGGCGCTTCGCCAGAAAATGCCCGGCCGTATTAAATTTGCTTGAAAGAGGACGGCTGACGGGGGCCGGATTACCGTCAACCGTCCGATAATTGTTTGGGCCAAGGCTCCGCGGCATGCCAGGTCGCCGCTTCGGCTGGCCGCGGACCAGGACGAGGACAAGCGCGAACGCGGTTTGGCGTGCGTCGCTCCGGCGGCCGGGCGCGCCTGGGGCCGGTGGCTCTCCGAAAAAGGTCATTTGGCGATAATCAGCGAAAAGGCGCATCTGGCAACCGGCGCTTGCGCATTGACGCCCGTGGGATGCGAACTCTATACCGCGCCTCCTAACGGGACTCTCATCCCAGATGAGGGCGCCCGCCTGTTTTGTTGACGCCTTATCATGACGGTTCTGGCGGCCGGGCCACGCCCGCCCGCGGCCGGGAAGACTGGAGAGTAACGTGAAGCGCACTTATCAGCCCTCGAAGATCGTCCGCAAGCGGCGCCACGGCTTCCGTGCCCGCATGGAGACCGTCGGCGGTCGCAAGGTGGTGGCCAATCGCCGCGCCAAGGGCCGGAAGCGTCTGTCCGCCTGATTTTCTTCTTCCGGACCGAAGGTGGTGATGTGGCGACGACTCGCATGAGCCAGCCGCCACGCCTCAAGCGCCGGGCGGAGTTTCTGGCGGTGGCGGGCAAGGGGGCGAAGGCTCCCATGCCCGGGCTGGTGCTGCAGCTGATGCCGCGCGCCGACGAGGCGCCGTTGCGTGTCGGTTTCACCGTGACCAAGAAAGTCGGCAATGCCGTGGTCCGCAACCGGACCAAACGGCGCCTGCGCGAGGCCGTGCGACTTGGCCTTGACCCGCAGGCGCATCGCGGCTTCGACATGGTCGTGATCGGACGGGATAAAACGGCCGATCGGCCGTTTGTCGAGCTGATCGAGGATCTGCGCCGCGCCCTGGCGCGGGCCGAGCGCAACCTGGCGGCCCCGGCGGCCGCACAGGGCCGAGCGCCATGAACGATTTCCTTGCCACCATCCTCCGCGCGCTGCTCATCGGGCTGGTGCGCCTCTGGCAGGCACTGCTGCGCCCCGTGCTCGGCTCCAATTGCCGCTTCCACCCCGGCTGCAGCGACTATGCGCTGGAGGCCATTCGGGAGTATGGGGCGATCCAGGGTGGTTGGATGGCCATCCGCCGCATCCTGCGCTGCAACCCCTGGCACCCGGGCGGCTACGACCCCGTGCCGCCGCGTGAGGGTTGCGACCACCACCACCACCATGATCATGGCCTGCCACAGGGCAAGCCGCGGCAAACAAACTGGGACCCCGCCGGCTGATGGAACAGAAGCGTCTTTTCATCGCGATTGCGATATCCCTCGTGGTCCTCCTCGGCTTCGAGTTCCTGGTGCAGCCGCATCTGCCCCACCCGAAGCCGACGACGCCCGCGATCACGTCCACGCAGAACGGTGGCACAAGCACGGCCGATAACGCGTCGCCGGGTGCCCCTGCCGGCAAGGGCGGCGTTTCCGCCGCTGCCGGTGCCGTGGCCGCCGCACCATCGCCCACCGTCGCCATCAAGGCCCCATCGCTCGACGGCAGCATCAGCCTGCGCGGCGCGCTGCTCGATAACCTCGTGCTCACCGACTATCACGAGACGATCGACCCCAAGTCGCCGCTGGTGAAGCTGCTGGAGCCGACGACCAGCGACAAACCCTATTACATTCAATACGGCTGGGCCCCTGCGCCGGGCCAGTCGATCGACGGCGCGCCCGTGCGCCTGCCGGATTCGAACACGCTCTGGAAGGCTTCGGCCGATACGCTGTCCCCCGGTCACCCGCTGACGCTCACCTGGGACAACGGCCAGGGCCTGACCTTTGCGCTGACCTATACGATCGACGACCACTACATGTTCTCGGTCGACCAGCAGGTGAAGAATGCCGGCAAGACAGCGGTGGACCTCTTCCCCTGGTCGCGCATCCGGCGCGACTACATGCCGCCGACCTCCGGCTTCTACCTGTTGCATGAAGGCCCGATCGGCGTCTTCCGCGGCACCCTGCACGAGCTCGGCTACAAGAGCATCCAGAAGGACGGCGAGAAGAATGACGGCGTCGGCTATACCGAGACGAGCGACGGCGGCTGGCTTGGCTTCACCGACAAATACTGGCTGACCGCTCTCGTTCCCGACCAGCATGACGACATGACCGGCTCGGTCCGCGCCATCAGCGTCAACGGCACCGAAGGGTTCCAGAGCGACTTCATCGCGAGCAAGGCCGAGACCGTGGCGCCCGGCGGCACGGCTTCCATGACCAGCCGCGCCTTCACTGGCGCCAAGGTGGTCAGCCTGCTCGACCATTACGAGGCCGTCTATCATATCCCGAGTTTCGACAAGGCGGTCGACTTCGGTATCTTCTACTTCCTGACGAAGCCGATCTTCTTCGCGCTCGACTACCTCAACCATGTGCTGGGCAATTTCGGCCTCGCCATCATGGTATTCACCGTCGCGGTGAAGCTGCTGTTCTTCCCGCTTGCCAACAAATCCTACAAATCCATGAGCAAAATGAAGCTCATGGCGCCGAAGATTCAGGAGATGCGCGAGCGCTTCAAGGACGATCCAGCGAAGCAGCAGCAGGAGATGATGGCCCTGTACCGGGCGGAGAAGGTCAATCCGGCCTCCGGCTGCCTGCCCATGGTCATCCAGATTCCGGTCTTCTTCTGTCTCTACAAGGTCATCTTCGTGACGATCGAGATGCGGCACGCGCCGTTCTTCGGCTGGATTCACGATCTTTCGGCGACGGATCCCACCAATATCTTCACGCTCTTCGGTCTCATCCCCTGGGACCCGACGACGATTGCCCCCTTCCTGCATCTCGGCGCCTGGCCCCTCATCATGGGCTGCACGATGTTCCTGCAGCAGAAGCTGAATCCGCCGCCGCCGGACCCCACCCAGGCGCGCCTGTTCCAGCTGATGCCGATCATCTTCACCTTCATGCTGGCGCATTTCCCGGCCGGCCTGGTGATTTACTGGAGCTGGAACAACCTGCTCTCGTGTGCGCAGCAGTGGTTCATCATGCGCCGCACCCGGCTCGACCGGCCGCGCATGCTGCGGACCGAACGTAAGGGTGCGAAGGCCTGAGGCCGCGTCATGGCGGAGAAAGACACCATGCCGATGCCGGAGGGGCTCAGCCTCTCCCTCGAGCCGGCAACCGCTGACGAGTTGGAGGCGGCGCGGGTTTTCTTCGCCGCCCCCTGCAACTTCTTCTATGCCGCGCAGAGCCTGGAGCAGCTGCCCGCGCCGCGCGGGCTGGAACTGGCCTTCGCTGGCCGCTCGAATGTCGGCAAATCATCCTTCATCAATGCGCTGACTGGGCAGCACGCACTCGCCCGGGCCTCCAACACCCCGGGCCGGACACGGCAGCTCAATTTCTTCGACCTCGGCGGGCATCTCACGCTTGTCGACATGCCGGGCTACGGCTACGCCCAGGCCGAGAAGAAGGTGAAGGAAGACTGGCAGGGCCTGATGTTCAATTATCTCCGCGGCCGGCCCAATCTGCGCCGCGTGGCCCTGCTCATGGATGCGCGGATCGAGGTCAAGCCCTCAGACACGGCGGTGATGGACCTGCTCGACAAGGCAGCGGTCACCTTCCAGATCGTCATGACCAAGGCAGATGGGCTGAAGCCCGGCCCGCTCGCGCGCAAGGAAGCGGAACTCCAGGGTCTTGCCCGGTCGCATGCCGCCGGCTTCCCCCAGGTGTTGGTGACGAGCGCGCGAACCAGCCTGGGCATTCCGGAAGCGCGCGCTGCCTTCGCTGCCCTGGCGCAGAACGCGGGGTAGCAGTAACGGCTTGCCGCCGCCCCGGGGCGGCGTTTCTTGTTGTCTCGCAGGAAAGGATGAGTGGATGAGCTCCGCCTCTGAACGCTACCGGCTCGCGGCCGAACAGGCCTCCACCGTCTCGCGCGCGCTGCCCTATTTGCGCCGCTACGCGGGCGCCACCATCGTTGTGAAATACGGCGGCCATGCCATGGGGGACGACGCGCTGGCGACCGGCTTCGGCCGGGACATCGCGGCGCTGAAGCAGGTCGGCATCAACCCTGTCGTGGTCCACGGCGGCGGGCCGCAGATCAATGCCATGCTCGCCCGCCTTGCCATCAAATCCACCTTCGTCCAGGGCCTGCGCGTGACAGACGCCGCCATGGTTGAGGTCGTGGAGATGGTCCTCGCCGGCTCCGTGAACAAGCAGGTAACCTCGCTCATCACCCAGGCGGGCGCGCTCGCCGTCGGCATCTGCGGCAAGGATGGCGGACTCATCCGCGCCCGCAAGCTGACCCGCCTGGTGCGGGATCCGGACAGCAACATCGAGCGCGCGCTTGACCTCGGCTTCGTCGGCGAGCCAGCTCATATCGACATCCGCGTCATCCACGCCCTGACCGGCGCCGGGCTGATCCCCGTCATCGCACCCGTCGGCATCGGCGAGGACGGGCAGACCTACAACATCAATGCCGATACGGCGGCGAGTGCCATTGCAGCGGCCCTCCAGGCCCATCGCCTGCTCATGCTGACGGATGTGCCGGGCGTGCTCAACGAGCAGAAGGAGTTGCTGCCGGAACTCACCGTTGAGCAGGTCGAGGCTGGGATCGCCAGCGGCATGATCTCGGGCGGCATGATCCCCAAGGTCGAGAACTGCATCGCCGCTGTGCGCGGCGGCGTGAAGGGGGCGACCATCCTCGACGGCCGCGTCGAACACGCTTGCTTGTTGGAGCTCTTCACGGAAGGTGGGGTCGGCACCATGATTCTCGGGTAATATCTGCGAATCGATCCATAGAGGCAGGAAATGATGCGACTGTTCCGGCGTGGCGTAATGGCTTTGAGTTTGGTGGCCGGCGTCTCACTCGGGGCCGTCGCGGCGCGGGCCGAGCATTCGACGGTGGATTTCCCCGGTATCGGCCAAGTGACGCTCCGTACCATCAAGGCGCTGGGGGCTCTGCCCAGCGTGGCGCTGGCCGGGCCGGATGGGAAGGTCCTGTTGAATGCGACTGTGGGCGGCACACAGTCCGAATATTTCCGCATTTCCAAGGGACCCGACGGCACGCTGAACCCCACGGTGCACTATGCCGTCCTGCCCGGTCCCAATGTCGACTCCCGCGCCGTGCTTGCCGTCGCCGCCGCCATGGGCGGTTCGGACTGCGCCTATGAGGCGATCGTCTTCGGCTCGGATCACGGCAAGCTCAGCCTGTGGACCCCCAAGACGATCGATACCATGGCCGAAGGCGGCATCTATGTCGGCGACCTCGGCGGCAGGCGCGGCTACGGCATGGCGGTTTGGAACTTCATCTGGGGTGACGAGGCGCATGTGGCACCGCATCGCTACCGCGTGTCGCTCTACAAGCTGAACAGCAGGATGGAATTCTACCATACGGCGACGCTGACGACGCACGGCCATTATGCGGACGATATGGCGGCGCTCAAGGAACTCAAGCTCGATTTTCCGAACCTCACGACCTCGATTCCGAAGCTCTCCTGCTAGAGCGTGAGCGCGCCAGTGATTGGCACTGACCGGGCCCCGGGACGCGCATGTCTGACGGTTGCATGACAGGAAATTCAGGTTTTCGCCAAGCCCCGGGACACGCGGAGTTGCCTATCCAGGTCAGGCGTCAAGCTGAGTGAGGGAGATATTCATGAAGCGTTTCCGACCCCTTCTTCTCGCCGGTATTATGACGGCCGGCGTCACGGCCCTCGCAGGCTATGCCTATGCGGGAGAGGGTGGCCTCAAGACGCTCATCCTCCAGTTGCCGGGTGGCAGCGTCCAAACGATCCAGCTGGCCGGACCGACCCAGCCCACGATGCTGATCATGCCTCCGGCAATGCCGGCGGCCTTCCTCGCTCCCGTCATGCCGGCTGTCGTTCCCGTCGCTCAACAGGATCCCTTCGCCCAGGTCGACCGAATCTCCGCCATCATGGACGCTCAGGCCGCAGCGATGATGAGCGCCATGAATGTGATGATGACGCGGGGCATGCCCGGCGCCATCCCTGGTCCCGGTAGTCTCGTGCCGGCCGCCTTCGGGCCGTTGCCGCCGGGCGACTCCGCCAGTTATTCCTTCATCTCCGCCACATCGGGCGGTTCTGGCGGCGCCTGCATGGAAAGCGTCCAGATCACCGCCATGGGGGCGGGCCAGGCGCCCAAGGTGGTGTCTCGCCGCGCGGGTGACTGCGCTGGCGGATCGCTCTTCGGCCAGCGCCCGGCCGCGGTGGTCGTGCCCCATGTCCAGCAGCCGGAGCCCAAACTCATCCGAGCGAGGGCGGAGATGCCGGCTTCGGTACCGCGAGCGTCCCAGAGCTGAGACTGAGTTTGTCAGGACGCTTGGGCGCCCC
>NZ_DATJJK010000218.1:0-8320 GCF_035492295.1 Acidisoma sp. | reverse complement strand
CCCGCCAGCACGGGCATGGTCGCACCCCCCTGCAGATGCAGGGTGAAGGATTTGCCGAGGTTTTCCGTTTGAAGGACGATCTTGCTCATGCCTGGAGAACCGAACTCACGAGAAGCTGCGTATAGGGATGCTGGGGATCGTCCAGCACCTGATCGGTCAGGCCCGTCTCCACCACCTGGCCGCGCCGCATGACGATGATGCGGCCGGCGAGCAGGCGGGCGACCGCGATATCGTGGGTCACCAGCAGCACCGCGAGGCCAAGGCGGGAAACCAGCGAGCGGATGAGATCGAGCAGCCGCGCCTGGACCGAGACATCGAGCCCGCCGGTCGGCTCGTCCATGAAGACCAGACGCGGATGGGTGGCCAAGGTGCGGGCGATCTGCAGCCGCTGCAACATGCCGCCGGAGAAGGTGCGCGGCAGATCGTCGATCCGCGACGGGTCGATCTCCACTTGGCGCAGCCAGTCCGTCGCGATCTCGCGGATATCGCCATAATGGCGGGCACCTTGCGCCATCAAGCGTTCGCCGACATTGCCACCGGCGGATACGGTCATGCGCAGCGCGTCGCGCGGGTTTTGGTGGACGAAACCCCAGTCCGAGCGATGCAGCGCACGCAGATGCGGGGCGGGCATGGCATGGACATCATGCTGCGCGCCCGCAGGATCGCGGTAGAGAACCCGGCCGGCATCGGGTGCGCCCTGGCCCGAAAGGACGTGCAAAAGGCTCGACTTGCCGGAGCCGCTTTCCCCGACAATGGCCAGCACTTCGCCCGGCCAGAGGCTGAGATTTACCCGGTCCAGTGCGCGAATGGCGCCGAAGCGCAAGTCAAGTTCATGCGCTTCGAGAAGGGGCACGGTCATGCGGCTTCTCCCGGAGCGGCGTCGCGCCGGCCTTCGCAATAGTCGGTGTCGGAGCAGACGAAGATGCGGCCGCCGCGATCATCGGTCACCACCTCGTCGAGATAGCTGTCCCTCGCACCGCAGAGGGTGCAGGCATGCGGCGCGCGGACGAGCTTGAAGGGATGGTCCTCGAAATCCAGCGGGCGGACTGTGGTGAAGGGCGGCACGGCATAGATGCGCTTCTCGCGGCCCGCGCCGAAGAGCTGCAGCGCCGCCATGCGGTTCATCTTCGGCGTATCGAAGGCCGGTATCGGCGACGGCGACATCAGGTAGCGGCCGTTCACCATCACCGGATAGTCGTAGGAGATGGCGACATGGCCGAAACGCGCAATGTCCTCGTAGAGTTTCACATGCATGAGGCCGTAATCGGCAAGCGCATGCATCTGCCGGGTTTCCGCGCGGCTGGGTTCGAGCTTGGCGAGGGGTTCCGGCAGCGGCACCTGATAGACGAGAATCTGGTCCGCCCGCAGAGGCATTTCCGGAATGCGGTGGCGGGTCTGGATGACCGAGGCCTCTGCCGTATGGGTTGTCGTTTCAACGCCAGCGGTGCGGGCGAAGAAGCGACGGATCGAAACCGCATTCGTAGTGTCGTCGGCACCCTGGTCGATGACCTTGAGCACATCTTCGGGCCCGAGGATCGCCGCCGTCACCTGGATGCCACCCGTGCCCCAGCCATAGGGCAGCGGCATCTCCCGCGCACCGAAGGGCACCTGATGGCCGGGAATGGAGACCGCCTTGAGGATGGCGCGGCGGATCATCCGCTTCGTCGGCTCATCCAGATAGGCGAAGTTATAGCCGTTCATGCGGGCTCTCCTTCTTGGGGAGTCGCGGCTTCCGCGGTGCGGCGCATGGTGCGGATCGTTTCAAGTTCACTCTGAAAATCGACGTAGTGCGGCAGCTTCAGGTGCTCCACAAAGCCCGTGGCCTCGATATTGTCGCTGTGGGACAAAACGAATTCGATGTCCTGCGCGGGCGCGGTAACATCCTCACCCAATTCCGCCGCGCGCAGCGCGCGGTCGACCAGGGCCATGCCCATGGCCTTGCGTTCACCGTGGCCGAAAGTCAGACCATAGCCGCGGGTGAATTGCGGAGGCTCGGTCTTCGACCCCGCGAATTGATTGACCATCTCGCATTCCGTCAGCGTGATGCGGCCGATCTCAATGGGAAAGCCGAGTTCGGGCGGTTCGATTTCCACAGCCACATCGCCCATCCGGATCTCGCCTACGAAGGGATGGTTGTTGCCATAGCCGCGCTGGGTGGAATAGCCGAGCGCGAGGAGAAAACCTTCGTCGCCACGGGCGAGGGATTGCAGCCGCAAGTCGCGCCCAGCGGGGAAGGCGAGCGGTTCGCGCGTGAGATCGCCGGGTGGCGCGTGTCCGCCCGGTTCTTCCGCACCCATCAGCCCCTCTTCGCGCAGCAGATCGAGCACGCGCGGAGTGGGTTCGATCGCCGCCGGCGCGGGCCGCGCAGGCGCGGGTGGCAGGTCGCTCTCCGCCTCCAGCGCGAAATCGAGCAGGCGATGGGTGTAGTCGTAGGTCGGCCCCAGCATCTGGCCGCCTGGCAGGTCCTTGTAGATCGCCGAGATGCGGCGACGGATGTGCATCGCCCCGGTTTCCACCGGAAGCGAAGACGCGAAGCGCGGCAGGGTGGTACGATAGGCGCGGAGCAGGAACGCTGCCTCGATCAGATCGCCCTGGGCTTGTTTGATGGCGAGCGCGGCGAGGGCAGGATCGTAGCACGAGCCTTCGGCCATCACCCGGTCCACCGCGCGGCCAAGCTGGGTCGCAATCTGATCCGTGCCGACTTCCGCGACCGAGACCGGGCCCCTTCGGTTGCGGGCAAGCCAGTCGTGGGCGGCGTCGATCGCGCGCTCACCCCCTTTGACGGCAACATAGGCCATGTCTCAGCCCTCCCCGATGCGAAGGCTGCGCGGCAGGGCGCAGACGGCGTTGCCGGCGCAAAGCAGGAGATCGACCCCGCGCGGGAACCGCTCGTGATTCCGCTGCCATTGCTTGACGAAGTTCGCGGGCAGCCCCTGCGGGGCAATGGTGAGCGGCGCCTCCAGCCCGGGACCGTAGATGGTGCGACGCGGCCCACCGTCGAGCGCGGGCACCTGCAGAATGACGGTCGCCCCCGATTCCGGGTCCGCATCCGTGCCAGGATTGAGGCGTTCGAGCGGCGGCAGGCTGGTCGCGCAAAGGAAGGCAGCGCGCTCCGTCTGGGTTGCGCGAACGACGCCGGCATGGAAGGCAAGCCAGTCCCAGCTGGCGGCCAGACTGTCGTCCAGCCAAAGCGTGACCTCGGCATCCACGAGGGTCAGCAGGACGGAGGCCGTGGCAGGCGCCAGTGGCGGGGCCGCGACCGTTTGGCCGAGGGTCACGATACTGCCTGGCCGGGACATGGCCTGCAGTACCAGCCGGAAGCAGCTCTGCGCTTCCGTCACGGGATCGTTGAAGCCGGGTCTGTCGATCGTCATGAGCGCATTGTCGCGAGGGTGAAGAAATCGACCCGAGTGGCATCCGCTTCAGCCGCGACTTTCGTGTCGGCTTCGGCCAAAGCACTGGCGAGGGGGGTGATGACCCGTTCCTCCAAAAGCGTGCCAAAATCGGGGTCCTGCAGGGCAGCGTCGAGCGCGGCGGCGAGTTCCGCCTTCCGCCCGTCCCGCCCGGCGATATAGGCATGGCCGATGCGTCCCTGTTCATTGCGCACGCTGCAGCGGGTGACGGTCATTTCGCCCAGATTGAAGGGCGCGCCGCTACCGCCCGCGCGGCCGCGCACCATGACGAGGCCGGCTTCCGGTCCACGAAGCCGCGTGTGACCGGGCAGGGGAACGGCTTCCGAAAGCCGCTCCTCGATCGCTTGCCGGTCACTCCGGGCAAGGGTTGCCATCCAGCTCTGGCGGCGTTTGGTGATGTCGGTGTTTGGCATCGTCATCCGAAATTCATCTAGACGTCTAGACTTTAGGCGCTGCGCCGCTAGTGTCAACGGCAATCGCGTGACATCACGCAGGCAACGGAAAAAGAGAGAGGCGGAACAGTGGATCTCGAGATCACCGGCGGCACGGTCCTGGGCAGTGACGGTCTGCAGCACGGCACGGTTCGCACGGAAGACGGCTTGATTGCGGAGGGGACGGGGGGCGCCCGCCGCCGCTTCGATGCGGCAGGGCTCGTTGTGCTTCCCGGCATCGTCGATTTGCATGGCGATGCCTTTGAGCGGCAGGTGCAGCCACGGCCCGGCGTAGACTTCCCCATGGATGTGGCACTGGCGGAAACCGAGGCGCAGCTGCTCGCCAATGGCATTACCACCGCTTTCCATGGCGTGACCCTGTCCTGGGAGCCGGGGCTGCGGAGTGCGGGCGCTTTCTCCGCGCTGCTTGCGCAACTGGCCGCGCACAAGCCGCGTGCCATCTGCGACATGCGGGTCCATCTGCGCTGGGAGGCCTTCAATCTCGAAGCGCTGGATCTGGCGCTTGGCGCCATCGCCGAAGGCCAGGTTCATCTCCTCGCCTTCAACGATCATACGCCCAGCATCCTGAAGAAGATGGCCGACCCAGCGGCCTGCGCGAAATACAGTGACCGTGCCGGCGTGAAGGTCGAGGCGTTCCGCAGGCTCGCAGACTCCGTGGCCGCTCGTGCGCGGGAGGTGCCGGCGGCGGTGGCCCGCATCGCCGAAGCCGCGGGTGCGGTCGGCATTCCGATGGCAAGTCATGATGACGCCACCGTGCAGGCGCGGACGGAGTTCCGCGCCATGGGCGCCCGCATCTCGGACTTCCCGATGAATGCCGAGGTGGCCCGGGCCGCGACGGAGGCCGGGGATTGGGTGTTGATGGGTAGCCCCAACGTGGTGCGCGGCGGCAGCCATATGGGCTGGGTCTCCGCCGCCAGCATGGTGGAGGACGGCCTCTGCCGCATTCTCACCAGCGACTATTTCTATCCCGCGCTTCTGCGTGCGGGGTTCGCCTTCGGGGGAAGGGAAGGGCTCGCGAAAGCCTGGCCGCTGATCTCGGCCAATCCGGCGGCGGCGGCGGGCCTCACGGATCGTGGGCGCATCGCCGCCGGGCTGCGCGCCGATCTTGTCCTCGTGGCGACGGACCCCGCCCCCCGCGTGGTCGCGACCATCGCGGGTGGGCAACTTGCCTATCTCACAGCCGAGGCGGCAGCGCGGCTCCATTGAACCGGCCGCATTACGCGATCCGCTGCCGCAAGGCAGCGGAGATGCGCTCGGCACCGACCACGATGATGAAGGTCAGGATGAGGAGCATCGAGACGGTACGATACTGGAAGAGGTTCATCGCCGTCAGTAGCTGGAAGCCGATGCCGCCCGCGCCCACGAAGCCGAGGATGAGCGACGAGCGGATGTTCTCGTCCAATCGGTAGAGTGTGATGCCCAGCAGGGACGGAATGACGGTCGGGATGATGCCATGGGTGAAGACGGCCAGGCGCGAGGCGCCGGTCATGGTCAGCGCCTCCACGGGTCCCATGTCGATATCCTCGATGGTCTCCGCAAAAAGGCGGCCCATCATGCCGAGACTATGGATGACAATGGCGAGTGCGCCGGGAAAGGGGCCGAGACCGACGGCCGCCACGAAGATGAGCGCCCAGACGAGATCGGGCACGACGCGGGCGAGCGCGATGAGGCCACGCGCCAGAAAGTAGAGGGGCTTGGCCGGCGTGGTGTTGCGCGCAGCGAAGAGGGACAGCGGCAGGGCGAAGATGAGCGCGATGGCCGTGCCGAAGAGCCCCATGTCGATCGTCTCGAGCGCCGGCCACAGCGCATCCGGCAGGCCCGCGAAATCGGGCGGCATGGAGCGGCTGACGATATCGGCGATGCCGGCGGCGCCCGTGATGAGATCCTGCGGTCTTGCATGCACAACGATGGCGGATTGCAGAAATAGCGCTACGCCGAACAGAATGATCACGAAGGTGAGGGGATGCAGGCGACGGCGCGGCTCTGCTTTCTGCGGGGCGGGGGAGGGCATGGTCTTCAGCGCAAATCCGTTCATGCGGCCACAGGCTCCGGCGTCTTTGTATAGAGGGCGGCGACGGCGACTTCGGCGACATCGGCGGGCTTGTCATTGAATTGGACGCGGCCGTCTTTCAACCCGAGGATGCGATCGGCGTAGCGGCGGGCGAGATCGGGCTGATGCAATACGCAAAGCACGCCGAGCCCATCTTCATGCGCGACGCGGCGGAGGAGCGTCATCAACTCTTCCGAGGCCTCCGGATCAAGGCTTGCCACCGGCTCGTCGGCGAGAAGGGCGAGCGGGCGCTGGGCGAGGGCGCGGGCGACGGAAGCGCGCTGCGCCTGACCACCCGAAAGCGTGCCGGCGCGCTGGGCCGCGAAGCTCTGCAGACCCACTTCCGCGAGGCAGGCTTCGGCGAAGCTGCGCTCGCCCTGCGGCAGGAAGCCGAGGGAGGTCGCCAGGGTGCGATGACGGCCGAGTGTCCCGGCCAGGACATTGGCAATAACGCTGCGACGCTTCACGAGATTGGCGTTCTGAAAGACCATGCCGAGCGCCATGCGCGCATCCGCGAGCGCGCGGCCGGACAGGCTGCTGATCGGCTTGCCGGCCACCTGAATCTGGCCGCTGGTCGGCTTCAGCATGCCCGCGATACAGCGCAGCAACGTGGATTTGCCGCAGCCATTGGCGCCGAGAATGACAACGAGTTCACCGGCACTGAGCGTAAGGTTCGCCTCCGTCAAAGCCATGCGCCCCGTGGGGTAGCGCATGGCGAGAGAGGAGACGTCAATGAGCGGTCGGCTCATGACCCCATCTTGGCAAGGTCGAGATGGAGCACGCTGACGAGGCTACGGATGCCGTCATAGGCGTGGTCGTCGATAGCGACGTAACCCTTGCCCTTGAGGCCGGTGATCTTGAGTTCCGAGGCCGGGATGCTGCTGAGGTCGAGGGTCTGCAGAACCTCGGTCAGCTTCGCCTTGAAGGCCGGCGGCAGGTTGGAGCGCACGGTGATCGGATCATCCGGGATCGGCGGGCTGGTCCAGAGCGTCACAAAATCCGACGGCTTGTAGATGCCGGCGCGCTGCGCGGACAGGATCTCGGGGCTGTTGATTTCGCCCGCTTCCACCTTGTGATGCAGCAGCGCTTCGTAGCTCGCCGTATGGCTGCCGGCATAGATGGCGCGTACGCCATGATCGGGATCGATGCCCACGTTCTTCAGCGCATAGGCCGGGAAGAGATGGCCGGAGGTAGACGCCGGATCGGAATAGGCGAAGGTGTGGCCGGCCACGCCCTTCAGCGTGGTGATACCGGAACCGGGCCAGGTCACGACGCTTGCGGTATAGGTGTCGGGCTTCCCGTCGGGCGCCGCGTAGGTCGCGACGACTTCGGCGCCCGCGATCTTGTTCGCGAGGACATAGCTCAGCGGACCGAACTCGGCGACGTCGATCTTGCCGGAGCGCATCGCCTCGATGGTGGCATTGTAGCTGGTGCCGATCTCGAGATCGACGGGGCAGCCCATCTTCTCGCTGATGATATGGGCGATCTGGTGATACAGCGGCACGAAGGCGGCGGAAGCGTCATAGGGGATGACGCCATATTTGATGGTGCCGTGAGGGCAGGCACTGGCGGCGAGCGCCCCGGTACTGGTCGCGATCAGCGTGGCGAAGCCGAACAGCGCCTTCGAGGCAGAGCCTCGGAGCAGGTTACGCATGAGGACGGGTTCCTTGGTTGGGCGTCAGGCGTTCTGCCTGCCGCTTGATCGGGCGCGCCCTCTCTAGCGCAGCAGGACCGAGAGACTTTTGACATCTAGATGAATATCGGATGACCGGCCGCCACGGTTGCGCCCTCTGCCCTGGGCCTGAATAGTGGGGCTTCAGCCTCCAGGGAGAGTCCGATGAGCCTCGACTCCGTGCGTGCCTTCTTTGCGGAGAAAGCGCCCGATATCGCCGTCATTGAGCTCGAAAACAGCACGGCGACGGTGGCTCAGGCGGCGGAAGGGCATGGCGTGCTGCCGGCACAGATCGCGAAGACGCTGTCCCTCAAGGTAGGGGAGCGTTACCTGTTGCTCGTCGCGCGGGGCGATGCGCGGCTCGACAACCGCAAGGCCAAGGCTGTGCTCGGCGGCAAGCCGCGCATGCTTGATGCGGAAGAGGTGGTGCGGGTGACCGGCCATCCCGTGGGCGGCGTCTGCCCTTTCGGCCTCGCTGAGCCCTTGCCTGTCTATTGTGATATTTCGCTGCAGGCCTTCGACGAGGTGGTGCCGGCGGCGGGTTCCACCCATAGCGCGGTGCGCATCAATCCGCGGCGCATGGCAGAGCTGGTCGGCGGCGAATGGGTGGATGTCTGCCAGGAGGTTGTGGAAACGGTGCAGTCCGCATGAGGATGAGATGACAAGAGCCGAACTGGCCGATCTCTACCGAGGCTATATCGACTGCCTCAACCGGCGGGATTGGGGCGAATTG
>NZ_DATJJK010000217.1:0-6305 GCF_035492295.1 Acidisoma sp. | reverse complement strand
AGCCCCATTTCTTGGGCCGTTTTCTCCACAACCGCATCGCTCGCCATCGGCCCCAGGATGAGGCGTGCCGGGTCGCCCGGCACCAGACGCAGGGCCGTGAAGATCGCGAAAGAGACGATCAGCACGATGATCACACCCTGCGCCAATCGGCGGATCAGGAAAGTCGCCAGAAAAGCCATGACGGTTTCTCTCGCTTACGCGCTCTTGAAGTCCGCGCGATGCGCGTCCATCGGACCATTCGGGTAGATATAGAGATTCTCGAGCCCCGCCCGCGTCGCGTTGAGGTTGACCGAGGTGAAGAGCGAGAGCGAGGGCGCCTTAGAGGCGATAACCTCGGTTGCCTTGCCGACCAGCGTGCGGCGCTTCCCGAGATCGGTTTCGTTGCGTTCGGCCGAAAGAGCCGCGTCGATATCCGCGTCCTGGATACCGTTGATGATGCCACCCGCGGGGCCAGCCTTTGAGTAGAACATGGCGCGCAGAACCATGTCCGGCTCGGGCGTGCCGGTTGACCAGCCGCAGTCAATCATATTGCCCGCCGGAACCTGGCCCTTATGCTGATAGAGAACATCGCCCCAGGCACCGGTTTCCATGACGTTTAGCTTCACGTTGAAGCCTTGTTCCTGCATCATCGCCGTGATCAGCTCGCCGTAATCCTTGGTCTTCGGATAGAAACCGGTCGACGTGATGTAATCGATCTCCGGCAGGCCCTGGCCTTTCGGGAAGCCGGCCTGGGCGAGCAGCGCCTGGCATTTGGCTTCGTCGAATTCTGGGTAGTTCGGCACCGTCTCATAGCCGAATTTAAGCGGGCTGATGTAGGAACTGGACGCGCCGCCCGCGACGCCCATCAGGTCCATGATCTGCGAGCGGTCAATCGCATGGCAGGCGGCCAGACGCACGAGCCGATTGTCGAAGGGCTTCTTGTTGCAGCGGAAGTGCAGATACTTGTTCTCGGTCGAGAGCGTGCGGCTGACCGTCACCCGCTGGTCCTTCTGCAAAGTCGCATACTGCTCCGGCTCAAGGCGCTGCAGGACATCGATATTGCCGCTCAGCAAGCCAAGCACGCGGGTCGTGGCATCGCCGATATAGGCGAATTGCACGTGGTTCAGGATCGGCTGGCCCTGGTAGTATTTGTCGAAGGCATCGAGATAGGTCGTGTTGCCCTTCTGATCGACGAATTTGAAGGGGCCGGTGCCGTTCGGGCGCTGGGCCAGCACGCTCGGGTTCTTCACGTCATCCTTGGACATGATGGCCATGAAGCCACCGGTGAACTGGAAGGCGGAGGCCGGATAGCCGAACTTCTTTGTATGTACGCGCGCCGTCAGCCGGTCGACGACTTCGACCTCGCACTGACCGGGATAGAGAGCGCTCGCGGGACGCGACGGGTCGGTCGCGTATTCCATTGTCGCCTTCACATCCTCGGCCGAAAAGGAGGCGCCGTTATGGAAGGTTACGCCGTCGCGAAGCTTGTATTCCAGGGTATAGGGATCGATCAGCGTCTGGCTCGTCGCCAGTTCCCAGACAATCTGGGTCGGGTTGTCCGGTCGCATGGGGGTGCGGAACAGTTGCCCGAAAACGAACCCTTCGAAGTTGATCTGGCCTAGCGAGGTATGGCTGGTCGGGTCCCAGTTGCCGGTGACCGGTTCAGCGGAGGCGAAGACCAGCGTGTCGCGGCCGGCGGCACGTGCCGGGCGGATGAAGGGCATGGGAAGGCCGAGGGCGGCGGCTGTGCCTGCCGTCGTCTTGAGCAGGGAACGTCGTGACAATGCGTGCATGGAATCCTCAAGCTGACAGGCGTGAACTCCTTATGCCGTGGCGACTGTGCGTAGATCCCTGAACGAAACCGGCGATCGTTATAGGCTGCCACCGTCTTCGCTGAGCCAAGCCATGGGCGCGCGCGACGAAGCTGCCGCGGTGACCAGAAACGATTCTGCATTCCTGACTCGATCCTAGCGACAAGCTTTCCCCGTCGCCAAGATAAAAATCCACAAATCCACAAAAAACCATACAAACCCACATTTCGCGCTTGCAGGGCTTTTGCGTCGAGGTGCATGATTTTTACTCGAACGGATGAAGGCGATGTGGGTCGATCAGCGGCATCAGAGAATCATCGAACTGATAGCGACCGTCGGTCGGGTCGAAGCGGATGTCGTGGCCGTCGAGCTTCGCGTCTCCCGGGAAACGATCCGCAGGGACTTGATGCTGCTTGAGGGGCAGGGGCAGCTCAAGCGCGTGCACGGCGGGGCCGTCCGGGCCGATCCTCCGCCTGAGCGACCCTTTCGCACCCGCCAACGCGTGCAGATGGAGGCGAAGAAGCGCATCGCCCGCGCGGCATCCGAACTCGTGCAGCCGGGTATCAGTTGCTTTATCGACGCGGGTACCACGACGGCCGCCTTTGCCGAGGCGATTGCCGGCATCGAGGACGTCCTCGTCATTACCAATTCCATCGAGATTGCGGTGCACCTGCGTGGCGCGAACGCGAAGTCGGACGTCGTGCTCCTCGGCGGGCGCATGGCGCTGGAAGTGCCGGCGACTCATGGCGAGCTCACCATCGCCGAGATTGGGCGGCATCGCGTCGATCTCGCCATCCTCTCACCCGTTGGGATCGATCCGACGGCCGGTGTGACCTATCATGAGCTGGCCGAAGCGGCGATCGCGCGGGCGATGATGGAGCATGCCGCGCGCACCCTGCTGCTCGCTGACCACACCAAGCTCGGCAGCATCAGCCGATCGGTCATCTGCCGCTGCGAAGATTTGGACACGCTGGTGAGTGACGCAGTAGCGGAGAGGCTCGACGCCTATCGCGCGGCCGGCCTGCGGCGCGTTGTTTCAGCAGGCTGACAGCGGCGCGGTTTCGAGCGGGTGCAGCTCACCCGGCGGGAGAGCGAGGTGCTGCTCTGGTTTGCGCGCGACAAGTCCCACCGGCATATCGCCCAGATCCTCAGTGTCAGCTGCCGCACGGTCAACAAGCCTCTGGAACAGATGTATCCGAAACTCGGAGTGGAGACGCGCACCGCTGCCGTCGCCATTGCGGTCCGCGCGCTCGATGCCGAGTACGGCTCAGCCCGCCTCGACTTGGGTGAGAAGTTCGACCGAGCCACCGGCCGCCGCCGTATTGATGCTGAGGGCGCGCTCGGTGACGAAAGCTTCCGCCGGATAGGTGCCGTCACTCTGGGCGAGGAAGACCGGGCGGATGGCGCCAGGCTGTGCCGCCAGCCGACGCAGCAGAGCCGAGAGAGTCCGCTCGTCTCCGGAGAAGAGCACGGCATCGAAATGGGCATGTTCCGTTTGATCCAGAACGGCAATCGCGCCTTGCTTCGTCGCCATCGCGGCTTGGCGCGCGCGCTCCGTGCTTTCCGTCGTCGCGCAGAGAATGGCGTGCCGCGGTCGCAGACTATACCGGTTCTCCTCACCGGATGGCCCGGGCAGTCTCTGCGCGGTTGGCAGGTTGCGCGGCGGGGCGGAGGCCAGGAAGCGCCGCAGATAAAGCGGTCCCCCGGCCTTGGGACCGGTGCCGGAAAGCCCGTGGCCGCCGAAAGGTTGCACGCCGACGGTCGCGCCGACGATGTTGCGGTTGACATAGATATTGCCGACATTCAGCGTGTCGACCGCCCGTTCGACCAGGCTGTCGATACGGGAATGGACGCCGGCGGTGAGCGCGAAGCCGGTGGCGTTGATCTCGGCGATCAGCGCATCGCGCGCCGATGCTTCGTAGGTCAGCACATGCAGCACCGGGCCGAAGACCTCGCGCGTGAGGTCGGCCGCCCGGCGGATATGGATGAGGGTCGGCGCCACGAAGAAGCCTTCCGCCGTCCCACCGCCGAGCGTTGATCGCTCCACAGGGAAGCCTGCCGCTTGCAGCTCCGTCACATGGCGTTCGATCCCCGCGCGCGCCTCGGCCGAAATCACTGGGCCGATATCGGTCGCAAGCGCCCAGGGGTTGCCGACCGAAAGTTCCGCCATAGCCCCCCGCAGCATGGGCAACAGCCGCCCGGCGATATCCTTCTGCAGGCAGAGCAGCCGCAGGGCCGAGCAACGCTGGCCGGCACTGTCGAAAGCGGAGGTGATGACGTCTGCCACCACCTGCTCCGGAAGCGCAGACGAATCGACGATCATCGCATTCAGCCCGCCGGTCTCGGCGATCAGCGGCACCGGCCGGCCGCCCGGGTTCAGGCGTTCGGCGAGCGCCGCTTCGATGCGCTTCGCGACCTCGCCCGAACCGGTGAAGGCGACGCCCCGGATGCGCGGATCGGTGACAAGGGCGGCGCCGACGTCGCCGGCACCGGGCAGGAGTTGCAGAACCTCGGGAGGAATGCCGGCCTGGTGAAGCAGGGCGATGGCGGCCGCCGCGATGAGCGGCGTCTCCTCTGCCGGCTTGGCGAGCACGGGATTGCCCATGACCAGAGCGGCCGCGACTTGGCCTGTAAAGATCGCGAGGGGAAAATTCCACGGGCTGATGCAGGCGAAAGGGCCGAGAGGCGGCCCGGCATTGTCGCGCGCTTCCGCGCCAACGGCGTAGTAGCGGAGGAAATCGACTGTCTCCCGCACCTCCGCCACTGCATTCGCTACTGTCTTGCCGGCTTCACGGATGATGAGCGGAAGGAGAGACGGCATCGCGGCTTCGAAGCGATCGGCGGCGGCACGCAGGAGCGCCGCACGCTCGGCTGCGGGGCGCGCGCCCCAGGCGAAGGCGGCGGCCTCGGCGCGGGAGACGGCCTGGCCAACCGCCGCGGCATCGCAGAACCGGGTTCCGCCCACCACCTCCCGCTGGTCGGCCGGATTGCGGATGAGGACGGGCCAAGTGGTTTCGCCCGGCGTCTGCGGCGGGCGCTGGAAGAGGGCATCGAGCGCGGTGAGCGTCGTGACGTCGGAGAGATCGAGCCCAGCGGAATTGACCCGCCTCGCGCCATAGAGATGGCGCGGCAGGGGAATGCCGGTATTCGGCGCCCCGGGCTCGGCCTCCGCCATCACCTCCTCCGCCGGTTCGCGGGTCAGGGCGTCGACAGGCACCGAAGGGTCCTGCAGCCGATGCACGAAGGAACCATTGGCGCCGTTCTCCAGCAGCCGGCGGACGAGATAGGCGAGCAGCGTCTCGTGCGTGCCGACGGGGGCATAGATACGGCAGGCGGGGGCGAGGCTTTGGGCGAAGGCTTCGCGGTACAGCGGCTCGCCCATGCCGTGCAGACACTGGAACTCCAGATCGTCGGCGGTGGCGAGCGGCCCCGCCATGGCGCGGATGGCCGCCAACGTCTGCGCATTGTGCGTCGCGAATTGCGGGAAGATCGCATCCTGCGCGGCGAGGAGTTTTCGCGCACAGGCGAGGTAGCAGAGATCCGTATGCGCCTTGCGGGTGAAGACCGGATAATCGGCCAGTCCTTCCTGCTGGGCGCGCTTGATCTCGCTGTCCCAATAGGCGCCTTTGACCAGCCGCACCATCAAGCGGCGACCCGAATCCTTCGCCAGCGCCGCCAGTTGCGGGATCACGTCCACTGCCCGGGTCTGATAAGCCTGTACCGCCAGGCCCAGGCCGCGCCAGGCGCCCAGCGAAGGCTCGCGCGTCAGCCGGTCGAGCAGCTTCAGCGACAGAACCAGGCGGTCGGCTTCCTCGGCGTCGATGGTGAAATTGATATCGGCCTTCGCCGCCATCTCCGCCAATTTTTTCAGGCGAGGATAAAGCTCGCTCCAGACCCGCGCTTCTTGTGTTGCCTCATAACGCGGCGACAAAGCCGACAGCTTCACGGAAATGCCGTGGCCGTGTTCGGGCCCCGCCATGCTCCTGCCGATCGCGCCGATGGCGGCGGCATAGGCGGCTTCGTAATGGACCGCATCGGCCTCGGTGCGCGCGCCTTCGCCCAGCATGTCGAAAGAGCAGAGAAGATTCTCCCGCGCCGCCCGCGCGATGGCGTCTTCGATGCTGCGTCCCAGCACGAATTGCTCGCCCATGATGCGCACCGCCTGCGCCACGGCCGCGCGCACAATGGGTTCGCCCACCCGCGCCGCCAGTCTGCGAATCGTGCCAGAGGCATCATCCATGCCGCTGACGTCAATCAGTCGCCCGGTCAGCATCAGGCCCCAGGTGGAGGCGTTGACCAAGAGCGAATCCGACTGGCCCAGATGCGAAGCCCAGTCGGCGGCGGAAATCTTTTCCGCGATCAGCCGGTCGCGGGTGTCGGCGTCGGGCGTGCGCAGCAACGCCTCTGCCAGGCCCATCAGCGCCAGGCCTTCCGGCGTGGAAAGCGAAAATTGCTGCAGGAAGCTTTCCACCATGCCGCCGCGGTGGCCCATCTGGCGCGCTTTTGCCACCAGCG
>NZ_DATJJK010000216.1:0-3065 GCF_035492295.1 Acidisoma sp. | reverse complement strand
GAGGCCGGCGCGGCGCATCGTACGGTCCAGGATGCGGCCGAGACCGTCCCCGATGCGGTCGTTCACCGCTTCCGCCGATACGCCGGCGCTTTGGATCGCTTGTCCAAGCGCGGCCACCGCCGGATCGTCCGGCCCGCGCGCGGTATGGAGGATGGGGTCCTGGCCTTCTGACAGCACGGCAAGCGCGCGGGCGACGCCCGCCTCGACCTCCGCCTCCCAGGCTTGGGGCTCGACAGCCTTGGTCGCATCCAGCGCGACGGTGCGGAAGCCATGCGCTTCCGCCCAACTCAGTTGCTCGGCGGTGACCGGGGAGCAGGAGCCGGAGACGGCGACAACATGCGCGGCGCGTGCGGCCGTCGGTGGTTTCTCCACCGGTGCGATGAGGCCGCAAGCCTGGAAATAGGCGATCAGCGCATATTCCAACCCCTGGGAGCCGACCACGAACTGCGGCCCATCGGTGGCGCGTTTCTCCCAGACCAGGCGGCCAGCCTCGGCCAGGGTTTCCTGATCGACGATGTCGAGGGAGAGGATTTCCGCCCCGGCCGCACGGCGCACCGCCATCTCGGCATCGGCGCGGCCCGTCTTCATGGCGACGAAATCGATCACGTCGATGTTTCGCGACGTCTGCTGCGCCAGATGCCGCGCGAGGTCCGCCTCATGCATCGGCGTCACCGGATGTCGGCTCATCGTCGGGTGCCGGTCGAGGCGAAAGCCGCGGCCGGCGACGGTCGCAAACAGATTGCCAAAGGCCTGGTAGCGATGGATGGCGGGTGCCGCGGTGACCAGCGGCACCCAAGGGCTGGCGAAGATCGACTGGCCGATGTCGATCGCCGCCCCGATGGAGCCGACATGCGGGGCAGAATCAAAGGTCGAGCAAATCTTGTAATGCATGAGCGGCGCGCCGGTCGCGGCCAGCGCCTCATAAAGCGGCGGCAGATGCGCGCGCATCCAGTCCGGGGACTGGGAACGCGCGATGCCGGCGATGCCGATGCCGCGGATGCCGGGAAAGCGCGCCAGCTGGGCTGCCGTCGGTGCGGCGAAGAACAACACCGACGGCAGGCCTGCGAAGCTCAGCGCCTCCATGGTCGCGGCGGCCCCGGTGAAATCGTCACCATAAAAGGCGACGAGCGGGCCGGCCGGCAAGGCGGCGGCTCGGCTCACGGCTTCGCGGTTCCGCGCGCGTATTTGCTGTCGAGCCCCTTGATGCCTTCGACATTCGCGGCCGAAGCACCCTTCGGATCGAAGTCGGACTCGAGAAACTTGTCAGCAATCGCCTTGGCCAGTTCATGGCCGACGACGCGGGCACCCATGGTGATGATATGGGCATCGTTGCTTTTGGCCGCGCGCTCGGCCGAATAAGTGTCATGGGTCTGGGCGGCGCGGATGCCCGGAATCTTGTTCGCAGAAATGGCGACGCCAATGCCCGTGCCGCAGAACAGGATGCCGCGCGTGACCCGCCCGTCCAGAATCGCCTGGGCGCCGCGCTCGGCGAGAGAGGCGTAAAGTTCGCCCTTCTCCTCGCCGAGATCGAGCACCTCATGCCCCGAGGCCGTCAGATGCTTGACCAGGATATCCGCGAGCGGCTTGCCCGCGCTATCGCCGCCAACAACAACTTTCATCAACTCAACTCCATAAAGGCACCGGCTGCCTTTTCAGGAAACGCCGGTCTGGCCGAAAGCTTCGATGGACTGGGCAAGTTCTTTGTGGTCCCGCGCATAAGTCTCGAGCGGGATGCCCTGTACCGCCGCCTCCCAGGCCTGGGTAATGGCGCGCACACCCGCGCCGGGGCCACCGGGATGGCCCATAATGCCACCCCCGCCCAAATAAAGTAGGTCGACCGAGCCCCCGTTGCGCGCATAGGTCTCCGGCGCCTGGCCACCCCATTGGCCGGACCCCACCACCGGCAAGGGCCGGTCTGACGGATCGAGCAGCGGCGTCATGCAGTCATGGAAGGATTGCAGAAAGCTCTCGTCCGGCTCCCAGTATTTGGCGCCGATGCCGTTGATCTGGAACTGATCGACGCCGAGCAGGCGCCACAGCTGCTGATAGACATTGAAGGACAGGCCGAGATCGGGATGGCGGGTCAGCATATCCCACTGGCTGCGATGGGCGTGCAGGATGAGGCGGGAGCGCTTGCGCAGGTATGCCATGCCGCCATAGCCGAGTGCGTTGATGTTGATCACCGCCGTGGTGCCACCGGCCCCTGCCACGATGTCATGATGCCGCATCATCGTATCGGGATCGGCCGAGGAAATGCCGAAAGCGTAGAGCACCGTCTTGCCGGTCTTCTGCTCATGCGCCTTCAGCACCGGCATGACAGCCCGGACCCGCGCTTCCAGCGGCGCATAGCCCGGGTTCATCATCTTCTCGTCGTCCTTGATAAAGTCGACGCCGGCTTCCACGAGTTCCTTCGTCACCGCCGCCGTATCTTCGGGCGAGAGGCCGAGGGCCGGCTTGATGATACTGCCGATGAGCGGCCGACCCTGAACGCCCGAGACGCGGCGCGAGCCGGCGATGCCGAATTGTGGACCGGGATGGGCGCGGATGAAGTCGGGTGGCAGCTTCATATCCACAATGCGCACGCCGGACAGGCCGCGCACGGAGAAGACGCCGCCGAAGGCGATGGTGGTCAGCGCCGCGATATCGGTGCCGATCACGTCCATCGGGAAATCGATATCGACATCCGCCCGCTTATAAGGTTTCGGATCGGCCGAGGTGACACGGTCCTGCGGGAAGGTCGGCTGCGCATAGGGTTCGAGTTCGCGAATGGCGATCACCCGGGCGGCGCAACGGGCCTTGAGGTCCGGCGTTTCGCCCGGCACCGGCACGAAGGTGCCGGTGGTCTGGTCGCTTGCAATCTTCTCCGCCATGCGACGGAGATCACCCGGAGTTTCGATGCGATAGGTCAGGCGAATGAAGGACATGTCAGGCACTCTTCTGCGCAGGCGTTGGACGAGCCCGGTTCGTACCGCGCCCGCGGACACCCCCCGCGAGCGAGAGGACGAAGATGACGACGAGTCCCTGGACGATATCCTGCATACCCGAGGGCAGGCCCGCGACCTGCA
>NZ_DATJJK010000215.1:0-4382 GCF_035492295.1 Acidisoma sp. | reverse complement strand
GAGGCCGGCGCGGCGCATCGTACGGTCCAGGATGCGGCCGAGACCGTCCCCGATGCGGTCGTTCACCGCTTCCGCCGATACGCCGGCGCTTTGGATCGCTTGTCCAAGCGCGGCCACCGCCGGATCGTCCGGCCCGCGCGCTGTATAAAGGATGGGGTCCTGACCTTCGGACAGCACGCCGAGCGCACGGGAAACGCCGGCTTCGAGCTCCCCTTCCCAGGCGCGGGCATCGGTCGCCTTGGTCGCATCCAGCGCGATGGTGCGAAAACCATGCGCCTCAGCCCAAGCCAGTTGCTCGGCGGTGACCGGCGAGCAGGAGCCGGAGACGGCGACAACATGCGCGGCGCGGGCGGCCGTCGGTGGTTTCTCCACCGGTGCGATGAGGCCGCAAGCCTGGAAATAGGCGATCAGCGCATATTCCAACCCCTGGGAGCCGACCACGAACTGCGGCCCATCGGTGGCGCGTTTCTCCCAGACCAGGCGGCCGGCCTCAGCCAGGGTTTCCTGGTCGACGATGTCGAGGGAGAGGATTTCCGCCCCGGCCGCACGGCGCACCGCCATCTCGGCATCGGCGCGGCCCGTCTTCATGGCGACGAAATCGATCACGTCGATGTTTCGCGACGTCTGCTGCGCTAGATGCCGCGCGAGGTCCGCCTCATGCATCGGCGTCACCGGATGGCGGCTCATCGTCGGGTGCCGGTCGAGGCGAAAGCCACGGCCGGCGACGGTCGCAAACAGATTGCCGAAGGCCTGGTAGCGATGGATGGCGGGGGCTGCGGTGACCAGCGGCACCCAAGGGCTGCCGAAGATCGACTGGCCGATGTCGATCGCCGCACCGATGGAGCCGACATGCGGGGCAGAATCAAAGGTCGAGCAAATCTTGTAATGCACGAGCGGCGCGCCGGTCGCGGCCAGCGCCTCATAAAGCGGCGGCAGATGCGCGCGCATCCAGTCCGGAGACTGGGAGCGCGCGATGCCGGCGATGCCGATGCCGCGGATGCCGGGAAAGCGCGCCAGCTGGGCTACGGTGGGCGCGGCGAAGAACAGCACCGACGGCAGGCCCGCGAAGGTCAGCGCCTCCATGGTCGCGGCGGCTCCGGTGAAATCGTCGCCATAAAAGGCGACGAGCGGGCCGGCCGGCAAGGCGGCGGCCTGGCTCACGGCTTCGCGGTTCCGCGCGCGTATTTGCTGTCGAGCCCCTTGATGCCTTCGACATTCGCGGCCGAAGCACCCTTCGGATCGAAGTCGGACTCGAGAAACTTGTCGGCAATCGCCTTGGCCAGTTCATGGCCGACGACGCGGGCACCCATGGTGATGATATGGGCATCGTTGCTTTTCGCCGCGCGTTCGGCCGAGTAGGTGTCATGCGTCTGGGCGGCGCGGATGCCCGGAATCTTGTTCGCCGAAATCGCGACGCCAATGCCCGTGCCGCAGAACAGGATGCCGCGCGTGACCCGCCCGTCCAGAATCGCCTGGGCGCCGCGCTCGGCGAGAGAGGCGTAAAGTTCGCCCTTCTCCTCGCCGAGATCGAGCACCTCGTGACCCGAGGCCGTCAGATGCTTGACCAGGATATCCGCGAGCGGCTTGCCCGCGCTATCGCCGCCAACAACAACTTTCATCAACGCAACTCCATAAACGTACCGGGCGCCGTGTCAGGAAACGCCGGTCTGGCCGAAGGCTTCGATGGACTGGGCGAGTTCCTTGTGGTCCCGCGCGTAAGTCTCGAGCGGGATGCCCTGTACCGCCGCCTCCCAGGCCTGGGTAATGGCGCGCACACCCGCGCCCGGGCCGCCGGGATGGCCCATGATGCCACCCCCGCCCAAATAAAGTAGGTCGACCGAGCCCCCGTTGCGCGCATAGGTCTCCGGCGCCTGGCCACCCCATTGGCCGGAGCCCACAACCGGCAAGGGCCGGTCTGACGGATCGAGCAGCGGCGTCATGCAGTCATGGAAGGATTGCAGAAAGCTCTCGTCCGGCTCCCAGTATTTGGCGCCGATGCCGTTAATCTGAAACTGATCGACGCCGAGCAGGCGCCACAGCTGCTGATAGACATTGAAGGACAGGCCGAGATCGGGATGGCGGGTCAGCATATCCCACTGGCTGCGATGGGCATGCAGGATGAGGCGGGAGCGCTTGCGCAAATATGCCATGCCGCCATAGCCGAGGGCGTTGATATTGATCACCGCCGTGGTGCCGCCGGCATCCGCCACGATATCGTGGTGCCGCAGCATGGTATCGGGATCCGCCGAGGAGATGCCGAAGGCATAGAGCACGGTCTTGCCGGTCTTCTGCTCATGCGCCTTCAGCACCGGCATGACGGCCCGGACCCGCGCCTCCAACGGCGCATAGCCCGGGTTCATCATCTTCTCGTCGTCCTTGATGAAGTCGACGCCGGCTTCGACCAGTTCCTTCGTCACCGCCGCCGTATCCTCGGGCGAGAGGCCGAGCGCCGGCTTGATGATGCTGCCGATGAGCGGCCGACCCTGAACGCCCGAGACGCGGCGCGAGCCGGCGATGCCGAATTGCGGACCGGGATGGGCGCGGATGAAGTCGGGCGGGAGCTTCATATCCACAATGCGCACGCCGGACAGGCCGCGCACGGAAAAGACGCCGCCGAAGGCGATGGTGGTCAGCGCCGCGATATCGGTGCCGATCACGTCCATCGGGAAGTCGATGTCCACGTCGGCGCGCTTGTAGGGACGCGGGTCGGCCGAGGTGACGCGGTCCTGCGGGAAGGTTGGCTGCGCATAGGGTTCGAGCTCACGGATCGCGACCACGCGCGCCGCGCAGCGGGCCTTGAGATCCGGCGTTTCCCCCGGCACCGGCACGAAGGTGCCGGTGGTCTGGTCGCTCGCAATCTTCTCCGCCATGCGGCGAAGGTCACCCGGGGTTTCGATGCGGTACGTCAAGCGGATGAAGGACATATCAGGCACTCTTCTGCGCAGGCGTTGGACGAGCCCGGTTCGTACCGCGCCCGCGGACACCCCCCGCGAGCGAGAGGACGAAGATGACGACGAGTCCCTGGACGATATCCTGCATACCCGAGGGCAGGCCCGCGACCTGCATCGTCGCCACAATCAGCACTAGCAGGACGCAGCCGAACAGCGTGCCGAGAGCGGTGGAAGCACCGCCCATGATGAGCGACCCACCGAGCACAACGGCGCCCAAGGATTGCAGGAGATAAGGCGCGCCCATGCCGAGGAAGGCCCCTCCGACATAGGCTTGCAGCAGCAACCCATCAATGGCCGCGAGCAGGGAGCTGATCACGAAGGTTGCAGCCACGATGCGCGTCACGCGCAGCCCTGCGAGATAGGCGGCGCGGCTGTTCTGGCCGACGGCCGAGAGCGCGCGGCCATAGACGAGTTTTCCAAGCACCAAGCTCGCCGCCACAACTGCCACAACTGCGATGATGGCGATGACCGGCAGGGCACCGAGGCGGGCCGTTGTCAGCCATTTGAGCGTCGGGCTGACGCCGTAGCTGACCAGCGCGCGGTTCGCGAATAGGCTCGCCGTCGCCAAGATATACCCGGTCGCAAGCGTCGCGATGATCGCCGGAATACGCAGCGCCAAGACCAGAACTGCGTTGACCACGCCGACGGCAAGGCCGATCGCGATTGCCACCAGGACGCCCATCCAAAGGTTCGTGTCATGCCCCTTGATGAGGATCGTGCTCATATAGGCGCTGAGCGTCAGCACATTCGGGATCGACAGGTCGATATTGCCGCGGCCGGCGGTGATGACGAACATTTGGCCGAGGCCAGCGAGGGCAAGGAAGGATGCGGAGATCGCAACGCCAGAAAGGCTCTGCAGGCTGAAGCGACTGGTGACGAGCGAGAGCGCCAGCCAAAGCAACACGACGCCGAGGAGCGACCAGATCCACCGGTTGCGCTGCGCCCATTCGAGGGCGCGGAAGTTACTGAAATTCGCCATCACGCATCCTCCCGCCGCGCCAGCGTGGTTCTGAGCGCCAGCACGCCCAGCAGCAGCAGGCCCTGCACCGCGGCATTGTAGTCGGTGCTGACATTGAGCGCGCCGAGCAGCGCGCCGATCAGGGAGAGCAGGACCGCACCCGCGACCACACCCCAGGGAGAGAGCATGCCGCCGAGCAGCGTGCAGCCGCCGATGACCACGGCGGCGACGCTGGACAGCGTGAAGGGCCCGCCGACATTGATGTCGCTCGCCGTATTAATGGCGGTGAGCGACAGGCCCGCGAGGGTCGCGAAGAGGGCGGCGAGCCCATAGCGGATCACGCCATAGCGCAGCGCCGACAAGCCGCTGCGGGCGAGCGCCGGGGCATTGTTGCCGAAGCCGCGCAACACCACCCCCACCGGCGCGCGGTCAATGGCAACGGCCAGCACGGCAAAGACCAGAATGACCACGAC
>NZ_DATJJK010000214.1:0-15552 GCF_035492295.1 Acidisoma sp. | reverse complement strand
AATGTAGGGGTGAATGCGACGCTCGACCCGGGGGGTGCCGCGAGTGGCGTGCAGTTCGGCATCTCCTCGTCCGCCACTACCGCCCCCACGAGCTGGACAGCAGCCGTGCTTGTCAACACGCAATCCAACGGCGACACCTTCTGGGGTGCCTATCTCACCATGCCGGGCGCGGCCGGCACCTATTACTGCTGGGCCGAGACGGTAGATGGCACAACCACCGTCGTGAGCGCGGCCTTCACCGTCGCCTGACGGTCTCAGGCGAAATCGAACGGCCCTGGTAAGACACCCAGCGGTATGAAATGCGTGAGGATAGGGCCAACCTCGGGCACATGGTGCAGAAGGAAGCCCGGCGGCTCGAGAAAGGAGGCCGGTTCCGCCTCCGCCCCCGCGCCTAGCGCTATGGCCGTGGCGAGGCTCGGCGCCGTGCAGAGCATAGTCCCTGCGAAGCCCTGCAGCATCAACCGATGGACATGGCCGCAAAGCACACGCGCAACCTGCGGATGACGGGCGATCAATGCCTCCATCCGCGTCTTCCCGAAACAGCGATAGTCGTCGAGATACGGAACACCGGTCACGATCGGGGGTTGGTGCATCATCACAAGCGTCGGCCGCGCCGGCTCCGATTGCAGCGCGAGGGCAAGCCAGGTTTCGGCCGCCTCGTCGAAGAGGCCATGATGTTCGCCCGGCACAGTGATGTCGAGCGCGATGATCCGCGCGATCCCGGCATCGGCGACGTAATGCAGCGGTCCCCCCTCAGGCAGATAGGAATGATCGTGAAAGGCCGTGCGAAATGCTTCCCGCTCATCGTGATTGCCGGGGATGACCAGGAGCGGCGCCCGCAGCTTGTCCAGAATCTCCCGCGCCACGGCATATTCGGCCGGCATCCCCTCATCGACCACATCCCCGGTCAGGAGGACGAAGTCCGGCTGCGGCGACATCTGGTTGAGTTGCGCCACGGCGCGGCGTAGCGCCGCATTGGAATCCACCACCCCCTGATAGAGCTCGCCCCGCGGCCGCAGATGCGGGTCCGATATCTGCGCAATCCAAACCACCCGATTTCCTTCCACCGCCCGTTCCGCCCACAGCAGAGCAGCTGCCGGTGCGGCCGGCCATACGTCAATCGAGCAAGCATGATCACGCAGCAAGGCGCCTTGAACACGACGGCCCTGGTCGTGCCGGATCTCTATGTCCAGCTTGTGCCGCCCGCGGGCACCCTGCTGAACGGTGTGCCGAGCAATATTCTCGGCATGGTCGGCTCGGCGAGTTGGGGACCGGTCGGCCTACCCGTCACCATCGGTGGCATGGCCGACTACGCCGCGGGTTTCGGGCCGGTGATGAACCGGCTTTTTGACATGGGCACCCATCTCGCCATCGCCGTGCAGCAGGGTGCCAATGCCTTCCGCTGTGTGCGGGTGACGGACGGCACCGAGACCGCGGCCACCGGCGCGGGACCCGCCGGATGTATCGGCTTCACCGCTCTCCATACCGGCAGCCTCGGCAACCTCGTGACGGTGACCCTTGCCGCCGGAAGCAAGGCAGGAAGCTGGGCCGCACTCATCGGCCTGCCCGGCCAGCCGCCCGAACGCTTCGACAATATCGAAGGCACCGCCGGCGCTTTCTGGACCGCGTTGGCGCTCGCCATCAACACCGGAGCGGGTCAGGTCTCGGCCCGCGCCTCGCGCTTCGTGACGGCGGCAGCACTTGGCGGCACAACCGCGCCCGCTGCCTCGACCTACGGCCTCGCGGGCGGCACGGACGGGGCCGCAGCTGTCACCACCGCGCATCTCGTCGGCCAAATGGCGCCGCGCCTCGGCATGTATGCGCTAACCGGACAGGGTTGCGCGATCCTCGATCTTTGTGACGGCACCGACCCAACCCATTGGCCCGAGGTCGAAGGTTTCGCGGCCTCTGAGGGTCTCTACGCGATGCTTGCCGGCACCGCGGGTGAAAGCATCACCGCCGCATTGGAGGACAAGTCCGCAGCCGGGATCGATAGCCCTGCCGTGAAACTCCTGTTCGGCGATTGGCTGTCCTGGTGGGACCCGGCAAACGAGATACAGCGCCTCGTCTCTCCGCAACCCTTCGCGGCCGGGCGTCTCGCCAATCTCTCGCCGGAACAATCCGGCCTCAACAAGCCGCTCTACGGCATCGCTGGTAGCCAGGGCGTCGGGCTGCCCGGCTCAGGACGCACGCGCGCCTACAGTGCTGCCGAACTGCAAATGCTGTTCGAGGCCGGCATCGATCTGATCACCACACCGGGCGCAGGCGGCCAGAGTTTCTGGACCATGCGCCTGGGCCATAACAGTGCGACCGATCCTGCGGTCAGCGGCGACAACTATACGCGGCTGACAAACTACATCGCGGCGACGCTCAGCGCCGGCATGGGGCTCTATGTCGGCCAGGTGGTGAATACCGCGCTGCTGCGCCAGATCCGCAGCACCTTGCTGGCATTCCTCGGCGCCCTGCTCGATCAGGGGCTGCTTGGCAGCGTGGATGGCGCGCGGCCCTTCGCGGTGCTCTGCGACGCGGTCAACAATCCGCCCGCACGGACCGCGCTCGGCTACGTCCAGGCCGATGTGCAAATCCGCTACCAAGGAATTACCGAGAAATTCCTCGTCAACCTTGATGGCGGCGCGAGCGTTCTTGTCTCCGCCGCGAGCGGCGCGGGGGGCGGTTCCGGGGGCGGCGGATCGGGCGGCAGTGGCTCCGGCGGATCGGGTGGCGGCGGTGGCTCCGGCACCACGACGCTCAGCTTCCAGGCCGCACCGACCGGCCCCTACACAACCGGCCAGACCAGCATTGGTGTCAACGCAATCCTCTCGCCCGGCAGCACGACCGCGAGCATCGAGTTCGGCTGGTCATCCTCCGCGACCACCGCGCCGACCAGCTGGACAGCCGGTGTCTATGTCAACAGCCAGGGCAATGGCGATGCGCTCTATGGCGCCTATCTGACCGCACCCGCGACCGCAGGCACCTATTACGGCTGGGTCTCCACCGCCGATGGCACGGTCCATGCCGTCTCCTCTGCCGTGACGGTGAGCTGATGCTGCTCGCGGCACAAAACAAGGCACTCCTCGTTTCGACGGGCCGGGTGTTGCTCTCCAACCTCGGCACGAGCAGCGGCGGCGGATCGGGCGGCAGCGGGGGCAGTGGCGGCGGAGGCAGCTTCACCGGGCCGACACCTGCCGCGATTCCGGGCCTTACCGGCTGGTGGGATGCGGGCAGTGCAGCAAGCTGGAATGCGGTCGTCACCGGCCTCGCCGACCAGTCCGGCAGCGCTCAGACCATAACACCTTACCACTACTACACCGGAAGTGGGGTGACGCCGGCCGCGCTTCTCACCACACCACGGTTGAACGGTCTCCTCGGCGGGCTGGGCGCGCCGATTGCGCCCAGCGGCACCTACAGCCCGACACTCGATCCCGATACCGGCCTGCAGATACCGGCCCTCAGCCTGTCGCCCGATATCGCCTGGACCCATATGCTGGTCTGGAGCCGGCCGAACCGCCGCCAGGGCACCTATTACGTCAATGCCAATCCCGTCGCGCTCATCACGCTGGGCGGCAGCGTGGTCCTCTCGCTCTCTTCCACCGGCAACACGCTGACACTGTTTCCTTCGGGGGCTAACGTTGTTCTGTCCTCCAACATGACCCGGCGTCACAGCCATGCCGTGATCCTGCGCAACACGCCAGGCACGGGGATCGATGTCTGGCTCAACGGCACGCAGGTCACGACCGCCGTCCCCAATCTCCTGCCGGCGGGCGTCACCGGCCCGGTCACGCTGATGCACGACATGACATTGCAGGGCGCGGCGCAGCTCTGGTTCCACGAAATGGCAACCTGGCCGCGCGCACTCGACGCTGCCGATATGGCAACGCTCATCGCCTGCGGCGGCCGCTGGAGCCTCGGCGCGCGCCGCGGCGTTTCGCTGCTCGTCATGGGCCAGTCGAATTCCAGCTATTTCGTGGCCTCCGGCGGCGCGGCAGCGATGGCGCGTGGCCTCGCCTGGTATCTCGGTGCGCTCGCCGGCAATGTGATCTTCCAACCCTCCGGCACCTATCTGAGCCCGACGCGCTATACGCAGGTAAACGGTCACCCGATTTCAAATTCCACCGCGCCCCTGTTTCCACCGGGAACGGCAAACGGCACCTTTCTGACCAATCCGGGCGACGGATCGGATCCCGCAACCTGGGCGCTCGGCCCTGACGGTCTGGCGGTGCAAGCTTATCTCACCGGCACCTCCGCTATCCCGACGGCCGAGGACCTTGCCGATATCGCAGCCCTGGTCTGGCCCTGGACGGAACAGGACAGCACCGCGCCCTACAGCCAAAAAACGCTCTATGCCGGAACGGTCAAACAGCTTGCGGCGCTGACCCGCGGCATGCTCGGCCGGACGGCGGCCAATCTTCCGCTGCTGATGTGGAACGCCATCCCCTACGAAACCGATGCCGGCGTGCAAATGGTGCGCGAGGCGATTGCCGACATCGCCGCCGACACAACGCAGAACCTCGGCATCTTCGCGGCGCAGACGGCAGACAGCATTCCGCTCGGCGCGAGCTACGACGCGACCACGGGGGCCTGGAGTGGCGGAGACGCGACCCATCGCGATGAGACCGATGAACTCGCCTTCGGCCTGCGCGGCGCGCATACGGCGGCCCGCGCGGCACTTGCCGCCGGTTTCGGGGACACGCTGACGGCGATCCCTACCGGCATGCCGCTCTCCGGTCCCCGCATTGTCCAAGCAAACGTGCAAAGCGCGACGCAGATCACGGTGGAGATTGCGCATGACCAGGGCACCGACATCCTGCTGCCCCTGCAAGCGGCAGCGGGTGTCGGCTGGGCCGTGATGGATGGCGGTTCGGTCGCCTCTCCGGGTCCGATCGTGACAGCGACTGCCGCCGCGCGGCTGGACGCGACCCATCTTGCCCTCACCCTCTCACAGCCTCTGACGCAGCCGGCCGCCAATTGCCTTCTCTTCTACCCTTACGGTTCCACTCAGATCGGCCGTGGCGATGCGGTGACGGACAATGTCTCGACCATCGGCTGGCCCACCGGCTGGAACATGGCGGGCGATCTCGGCAGTGCCTGGTCCGTCAATATGCCGCTGCAGGCCACGAGCTACGGCATTGCCCTTACTGCAACCTCCGCATGAAGACAGAGCCCAGGGACATCACATGAGCACCAGCGACTGGATCGGCGTCGCGACGGTGATGCTCACGCTCTTCGCACTCTATTCCTCGGCGCTCGCCTGGCTCATCGGACAGAATGCGCGGCTGCGCACCGAGACCCGGCGGGAGCTCGAGGCGCTCGAATCCGTAAGCGAACGCAGCCTCGACAAAATCCAGGTGCAGGAGGCGAAGTCCCGTCACGATCTGGCAAGCACGCTGCAGGTAGGCATCCAGTCCCTCCAGCAGCAGGTGAACCAGCTGCGCGAGGGCAGCGCGACGAAGCCGGAACTCGCCGCCGTGGAACAGCGCCTGGCCGCGGCGCTCAATGAATTCAAGGCGGAAGCGCGGGCGGATTTCGCGAAGATCGCGCAGAAAGTCGACCGCCTGCCCGCAATCGAGGCGCATCTCGCCTCCGTTATTCAGATGATCGAGAAGATCGGCACCGTCACAGCGCGCGAGCGTTGATCAAACAATAATATCAGAGGATGTTCCGATGAATCTCTCCCCGCTGATGGACGCGGCGGTGACGCTCGTCTCCGCGATCTTCGCAGCCTGCGCACCAGTCCTGCTGCTCAAACTCAGCGCAATGTTGAAACTCAATCTCGACCAAAGCCACCGGGACGCCGTCGCCCATGCGTTACAAACGGCGCTCGGTATCGGGCTTCAGATCGCGCAGGAAACGGGGGACGCGAAGCTCGCGAACGTCAATGTCCGGAGCGCGGCCCTCGCCGCCATGGTGGGTTATGTGAAGCAGGCGGTGCCTGAAGCGGTCACGCATTTCGCACTCACAGATGATGCAATTGCACAGAAGGCTGCGGCGCACCTTGCCGCCACCCTGCATGTCACCTCGGTGGCTACGCCTCCGGTTCTGGCCCCGGCTCCGCTTCCGCCTCAGCCTCAGCCTCAGCCTCAGCCTCAGCCTGCGCTGGCGAGCTTGCCCCCCGCCTGACCATGATGGGGCCGAAAAGCTCCTCCTGCCGAAGGTCGATTGCACCGCCGCGCGCCATCTCCAGCCCCGCGAGCAGTGTGCTCGCCAGTGCCGCGCGCCGCGCCAGCGGCTCCCCTTCCGGACCGTCCGGCAGGAAGCTCGAAAGCTCGGTCCAATCCGGCATCTGCCCCATCAACGTGCCAAGCCGCCGCAGCGCATCCTGCACACTCCACCAGATCATGGGCTTCGGCGTGTAGCGCCTCTGGGAAGCACCGCGGCGCAGCGCGCTGATATAGCCGCGCAGCAAACCCGGCAGATCGACCTTGAGGCCGGAACGATCGGTCTCCGTCAAATCCTCTGGCTGGCCGCGCGCAAAGAGGTCGATGCCGAGTTGCGGCCGACCGCCGAGCCATTGGGCTGCGCGGCGGACCACCTGAAGCTCGGCCAGACGCCATGCCAGATTCTCGGCCAGCAGATCGGTATCTTCCTGCTCCTCCACCCCGGCGGGGACAAGCAGGCGGGATTTGAGCCAGGCGAGCCAGGCTGCCATCACCAACCAATCGGCCGCAAGTTCCAGGCGGATGCGGCGCGCACCCTCGATGATGGCGAGATACTGGTCGACGAGGGCAAGGATCGAAATATTGCCGAGATCGACCTTCTGGCTGCGCGCGAGGTCGAGCAGAAGATCCAGCGGCCCCTCGAATCCTTCCAGGTGCAGCATCAGGCTATGGCTGTAGGCCCCTGCGTCTCCCTCGGCCACCGGCGCCGGTGGCGCGGACTCAGACACTTTGCCCGGCCAGATTAAAGACCAGCCGCATGGTCCAGGGCACGACAGTATTCAGGATGGCGCCGATGGGATCGAATTGGAAACCGAATTCGCGCGCGGCCGCCGGCAGCAGGAAGACGATGAGCAGCACAACCGCGATGCCCGCCCGTTCCATCCGCGCCCAACGCATGGCGAGCGGCAGTGGCAGAATGCCGACCACGATGCGCCCTCCATCGAGTGGCGGGATCGGCAGCAGATTGAAAAGGCCGAGAACGATATTGGAGAGAATGAAATACTGCAGGAAGGTCGCGGCCGGCGCCATCATCTGTGGCGAGACATGCGGCAGCAGCCAGCCGCACAGCGCGCCTACCCAGGCGAGGAAGAAGTTCATGGCAGGGCCGGCAGCCGCAACCAGCGCCATGCCGCGTCGCGGATCGCGAAAGCGCCAAGCGGAGACCGGCACAGGCTTGGCCCAGCCAAACAGGAATTCCACCCGCCCGAAAGCGATCAACTGCACGATGACAAGGACGCCGGGCAGGATGATGGTGCCTACCCGGTCGACATGGCGGATGGGGTTAAGAGACAGACGATGGGCAAGCTTCGCCGTATCGTCTCCCAGCGCCCAGGCGGCATAGCCGTGCGCCGCCTCGTGCAAGGTAATCGCGAGGATCGCGGCCGCCGCACCCAGCAGGATTTCGAGGATCACGTGGTTCATGCGCCACTCCCAAGAAGCGCGGCACGCTCCGCGAGCCAGCCGGCAAGATCGGGCGTCACGGCCTGCGGCCTGGCGGCCTGCAGGCGGGCTGCAAGTTCCGGCGCCTCGGGCAGCGCTTCCAGGATCGCGCGGTTGCCCTCCGCATCCCCCGGGCAGAAAAGCGCGATGTCGCAGCCTGCATCGAGGGCCCGCCTGGAGCGATCGAGTGGCGTCCCCTCCAGCGCATGCATGGCGAGATCATCTGAGAACAGAATCCCCCGAAAACCGATCGCCTCGCGGATAACGGTTTGCACAACGCGCCGGGACTGGGTGGCCGGATGGGTATCGTCCACCCCCTCGTAGAGAATATGCGCCGTCATCATGCACGGGAGGCGATCCGCGAGCGCGCGGAAAGGCGCGATATCGGCGGACCAGTCCGGCCCGGATGCTTCAACGCGTGGCAGAGACGTGTGACTGTCGACGCGGGCCCTGCCATGGCCCGGCGCATGTTTCGCGACAGGGATAACCCCGCCCGCTTCAAGCCCATGCGCCATGGCGAGGCCGAGTTGGGCGACCACCCCGGGATCGGAACCAAAACTGCGATCCCCGACGACCTTATCCTGCCCCGCGACCACGAGGTCGAGCACGGGGGCCGCCACCACGTCGAAGCCCGCGGCGCGGCATTCCGCACCGATCGCCGCCCCGTGCAGCCAGGCCGCACGCTCTGCCGCTTCCGGATTCCGCTCATGCAGCGCGGCAATGGCGCCCGCCGCGGGATGCGCCGCCCAATGGGGCGGCCGCAGGCGCGCGACGCGTCCCCCTTCCTGATCGACCATGAGCACAGCGTGCTCGGGCAGCACAGCGCGAAGGTCAGCGATCAGCCGCGAGAGCTGTGCCGGATCGACGACATTGCGGCCGAACAGAATGATGCCGGCGGGCTGGCCCGCGCGGAACAGGGCCGCCTCTTCCGCCGACAGCGCAGCGCCCGAAACACCCAGAATGACAGGTTTCACCAGGGATCTCAGAAAGCAGCGATCGCGCAGGCGCCGCCATGGGCGTGGACATCCTGGCAGAACTTGTCAGCCTCGCCGCGCGTGCGGAACCCGGCCATGCGCACCCGCCAATAGGTGCGGCCGTTCACCTTGGCCTCGACGAACATCGGGTGGCGTCCGGCGAAGAGCCCCGGCATACGTTGCGTCAGATGCGTCCAGGCGCGCTCAGCCGCCTCCTTGCTGTCCAGCGCCGCAAGCTGAACTTTCACCGATCCACCGCCGCCGGCCGGCGGCGTATATTCCTGCGCAAGGTCGTGGACTTTCGCCGACTCCTTCGAGGGCGGCGGTATGGTCATCGCCTGCTTCTGGCCCAACGGCGCGGGGGTCTCCGGCACGGACGGGATGGAGACCGCAGGCGCCTGGGCCGACGGCGCGGGGGCGATGGGTGCCGAGGGGGTCGTGCCTCCACTCCCGTTCGGGACGGCGGGTTTCGCCACGGCAGCGGACCGGGCAACAGCCGATTGCTGCTGCTCCTGCTTAGCCTGGGCGGCGAGCGCCGCGGGATCGGGCTTCTCAGGCGGGGGCGCAAGGCTCACATCCTGCCCCCCGGCGCCGGGCAGCGCCCCGCTTGGCGTGCTCACCGTAAGGCCACCCGGATTTTCCGGCTTCACCTTCACTGGCTTTGTCGATGCCTGGATGAGTGGCACCGTATCCGAGCCGCCGCCCGCCACCACGAAATAGCCGATGACGCAGAGCAGCAGCACAAGACCTGCCGCGCCGCCGATCATTAATACCCGCCGCATCTCCTCCGCGCGGCGTTGCGGTGCCGACCGGTAGCCCGGCGGCGGAATGCGAAGTTCGTCGTCCAGCATTCAGCGCATCTCCTCTGCCGGGGTCACCCCCAGGACCTGGAGACCGGAACGAATGACCGTCGCCGTGGCAGCCACCAGCGCGAGCCGCGCCAGCGTCCCCGTCGCATCGTCAGCCTGGAGGAAGCGGAGCGTCGAGTCGTCCCGGCCTTTGTTCCATAGCATATGAAATTCGCCGGCCAGGTCATACAGGAAGAAGGCGACACGGTGCGGTTCGCGCGCCAGCGCCGCCCCTTCCACAAGGCGCGGCCAGTTGATCAGTGCGCGGATGAGGGCGATTTCCTGGGGATCATCGAGTGCCGAGAGATCGGCCGCCGCCAGCGATTCCGGTGTGATCGCGGCGACCCCCAGCGTCTCCGCCGCGGCGCGTAGCACGCTGCGGCAGCGAGCATGGGCGTATTGCACGTAAAAGACCGGATTCTCCCGCGTCTGCGCCACCGCCTGGTCGAGATCGAATTCCATCTGCGCGTCGGACTTGCGCATCAGCATGGTGAAGCGGACCGCATCGCGCCCGACCTCGTCCAGCAGATCCCGGAGGGTGACGAAGGTGCCGGCGCGCTTGGACATGCGCACGGGCTGGCCGCCGCGCATGACATGGACGATCTGGCAGAGGACAACTTCGAGCGGCACGCGGCCGTCCGAGACGGCCTTCACCACCGCCTTCATGCGTGAGACATAGCCGCCGTGGTCCGCGCCCAGCACGTCGATCAGGATATCGGCGCCACGCGCGATCTTGTCGGCGTGATAGGCGATGTCGTTCGCGAAATAGGTATTGGACCCGTCGGATTTGCGCAGCGGCCGGTCGACGTCGTCCCCGAAATCGGTCGCACGGAACAGCGTCTGCGGGCGCGGCTCCCAGTCGTCCGGAGTCTTGCCCTTGGGCGGCTCCAGCACGCCTTCATAGAGCAGGCCCTTGGCGGCCAGGCTGTCGATCGCACGATCCGCCGCACCCGAAGCAAGCAGCGCGGCTTCGGAGGAGAAGACCTTCTGCTTGACGCCGAGAAGCGCCAGATCGTCACGAATCTCGGCCATCATCATGGCGAGCGCCCGATCGCGGACGGTTTCGAGCCAAAGCGCAGGATCGGCGACGCCGCGTTCGGCCGTGGTGAGGGAAGTGCCGAATTCGCGGAACAGCGCCTCGCCCACGGGGATGAGGTAATCGCCCCGATATTGCAGGCCGTTCGGGGTTCTGGCCTCGAATTCCTCCGGCGTGATGCTGCTGCCGGCTGCCTGCAGGTACCGCCAATAGGCCGCCCAGGCGAGCGCCTGCACCTGGCCCCCGGCATCATTGATGTAATATTCGGTGGTGACGTCGAAGCCGGCCTTGGCCATGACGCCGGCCAGCGCATCGCCTACCACGGCACCGCGGCAATGGCCGATATGCATCGGCCCCGTCGGATTGGCCGACACGTACTCGACGTTCACCCGGGTGCCAGTGCCCACGCTGCCACTGCCATAATCTTCACCTGCCCGCAGAATGATCGGCAGCTGGGCGAGCAGAGACTCGGGATCGAGCCGCAGGTTGACGAAGCCCGGCCCCGCCGGCTCGGCGCTCGCGAGTTCGGGCAGAGCCGCAAGCCTCTCGGACAGTTTTTCGGCGAGGGCGCGGGGGTTCTGACGCGCCGGCTTGGCCGCAACCATGGCCGCATTCGTTGCCATGTCGCCATGGGCGGGGTCACGCGTCGGCGTCACCTCGACGCGCGCAAGGAGGTCGGCGGACAGATCGGGCACCAGCGCGGTCAGTGCCGCCACCACATGGTCCCTGAGATCGGCGAAAAGATTCTGGCTCATAGGCGCGTATCAGCCCGGAACGCCAAGGTCGGTCAACCGCCGAAACTCATCCTGCGCATAGCGATCGGTCATGCCCGCTATGTAGTCCTGCACCGTATCGGCTGCGGTCCGGCTCATCGCCTCGCCGGCCCTCTCGCCCCACTCATCCGGCAGGAGGCTCGGGTCTTCGAGAAAGAGAGTCGCCAGCGCCGCCGTGACCTTGCGGGCCTTGGACGCCGTGCGGTTCACCCGCCAGTGGCGATACATATGAGCGAAGAGGAAGGCCTTGATGGCGCGATTGGCCTCGGCCATCTCCGGACTGAAAGCAATCACCGGCCCCGGCGCATGCCGGATTTCCTCGGCTGAACGAGGACTGAGCGCGGCGATCCGGCGGCCGCTTTCCGCCACGACGTCTCGGATCAGCCGATCCAGCACACGGCGGATGGTCTCATGCCGCAGCCGCGATTCGGGCAGCGCTCCGTGCAGGCGACGGACTTCGGTCAAACAGTCGCTCACGACCGGCAACTCCGTGACATCCTCAAAAGTGAAGAGATGGGCGCGCAGCCCGTCGTCCAGATCATGGCTGTGATAGGCGATGTCGTCCGCCAGCGCCGCGACCTGCGCCTCGCCCGAGGCATAGGTCGAGAGTTCCAGGTGGTGGCGGGCGTCGTATGCCGCGATAAAGCCGGAGGGTTCGAGGATGGGGCCGTTGTGCTTCACCAGCCCTTCGAGGGCCTCCCAGGTGAGATTCAGCCCGTCAAACCCCGCATAGCGCGCTTCGAGGAGCGTGACGACGCGCAGGCTCTGGGCATTGTGGTCGAAGCCTCCGAAGGCGGCGAGCGCCGTGTTCAATCCCGATTCTCCCGCATGACCGAAGGGCGGATGGCCGAGGTCATGCGCCAGCGCCAACGCTTCGGTCAGGTCATCATCGAGCCTGAGTGCGCGCGCGATGGCGCGTGCGATCTGCGCAACTTCCAGGCTGTGGGTCAGCCGCGTGCGATAGAAATCGCCCTCATGATTGACGAAGACCTGGGTCTTGTACTGCAGCTTTCGGAAGGCCGTGGAATGGATCACGCGGTCGCGGTCGCGCTGGAACGGGCCGCGCATGCCGCCTGACGGTTCAGGGGTCAGGCGTCCGCGCGATGTCTCTGCCCGGACGGCATAGGGGGCAAGCTCCATGGCGATGACGTAGCCCTTCAACCCGATGCGTCGACGGGCTATATCTAAGCGCATGAGCACGCACACGTCGAATTTTGGCCTGACCGACCGCGCCGCCGCGCGCATCGCCGAAATCCTCGGCAGCCAGTCCCAACCCAGCGCTCTCCGTGTCGCCGTTCTGGCCGGGGGCTGCAGCGGCTTCCAATATAGCTTCGATCTGGATGAAGGTGCTCCCGCCGAGGACGACATGGTGATCGAGCAGGCGGGCGCCCGGGTGCTCGTGGACCAGAGCAGCCTCGATCTGTTGGAGGGCGCGCAGCTCGATTACAGCGATGCGCTGATGGGCGCGCATTTCGCGATCAAAAATCCTAACGCCACCTCCTCCTGCGGCTGCGGCTCCAGCTTCGCGATCGACTGAGCCGGACCCGGGGCCGCCCGCGTGCGTATCGCCAGCTGGAACGTCAACTCCATCCGCGTACGGCAGACGCATGTGAAGGCGTGGCTGGAGCGTGTCCGCCCCGATATCGTCGTGCTGCAGGAAATCAAGTGCGAGGCACAGGCCTTCCCGCGCGGGGTCTTCGAGGAGCTTGGCTACAAGTCCGAGGTCGTGGGCCAGAAGGCCTATAACGGCGTCGCTGCCCTCTCCCACCGCGACATCGCAATCCACCACCGTGCCCTGCCGGGCCTGGCACCGGACGATACCCAAGCCCGCTATATCGAGGTTGAGACCGAGGGACTGACCGTAATCGGCATCTATCTGCCGAATGGCAATTCCGGCGGCGAGGCGGGCTTCCAGTACAAGATCGCCTGGATGGATCTGCTCTGCGAAAGGGCCGAAGCCCTGATGCGGGAGGAGCGCAACTTCCTCATCACCGGCGATTTCAACGTTTGCCCGACCGAATTCGATTATGCCGCTGGCGCGCTGCCGCCGACGGACGCGCTGCTCCGCCCGGAAAGCCGGGCGCGCTATCGGCGGCTGATCTATGCTGGCCTCACCGATGCCGTCCGCACGCTGCACCCGGATGCCCCGGCCTATACGTTCTGGGACTATCAGGCCGGATGCTGGGAGCGGGACCGCGGTTTGCGCATCGATTTCTCGCTGCTCTCCCCACGCCTGGCGGAAAAGCTGGTGGCGGCTGCCCCGGATCGGGCCGAGCGGGGCGAGGCACAGCCTTCAGACCATGTTCCCGTCGTCGTCGATCTCGACTGGGCGCGGCCTGCAGAGGCGCGGCCGTCTGAGGCGCAGCCGGCTGAGGCGCGGCCGGCCGAGGCGGTTTAGGCCGCAACCTTCACCCAAGGCAGTGCCGCCGCCTGCTCTTCCGTCATGTCACGGAAGGCGAAGCGCTGCAGATGGCGGACCACCACACCCTGGAGTCGCGCCGACTGTTCCTCATCCGCGGCGGTCAGCCTCATACGCAGCGCGTCCGGCTCGGCCCAGAGGTCGCAAACCCCGCCCTCGAAGGCGATCTGCCCGTCACGCTCGTTCAGCGTCACGCGCAGCCGGTGGGCGAAATGCTTGCAGAGCTGGGCCATGTAGCGGGCCGAGAGCGCCGTCTCCCAGCGCGTTTCAGCGGTCACTTCGGTGCTCACGCTCATCGCCTCAGGTCCTTTCAATCGTGCGGGCGGCGGCATCCAGCGCATCGGCGATGGCCTGCGCCTCGGCCTCGCTGAGCGGGCCGCGGGCTAGGCGCAGATGCAGCGCGGTCTTCATGTTCTCGATCGCCCGCACAACCTGCGGGGAACGCTCGCCGCTTCTGGCGGAGGCGCGATCCATGCGGGCGAGGACGGCATCCACCATACCCTGGTTCTCGGCCAGATGGGCCCGGCCCTCTTCCGTGATGGTATAGAGCTTGCGGCCGCCGTCGGTCTCGCTGACCGTCGTATAGCCAAGCTCGTTCATCAGCGTCAGCGTGGGGTAGATGACGCCCGGGCTCGGGCTGTAGCCGCCACCCAGCCGCTCCTCGATCGCCTTGATGATCTCATAGCCATGGCGCGGCGCCTCGGCGATGAGTGCCAGCAGCACCAGGCGCAGCTGTCCCTGTTCGAAGAAGCGGCCACGGCCACGCCCTTCGCCAGGGCCGCCCTCGAAGCGCCCGCCGCCATGCCGTCCATGGCCATGGTGCCGGCCGAAGCCGCCCTCACGGCCCGCGCCCTCGTCGCGGGCGAAGCGGCAATCTCCCCTCCCCCCGAATGCGTGTCTCATACCTCTGAACATGTCGTCTCCTTTGTTTTCGACATGATCAAGATATATCTTAGTTCGCTCGAGTCAAGATATATCTTAGCTATCTCTCACGGTGCCTGAGGCGCTGGATGGCGAGGACCATTCCGCCCGCAAGCAGGCCCCAGAAGGCGCCGCCGATGCCCAGGAGATGCAGGCCGGAAGCCGCGAGCAGGAAGGTCACCATCGCCGCGTCCCGCTCCGAAGGCTCGGAAGTTGCCCCGGCAAGGCTACTCGCCAGAGCGCCGAACAGCGCGATGCCGGCGACGGCCGTGATCAGCACCGGCGAGGACAGCGCGATGAAAGTGGTGATGAGGCCCGAGAACAGGCCAATCAGAATATAGACGCTGCCGGCGACGACGCTTGCCCACCAGCGGCGATGGGAATCGGGATGGGCCTCCGGGCTCGCGCACATTGCCGCCGTGATCGCGGCGAGGTTGATCGGGATGGCGCCGAAGGGCGCCACCACCACACTGGCAAGGCCCGTGGCCGCCAGCAGCAGCCCGTGGCGCGGCCGGTAGCCGTTGATCGCCAAGACGGCGAAGCCTGGAATGTTCTGCCCGGCCATGGTGACGACGAAAAGCGGCACCGCGAGGCTCATCGTCGCTGCCAGCGAAAAGCGCGGCGTGATCCATTCCGGCGACAGATGGAGCGAGAGCGCCGCGGCGTCATGCAGGTCGAGACTGGCGAGGCCGATGGCAACCAGCACCGCCGCCGGCACGGCGAGCGCCCGACGCATCCGGCTGACCACCGCCCAGACGAGCAGGATCACGACGATGAACAGCGGCTTTTCGCGCAGTCCCAAAACGGGGGCGAGGCAGAGTTCGAAGACGATACCGGCCAGCATCGCGCTCGCGAGCGAGCGCGGGATCGCCCCCACCAGCCGGCTCATCGCGGGCCAGAGCCCGGAGATCATGATCAGCAGTCCGCAGACGAGGAAGGCACCGACCGCGTAAGGGAAGCCGCCATGAACGGAAGGGCTGCTGATC
>NZ_DATJJK010000213.1:0-18950 GCF_035492295.1 Acidisoma sp. | reverse complement strand
GAATTTTCCCGCCTCGCTTCGGCTGCCGGCAACCATCGCATCATTCGCTTCGGCACGAGCGAGACGGCCCAGGCGCGGCTTCTGGATGCGACCAGCGATGCCGAGGGTGTCGCCGTCTCCATGACTCTCGCCGGCGTGCCGCTGCGCTTCCGTCTGTCGGCGCCGGGCACGCATATGGCGATCAATGCCGTCGGCGCCATCGCGGCGGCGGTCGCGATGGGGATGGAGCCGCACCACGCTTCCGCCGCGCTGGACGGGTTTGCCGCCGTCAGCGGCCGCGGCGCGCGGCGCCGCCTGCACGTCGCTGGTGGTGAGGCTTTGCTGCTGGACGAAAGCTACAATGCCTCTGGCCCCTCGGTGCGCGCGGCCCTGGCCGTGCTGGCTCTGCAGCCGGCGACCCGGCGGATTGCGGTACTGGGTGACATGCGGGAACTGGGCGAAGCCTCTGCCGCCGAACACCAAGGGCTCGCTCCCGACGTGATCGCCCATGCCGACCTGCTCTTCGCCTGCGGGCCTGAGATGCGGCGCCTCTACGACGCCGTGCCTGAGGCAAAGCGGGCGGCCCATACCGCGACCTCCGCCGAGCTTGCGCCGCTCGTCGCGGCTGCTCTGCTCCCTGGGGATGCGGTTCTGGTCAAAGGCAGCCTTGGCAGCCGCATGGCGATGGTTATCAACGCGCTCCCTGTCAGAGCCGAGACTGAGGAGCCTGCCTGATGCTCTACAACCTGCTGCTGCCCTTTTCGGATCATCTGCATATTCTGAACCTGATCCGCTATCTGACCTTCCGTTCCGGCGGCGCCTGCCTGACCTCGCTCGTCCTCAGCTTCGTCATGGGGCCGCGCGTCATCCGGATGCTGCGCGGCTTGCAGAAGCAGGGCCAGCCGATCCGGCTCGATGGGCCGGAGCGCCACCTTGTGGAGAAAAAAGGCACGCCCACCATGGGCGGCGTGCTGATCCTGAGCGCGCTTACCATTTCCACCCTGCTCTGGACCGACCTCGACAATCCTTATGTATGGTCGACGCTCTTCGTGACGCTGGGCTACGGCGCGCTCGGCTTCATGGATGACTATCTGAAGGTCACCAAGCGCAACACCAAGGGCCTCTCGGGTCGGCTCAAGCTGATCGGCCAGGCGGGCATCGGCCTGCTCGCCAGCATCTGGATCATGCTCCATATCGGCGGGCCCCTGGGGCACGGCATCTCCATCCCCGATTTCAAGAGCGTGCTGATTCCGCTCGGCATCTTCTTCCCGCTCTTCGGCATGCTGGTGATGATGGGCGCGTCGAATGCCGTGAACCTGACCGACGGTCTCGACGGTCTCGCCATGGTGCCGACCATCATCGTCGCCGGCGTCTTCGCCCTCATCGCCTATCTCGTCGGCAACCGCATCTTTGCGGGGTATCTCGAACTGCCCTTCGTCGCGGGATCGGGCGAGCTTGCGGTCTTCTGCTCGGCACTGATCGGCGCGGGCCTCGGCTTCCTCTGGTTCAACGCGCCGCCTGCCGCCGTCTTCATGGGCGACACCGGCAGCCTCGCTTTGGGTGGCGCGGTCGCCGCCGTCGCGGTCGCTACCAAGCATGAGATCGTGCTCGCGATCGTCGGCGGGCTGTTCGTGGTTGAGACCCTCTCGGTCATCATCCAGGTCTTCTGGTTCAAGCGCACCGGACGGCGCGTTTTCCTCATGGCCCCGCTGCACCACCATTTCGAGAAAAAGGGCTGGGCGGAGCCGACCATCGTCATTCGCTTCTGGATCGTCTCCATGATCCTGGCGCTGGTCGGTCTCGCGACCCTGAAGATCCGATGACAGGCTTTCCGGCAAATCTCTTCCTGGGCGCCCGCTATGCCATTCTCGGTCTCGGCAAGAACGGCCTGCCCGCGGCCCGCGCCCTCCGCGCCATGGGCGCCGAGGTCGTGCTCTGGGATGATGGCGAGGCGGCGCGTGCGGCGGCGGCCGCCGAAGGCTTTACCCTGCGCGATCTCACGACCGGCGACTTTGCCTTCGATGCGCTGATCCTCTCCCCCGGCATTCCGCACAGCTTGCCGAAAGCGCATCCCGTGGCGGCGCGCGCCCTGGCCGAAAACGTGCCTATTCTGAGCGATGCGGAGCTTCTTTATCAGGCGGTGCGAACGGCCGGCTCGCGCGCGCGATTCGCCGGTATCACCGGTACCAATGGCAAATCAACGACGACGGCGCTGCTCGCCCACATTCTTCGCGAGTCCGGCGTGCCGACAGCTGCCGGCGGCAACCTTGGTCCCGCCGCGCTCGCGCTGCCCTTGCTGCCGGACGACGGCGTTTATGTGCTGGAAATGTCGTCTTACATGTTGGAGCGAATCGCGAGTCTCCGCTTCTCTACAGCGGTAATGCTGAATCTAAGCCCCGATCATTTCGACCGTCATGGGAACATGGACGGCTATGCCGCTGTAAAACGTGCAGTTTTTGCGCGTCAAACCGTGGATGACGTCGCTGTGGTCGGTGTTGATGACGCGCTCTCGGCGGCGATGGCCGACTCGCTTGAGTCTCAGGGGCCAATGCGCGTGGTCCGAATCAGCGGCAGTGGCCGCGCCACGGGCGTCGCCACCCTGCCCGGCGAGCACAATGCGCAGAACGCGGAAGCGGCACGCGCTATGGCGCGCGCGCTCGGTCTTTCCGATGCAGCCGTTGAGCACGGCATCCGCTCCTATCCAGGACTGCCGCACCGCCAGGCCCGTGTCGGCGAACGCGACGGTGTTTTCTTTATCAATGACAGCAAGGCGACCAATGCCGATGCCGCCGCTCGTGCGCTCGGTTGCTACGACCGCATCGTCTGGATCGCCGGCGGCATCGCCAAGGCGGGCGGCATCGCGCCGCTCGTGCCCTTCTTCCCACGTATCGCCCATGTCGAGTTGATCGGGCGCGACGCGCCTGCCTTCGCCGATACCCTGGCCGCCCACGGCGTACCCCATCATATGGCCGGCACGCTGGACGCCGCCGTGCCGGCTGCCTTCGAACGGGCAAAAGCGCTGGGCGCTCGGGTGGTGCTACTGTCGCCTGCCACCGCGAGCTGGGATCAGTTTTCCGGATTTGAGGCCCGCGGCGACCGTTTTGCCGAACTCGTGGCTGAACTTCCCGGCGCCACGGCGAATGGGAGGGCTGCCTGATGCCCTCTCTGTCGCGCACTGATACCTCTGTCCTCGGCCGCTGGTGGTGGACGGTCGACCGTTGGACGCTGCTCTGCATTGGCACGCTGATCGGCTTCGGCTATGTGCTGGTGCTTGCGTCCAGCCCCGCTGTCGCCCATCGCATCGGCGATCCGCGCGACATGCTGATCGTCAAGCAGATCGCCTTCCTGGCGATTGCGGGCGGTATCGTCATCGGCGTTTCCATGCTGCCGCCCAAGGGCATCCGCTGGCTGGCGCTCATTGGCACGCTCGTCGCCGTCCTGCTGACGGCCTTCACTCTCGTCCATGGTGTGGAGATCAAGGGTGCGCGGCGCTGGATCAACATTCCGTTCCTGTCGTTGCAGCCGAGCGAATTTCTGAAACCTTTCTTTGCCGTGGTGACAGCGGGCCTGTTGGTCGAGGCGCGGCGGACGGAGCGTTTCCCCGGCCGCGTGCTGGCCGTGATGCTCTATGCCGTCATCGCGCTGCTGCTGAAGTCTCAGCCCGATATCGGCATGCTTGCAGTGGTCAGCATCGTTTTCCTGTCGCAGCTTTTTCTTGACGGACTGAATGTCGGCGTCGTCCTCGCCGCCTTCGTGGCGCTGGTCGTGGGCTTCGTCCTGGCCTTCGTCCTGATGCCCCACGTCCATGTGCGTGTGGAGCGCTTCCTGCATCCGACGCAGAAGACCGCCTATCAGGCGCTCACCGCCCTGCAGGCTTTCGGCAATGGCGGCCTGCTCGGCCGCGGCCCGGGTGAGGGCATGGTCAAGGACATCCTGCCCGACGCCCATGCCGACTTCGTTTTCGCCGTGGCGGGGGAGGAGTTCGGCCTCGTCGTCTGCCTTCTCATCCTCGGAATCTTCGCACTCATCGTGATGCGCGGCCTGCTGCGCCTGGTCGCCGAGAACGACCATTTCGTGCTGCTCGCCGCAGGCGGTCTTCTGATCAGCTTCGGCCTGCAATCCTTCATCAATATGGCCTCCTCGCTGGAGTTGATCCCGACCAAGGGCATGACCTTGCCCTTCATTTCCTATGGTGGTTCCTCGGCGCTCTCGGTCGCGCTCGAGATGGGCATGCTGCTGGCGCTGACGCGCCGCCGCCCGGTTGGAGACCGGACATGAGGGGCCCGCGCGTGATTCCCGTGGTGATCGCCGCCGGTGGCACGGGCGGGCATTTCTTCCCGGCCGAGGCCTTGGCACTGGCGCTGGCGGGCCGCGGCTTTCGACCCGTGCTGATGACGGACGGCCGTTCGGCTGGCCGCAATTCCGAGGCTTTCGCCGAGGGCGATCGTCATGTGCTGCCGGGCGCCGGTATCGCCGGGCGCGGTGTCTTCAAAGGGATCAAAGCCGTGGGGGCGCTCGCGGCCGGCACATTGACCGCGCGCCGCTTGCTGCACACGCTCTCCCCAGGCGCCATCGTGGGCTTCGGCGGCTATCCTTGCGTGCCGCCCATCGTCGCCGCACGCCTCGGCCGGATGCGCATTCCCGTGATCCTGCACGAACAAAATGCCGTGCTCGGCCGAGCCAATCGCAGCCTCGCCGGTATGGTAACTCTGCTCGCACTGAGCGCCGAGGGCACGAGCCGCCTGCCGGCCACGGCTCGCAGCATGGTCGTCGGCAATCCGGTGCGGCCAGCGATCGCAGCGCTCGCGGGCCTTCCCTATGCGCCGCCCGAGCCCGGTGGACCCATCAACCTTCTCGTCACGGGCGGCTCGCTCGGCGCTCGGGTGCTGAGCGACGTCGTGCCGCAAGCGCTCAGCAGCCTGCCCGAGGGGCTGCGCAGCCGCCTCTCGGTCGTGCAGCAGGCGCGGAAGGAAGATGCCGAGCGTGTCGCCGCTGCCTATCGTGCGGCTGGAATCGCGGCCGAAGTGGCACCCTTCTTCACCGATATGGCCGCGCGGCTGGGCGGCGCCCATCTGGTCATCGCGCGCGCCGGCGCCTCCACCACGGCCGAACTCGCGGTCGCGGGCCGGCCCGCGATCCTGGTGCCGCTGCCTTCCGCGATCGACGATCACCAAGCCGCCAATGCCGCCATTTTGGCGAGCGCCGGCGCCGCATGGGCCATTCCCCAGCCGCATTTCACGGCCGCGGCGCTGACGGCAGAACTTTCTGTGCTTCTGGACGATCCGGCGCGACTCGCGGCGGCGGCTGTTGCAGCACGGGCCTGCGCGAAACCGCATGCGGTGGATGCGCTGGCCGACCTCGTTGAACAGTCCATGGTGCGGGAGACGCAGCTATGAGGGCGCTTCCGCTCACGATCGGAACCATCCATTTCGTCGGCATCGGCGGCATCGGCATGTCGGGCATTGCCGAGGTTCTGCACAATCTCGGCTACTCCGTGCAGGGCAGCGACATCGCGGATTCCGCCAATGTCAAACGGCTGCGCGGCGAGGGGATCGAGGTTGCCATCGGGCATGACGCGAAGAACCTGGGTCGCGCGCAGGTGGTGGTCGTCTCGACTGCCGTGAAGGCAGACAACCCGGAAGTGCAGGCGGCGCGCGCAAAGCTCATTCCCGTGGTGCGCCGGGCGGAGATGCTCGCGGAGCTGATGCGGTTGCGCTGGTCGGTCGCGATCGGCGGCACCCATGGCAAGACCACGACGACGAGCTTGATCGCCGCCGTGCTGGAAGGGGCGAATCTCGATCCCACCGTCATCAACGGTGGCATCATCAACGCCTACGGCACCAATACCCGCCTCGGTGCGGGTGACTGGATGGTGGTGGAAGCGGACGAGAGCGACGGCAGCTTCTTGCGCTTGCCCGCGGTCATCGCCGTCGTCACCAACATGGACCCCGAGCATCTCGACCATTGGGGCAATCAGGAAGCGATGGAGGCGGGCTACCGCCAGTTCGTCGGCAATATTCCTTTCTATGGTTTCGCGGTTCTGTGCGTCGATCACCCGGCGGTGCAGCAGATGATTCCGCGTCTCGCCGATCATCGCATCATCACCTACGGCTTCAGCCAGCAGGCCGATGTCCGCGCCGAGCGGCTAGTGACCGACAAGGGCGGCGCGAATTTCGAAGTCGTGGTGACGGACCGCCTGCGCAGCCGCCAGCGCCGCATGGGGCCCTTTCGCTTGCCGATGCTGGGCCAGCACAATGTGCAGAATGCCCTGGCGGCGATTGCCGTCGGCATTGAGATGGAAATCGGCGAGACCGCGCTGCGCCAGTCTCTCGCCGCGTTCCGCGGCGTGAAGCGCCGCTTCACCAAAACCGGCGAAGCCGGCGGCATCACGGTCATCGACGATTACGGCCACCATCCGGTGGAAATCGCGGCGGTGCTGAAGGCCGCGCGTCAGGCGGGAGGGCGCAACGTCATCGCTGTCGTGCAGCCGCATCGCTTTACGCGCCTGCAATCGTTGTTCGAAGATTTCTGCGCCTGCATGAACGACGCCGGTACGGTGATCGTCGCCGACGTCTATGCGGCGGGCGAGGCACCCATTCCGGGGATCGATCGGGACGCGCTGGTGGACGGGCTGCGCGCCCGGGGCCATCGCAGCGTCGTGCCGCTTCCCTCGCCGGATCATCTGGCCGAGATGGTGCACGCCATGGCGCAGTCCGGCGATATCGTCGTCTGCCTCGGTGCCGGCAATATCACCGCCTGGGCCAATGCCCTGCCGAGCCAACTCGACGCGCTGCAGGCGGCGCAGGCCAAGCGTGCCGGGGCAGGGGGCGCATGAGGCCCGCCATGAACGCGATCGCAACCGGCACAGGCGGCCTGCCGTCCCTGAAGGGAAGGGTAGAGACGGAAGCCGCTCTCGGCGCGCTCACTTGGTTCCGTGTCGGTGGCCCGGCTGAATTTCTTGTCAAACCCCAGGACGCGGGCGATCTCGCACAGTTCCTGGGCGCGCTGCCCGAGGATGTCATCGTGACCGTCATCGGCGCGGCTTCCAACCTCATCGTGCGGGACGGTGGCATTCGTGGCGTGGTCATCCGCCTCGCGCGCGGCTTCTCAAAAATCGAAGTCGAGGCGGAGGGCATCGTCTGTGGCGCGGCCGCGCTGGATGCGACGGTCGCCGAACATGCGGCGGCGGCCGGTCTCGGCGGGCTGGAATTCCTCTCCGGCATTCCGGGCAGCATCGGCGGTGCGGTTGCCATGAATGCCGGTGCCTATGGCAGCGACGTCAAGACCTGCCTTGACTGGGTGGAGATCGTCACCCGTCAGGGCGAAGAGCGGCGCCTCTTGGCGGAGGACCTGCATCTCTCCTATCGCCATTCGCAGCTCCCGCCCGGCGCGGTCGTAACCCGGGCGCGGTTGCGCGCGCAGCCTGCCGAGGCGAGCCTGATTGCCGCGCGCATGGCCGAAATCCGTGAGAGTCGGACGAAGACGCAGCCGGTGCGGGCGCGCACCGGCGGCTCAACCTTCGCCAACCCGCCGGGCCAGAAGGCCTGGGAGTTGATCGACGCCGCCGGCTGCCGCGGGCTCGTGCGCGGTGCCGCGCAGGTCAGCGAACTCCACTGCAATTTCCTGCTCAACAACGGCGGCGCCACCGCGGCAGACCTCGAGGGGCTGGGCGAGGAGGTGCGCCGCCGCGTGGCCGCCGCGACCGGCGTTACGCTCGAATGGGAAATCAAGCGCATCGGCCAGCCGAGCGGCCGCCCGGAGGTGGTGGCATGAAGCGCGTCGCGGTTCTCTACGGTGGCATTTCGGCGGAGCGCGAGGTGAGCCTCGTGTCCGGCCAGCAGGTGATCGTCGCTCTGCGGGACGCAGGCTACGAGGTGGTGCCGGTCGAAGTCGGGCACGATCTCGGTGCCCTCATCGGTGCGCTCGACCCCAAGCCCGATGCGGTTTTCAACGCGCTGCACGGGCGTTTCGGCGAGGACGGTGCCATCCAGGGCGTGCTCGACTGGCTGAACATTCCCTATACCCATTCCGGCGTGCGGCCCTCCGCCATCGCCATGGACAAGGTCGCGGCCAAAGCGCTTTTCGCCGCCGCCGGCCTGCCCGTCGCCCGCCACAAGGTCGTGACTGTGGTGGAGTTGGAGGAGGCGGACCCTATGCCCCGCCCCTATGTCATCAAGCCGCAGAACGAGGGTTCCTCGGTCGGCGTCTACATCATGAAGAATGGCGACAACCGTCGTGCCGAAATCGCCCGCGGCTGGAGCTTCGGGCCGACCGCCATGGTCGAGGAATTCATTCCCGGCCGGGAGATCACCGTCGCCGTCATGGGAGACCGCGCGCTTGCCGTGACAGAGATCAAGGCGAGCCACGACTTCTACGACTACGAATCCAAATATGCCGAAGGCGGCTCCACTCACGTCATACCGGCAGAGGTGCCGCAGATCATCGCCGAGGCGGCGAAGGATGTCGCTTTGCGCGCGCATCAGGCGCTCGGCTGCTCGGGCGCGTCGCGCTCCGACTTCCGCTATGACGATACCGAGGGCGCACCCGGGCGCCTGGTGCTGCTCGAGGTGAACACGCAGCCCGGGCTGACCCCCGTATCGCTCCTCCCCGAGCAGGCGGCGCATCTCGGCATCAGCTTCCCGGCACTCTGCGCCTGGATGGTGGAGGCCGCGCAATGCCGCGTGTAGTGAAACGCCCCCAGGCAGACCTGCAGGCCGCCCGCATGGCGAATGCGCGACTGATGGCGAGCAGCAGTATCGTTGACCGGCCAAGCCGCAGCGCCATCATCATGCGTCGCGTGCGCCGAATGGTACGGCCGGCGATCGGCGCGGGAATCATCGTCGTGCTGCTTTTCGGCGCGAGCATCGCCTTCCGCGACGCCGACAGCGGCAGCTCGACCAGCGCTTTCCGTCGCGTGTTGGGCGAGGTGGGCGCGACCATGGGCCTTACTGTCCACAACATCGTCATCGACGGGCGGGAGAACACGCCCGAACCGCTGCTGCGCCGTGCGCTCGGCATCATGATCGGTCAACCTATTCTGGGTTTCTCGCTCACCGATGCGCGGGAGCGCCTGCTCTCTCTCGGCTGGGTTGCGGATGCGGTTGTCGAGCGTCGGCTGCCCAATACTCTCGTCGTGCGGCTGATCGAACGCGCGCCCTTCGCCGTCTGGCAGGACCATGGCGACTTCCGGCTGATCGACCGCAATGGCGAAACCATGGGTGAGCAGGATGTCGGCCGCGCGTCAGAGGTGCTCAATCTGCCGCTCGTCGTGGGCAGCGGCGCGCCCGAGGCCGCGACCGAGCTCTTCGACGAGATGAAACCCTATCCCGACATCCGCAAGCGTCTGGTGGGCGCGGTGCGGGTCGGCCAGGAGCGCTGGAACCTCGTTCTCAAATCAGGCGCGACCGTGATGCTGCCAGGCGAGACGCAGGACACGGCACTCGCCCGTTTGCAGGCGCTGCAGCAGCGGATGCAGATCCTCGACCGGCCGGTGCAGGACATCGACCTGCGCCTGGCCGACCGCGTCGTCGTTCGTCCCAAGCTTTTGCCGCCACCGCCGCCGGCGCCACCTCCGCCGCCCGAGGGCAAGGTCCAGAAACCCCCGGTCACCTCCACCGCTCCCGCGGAGCCGAACGGATGAGAGGGAGAACCCATTGAACGACATGACACGCCGCAACCTGCCGCCCGTGACAACGGAACTTCCGCCGCGTGTCCGCACGCTGCGGACGGGCGTCTTCGGCGTGCTCGATATCGGTTCGACCAAGATCACCTGCATGATCGGGCGCAGCGAGCCGGACGGGTCGCGCCGCATCCTGGGCTTTGGTTGGCAAAAGGGCCGCGGCGTCCGCCATGGCGCCATCACCGATCTGGACGAGGCGGAGCGGGCGATCCGCGCCGCCGTCGGCCAGGCCGAGGACATGGCCGATACCAGGCTTCGCTCGGTCACCGTCAATCTCGGCTGCGGTCAGCCGGAAAGCCGACTCTTCAACGTGCAATGGCCGGTCGGCGGGCGGGTCGTGGCCGAGGATGATATCCGCCAGGTGGTGCTGGAAGGCCGCCATCGCGCTGCCTCGGAAGGCCGCGATACGATCCACATCCTGCCGCTTTCCTTCTCGGTCGACGAAACCATGCGGGTCGAGGATCCGCGCGGCCTGCATTGCGAGACGCTGACCGCCCGGCTGCATGTGATCGACGCGGTTTCCTCGGCGTTGCGCAATCTGCAGACCTGTCTCAATCGCTGCGACCTGGAGATTTCCGAACTCGTCTCGGCCCCCTTCGCCGCCGGTCTCGCGACACTGGTGGAGGATGAGCGCGAGCTTGGCACGACCGTGATCGACATGGGCGGCGGCGCGACGAGCTTCGCGGTCTTCGCCGAGGGCCAGCTGCTCCATACCTCGAGCACGCTCGTCGGCGGTATCCATGTCACCAACGACATTGCCCGCCTGCTCTCGACTCCGGTCGCCCATGCCGAACGGCTGAAGACCCTCTACGGGAGTTGCCAGGCGAGTCCGGATGACGAGCGCGAGATGCTGCCGGTGCCGCTGGTGGGCGAAGAAGAACATCAGATCGCCAAGGTCCCGCGCAGCATGGTGGTGAGCATCATTCGCCCGCGGCTCGAGGAGATTTTTGAAATCGCGAAGGGCAGGCTCGAGAATTCCGGCCTGTCCCGCGTAGCCGGGGCGCGAGTCGTGCTCACCGGCGGAGCCTGTCAGCTTGCCGGTGCGCGCGAGTTGGCGGCCCATATCCTGGGCAAACAGGTTCGTCTCGGAAGGCCCGTGGGTTTGCGCGGCCTGCCGGACGCGGCCTCGGGCCCGGCTTTCGCAACCGGCGCCGGGCTGCTCGCCTGGGCTTCGGGCGAGGGCCGCGCCATGCAGGATATCGACCTGGAGACCAAGCGCGTGGGCGGTCCGCTCAGGCGTCTCATCTCCTTTCTGAAGGAGCGAGTCTGATGCGGCCGTACGGAAACGCTCCCTTCAGCCCGCCCCTGTCATCCCCTTTCCCCCAAGCGCCGGACGGATACGCTCTGCCGGGCATGTTTTTGCAAGGAGACCGCCCATGACGCTGAACCTCACCGTTCCGCAACAGACCCATTCCGACTTCACTCCGAAGATCTGCGTCATCGGCGTGGGCGGCGGCGGCACCAATGCCGTTGACAACATGATCGCGCTGAACCTGCCGGGTGTGGAATTCATCGTCGCGAACACGGATGCGCAGCAGCTCATGCGCTCCCGCGCCGATCGCCGCATTCAGCTTGGGCCGACCATCACCCAAGGCAATGGCGCTGGCGGCAAGCCGGAAGTTGGCCGCCTCTCGGCCGAGGAAGCCGAGGCCGATCTCGAACGGCATCTCGAAGGCGTGCACATGGTCTTCATCACCGCCGGCATGGGTGGTGGCACCGGCACGGGTGCGGCGCCGGTTATTGCGCGGCTTGCCCGCAAGCATGACATCCTGACCGTGGGCGTGGTGACAAAGCCCTTCTCCTTCGAGGGCATCAAGCGCGCCCGCGCCGCCGAGGCCGGCATTGCCGAGCTGCAGCAATATGTCGATACGCTCATCATCATCCCGAACCAGAACCTGTTCCGGATCGCCAATGAGCATACCAGCTGGAAGGAAGCCTTCCAGATGGCCGACAACGTCCTCTACATGGGCGTGCGCGGCGTCACCGATCTCATGGTCGTGCCGGGTCTCGTCAATCTCGACTTCGCCGATATCCGCACCGTCATGTCCGAGATGGGCAAGGCGATGATGGGCACGGGCGAGGGTGAGGGCGAGGGCCGCGCGGTGCGGGCGGCGGAAGCGGCCATCAGCAACCCGCTGCTCGAAGACACCAACATGGCAGGAGCGCGCGGTCTTCTGATCAACATCACCGGCGGCGAGGACATGACGCTGTTCGAGGTGGATCAGGCCGCCAACCGCATCCGCGAGGAAGTGGACGAGGAAGCCAACATCATCTTCGGCTCCGCGATCGACAGCACGCTGAACGGCCGCATCCGCGTCAGCGTTGTCGCGACGGGCATCGATTCTGCGGCGATGGAATACCGCCCGAAGCTGGAACTCGCGGCGAGCAACGACCGTCCGGCCCAGCCGGCCCAGGTTCAGGCTCCGGCCGAGATGCCGCTGGCCGCCACGGGTACGGGTGGCGCCCATGTCCAGGCGGGCTTCCCGCAGCATCATGTGAGCCCCGCCGCTCCGACCCAGTGGAGTCCGGCCGGCCATGCGGCGGCGCAGGGTCTGGCACCGGCGCTGGTGCCCGCCGCGCCCACGCCTTCCGCGCCCGCGCCTTCCGCCGCGCCGACCCTGCGGGGCCCCTCGGCCCTGCCGACCCGCCCGGCGAGCACCCGTGGTCTCTTTGCCGAGCCGGTGGCCCGCAGCTCCGAGGCCGCTCCGGCCCCGGCCCCTTCCGGCGGGACCAGCCTGTTCAACCGAGTGACGGGTGCCATCGGCAAGCGCGTCCAGCCGGCGGCGCATGCGCCGGCGCCTGAGCCGCGCCCCGAGCCGGTGGCGGCCGCACCCGATCCGCGTCAGGAGGCTCCGCGTCCTGTTGCCCGGCCTGCGGCGGCGGAAGAGATGGGTGGCCTTGAAATTCCGGCCTTCCTGCGCCGCCAGCAGTCCTGACGACGTGGCATCGGACCGTCCCTTTGGCGGGGCGGTCCGATGCCTCTCCCCACGCCCGCCCGTCCGGGCCATGCGGCGCGGCCGATCTTCTGAAGGACCTCGTGCGTGAACGAGACGGATCGGCAGAGCCTGGCAGCCGCGCGCCTATCCACGCGGCTGTTCTTCTTTCTCGCGGGTTTTGCCAATGCCGCCTGGGCACCGATGGTGCCCTTCGCCAAGGCGCGCACGGGCCTTGGCACCAGCGCCCTTGGCCTCGTCCTCATGGGTCTTGGTGTCGGTGCCGCCGCGGTGATGCCGGTGATCGCCTGGGCGCTCCGCCGCCATGGGTCACGCCGCACCATGATCGCGGGGGCGATCCTCGTGACCTTCGTCCTGCCCCTCCTCGCGATCCTCGCGAATCCGGCGGCGCTGGCGCTGGCGCTGCTCTGCTTCGGCTTCGGGATCGGCGGGCTGGATGCCGCAATGAATGCCCAGGCGGTGGAGGTGGAAATCCTCAGCCGCAAGCCCCTGATGTCCGGCTTTCACGGCATGTTCAGCCTGGGCGGCCTCGCCGCATCCCTCGGTCTCACCCTGTTACTCGGTGCCGGCCTGTCGGTTCTCGGTGCGGCCCTCGTCGTCACCCTGCTTTTCCTCGGCGTCTGGCTGTGGCGCGCAGGCACTCTGTTGCCGGGACGCGAGCGGCCGCATGCGAGCGGCCGGAGGCCCGGCTGGAGCATCGCACTCCATCCGCTGGTTCTGCTGATCGGCGCACTCTGCGTCGTGGGCTTTCTGGGCGAGGGCGCAGCACTTGACTGGAGCGCCCTGTTCCTGGCCCAGAAAGGACTGCCCGCCTCCTATGGCGGTCTTGGCTATGCGGCTTTCTCGGTTGCGATGGTCGCGGGCCGGCTGAGCGGAGACCGGATGACACGGCGCATGGGCGCACGCTTCATGCTGCGGGCGAGTGCGGTGGTCGGCATGGCCGGTTGGGCAGCGGCGGTCGGGCTGCCTGGACCTTTCGCCCTGTTCGGCTTCTGCCTGGTAGGATTGGGGGCGGCGAATATTGTGCCGCTGCTCTTCAGCGCGGCGGCCCGGGTACCTGGCGTGCCGCCCAGCGTTTCCATTCCGATCATCAGCGCGCTCGGCTATGCGGGGCTTTTGTGTGGCCCGGCCATCGTCGGCTTCGTTGCAGGCGCCACCAGCCTCGGCCTCGCGCTGCTCCTGGTCGGGCTGCTGCTGCTGGCTGTGCTCAGCGGCGCGAAGGTCGCGCCCGGGCGCTAGCCTTGCGCCCCGAGAAAGGCACCACCCCATCGTGCCGATATAGAATCGATTAGGCTTGGCGGCCGGGCCGGCGCTCTTATCTAAGCGGGGCTTCGAACAGGAACTGCGGCCCGGTGGGCCACGCAATGAGGACAATCGGCCATCATGACGACGCGCGCCCATGCCATGCCCTTTGGGGCAAGTCTGCAGACGAATGGCGTGCTTTTCCGCCTCTGGGCGCCGGGGGTAGCTCAGCTCCTGTTGGAAGTGGACGGGAGGGAGCCCGTGCCGATGGAGGCACTTCCCGAAGGTTGGCACGAGCGGCTGCTGCCTCAAGCGCATCCCGGCTCCCGCTACAGCTACGTCGTGGGGGAGGGGTTGCGCGTGCCGGACCCCGCCTCCCGCTATCAGCCGGAAGACGTTCATGGGCCGAGCGAGGTGATCGACCCGGAGGACTATGACTGGCAGGACGGTGCCTGGCGCGGCCGCGCCTGGGACGAGGCCGTCATCTATGAGCTTCACATCGGCACCTTCACGCCCGCAGGCACCTTCCGGGGGGCGATCGACAAACTCGACCACCTCGCCGCGATCGGCGTCACGCTGATCGAAATCATGCCGGTCGCCGATTTTCCCGGTGCGCGGAACTGGGGTTATGACGGCGTGCTGCCCTATGCCCCGGATGCGAGCTATGGGCGACCGGAGGATTTCAAGGCGCTGATCGATGCCGCCCATGCGCGCGGCATCGGCGTGTTGCTGGACGTCGTCTACAATCACTTCGGGCCGGACGGGAATTACCTCAGCGCTTATGCGCCGCAATTCTTTACCGAGCGTCATCAGAGCCCTTGGGGGGCTGGCATCAACGTCGACGGCGCTGAGAGCAGCGCGGTGCGCGAATTCTTTATCCAGAACGCCCTCTACTGGATCCACGAATTCCATCTCGACGGGCTGCGGTTCGATGCTGTCCATGCCATCCAGGATGACAGCGACCGGCATCTTCTCGTGGAAATGGCGGAGCGGCTGCGCACCTCGGTGACAGACCGGCCGCTGCATCTCATCCTCGAAAACGAGGATAACCGCGCCAGCCTCCTGGAGCGGAACGCCGCGCGCCAGCCGCGCGACTACACGGCACAATGGAATGACGACGTGCATCACGTGCTGCATGTCGCGGCGACGGGGGAGAAGGTTGCCTATTACGCGCCCTATGCGGCCGAGCCTGGGCTGCTCGGCCGGGCGCTGGCCCAGGGCTTCGCCTTTCAGGGCCAGGCGATGGAATACAGCGGCCGCAGCCGGGGCGAGCCTTGCGCCCATCTGCCGCCCACGGCCTTCGTGGCCTTCGCCCAGAACCATGACCAGATCGGCAACCGTGCCATGGGCGACCGGCTTTCGACGCTGGTGAGCCCCGAGGCGTTGCGCGCTGTTTCAGCGACCTATCTGCTGCTGCCGCAGGTGCCGATGATCTTCATGGGAGAGGAACTGGGCGCGCGCACCCCGTTTCTGTTCTTTGCCGATTTTGCCGGGGAACTTGCCGAGAAAGTGAGGGACGGGCGCCGTGCGGAGTTTTCGCGCTTTCCGGAATTCAGCGATCCCGAGAAGCGGGCGAAAATTCCGGATCCTGTGGCGGAGGCTACCTTCCACGCATCCAAGCTCGATTGGAATGCGGCAGATCCCGCGCTCCTGCCCTGGTTCACCCGTATCCTCGGCACACGGCGCACCGAGATTCAGCCGCTCTTGTCCCGGATCGCGGCTGGTGGCGAAGCCCGCATGCTGGCACCCGGTGCGGTCGAAGTCTCCTGGACAGCGGGGGAAATTCGTCTGCTCCTGCAGGCCAATCTCTCAGCCGAAAGACAGGGGGGCTTTTCATCGCCTTGTGTTCGCACGGTCTGGCGCGAGGGTGGCGATCCGCTGGCGGGCACCTTGCCCGCCTGGTCGGTGCTCTGGTCCCGTGATCAGTTTTAAGGCGGGCTTCCGGGCACAAGACCGGAACCCGTGCTGACGAAAGGTCTCCTTCTGTGACGGATGGAAACATCCGCTCACGAAGGCGGGATATTAATCTAGGAGCCCTCGCAACTGAGATATCACCCACGCTAGCTAGGAGAGAAAGCAAAGGGAAACGGGAAGATGGGCGCGCGCGGCCGCTGGATGAGCGGGATCATGGTCCTCCTCGGTCTGCTGAGCGAAGGGAGCCTGGCAGCCTGGGCGGCCACTCCCGGCGATGCCGGGGTGCCGGTGACCGTGACGGAGGCGAAGATACAGGATGTGCCGGTCTATCTCGAAGGGCTCGGCACGGTACAAGCCTACCGCACCGTAAGGCTGGAGGCTCAGGTGGGCGGCGTGTTGCTCGATCTGCCTGCCAAGGAGGGCCAGGAGGTCCAGAAGGGCGAGATCATCGCTCAGATCGATCCCGCTCCGTACAAGGCGGCGCTCGACCAGGCTTTGGCCCAGAGGGCGCAGGATATCGCCCAGCTGCAGAGCGCGCAGCTCGATCTCGATCGCTATGCCAAGCTCGCGAAGAGCAGCTACGCGCCGGTGCAGCAGGTGGACGATCAGCGTGCCACGGTGGGCCGGTATCAGGCGGCGATCCAGGGTGACAACGCGTCGATCGAGACGGCGAAAATCAATCTCGGCTATTGCACCATCCGCGCGCCCTTTGCGGGCCGGGTTGGCCTTTATCAGGTCGATGTCGGCAACCTCATTCAGGCAAACGGCACCACGGCGATCCTGACCGTGACCCAGGACAAACCGATCGCAGTGGTCTTCACCCTGCCCGAGGACCAGCTGCTTGCCGTGCAGGAGGCGCGCACCTCCGGGCCCCTGGGCGTTCAGGTGACCTCCAAGGATTCCGGTCAGCCGATCGCGACCGGCACCTTGATCACTCCAGACAATACGATCGATACCGCGACCGGCACGATCTCTCTCAAGGCCCGTTTCGCCAATGCCGACGACCATCTCTGGCCCGGCCAGTTCGTCAATGCGCGGCTGCAGATCAAGACCTTGCATGACGCCGTGACCTTGCCGAGCATCGCGGTTCAGCATGGGCCGGAAGGGCTCTTCGTCTTTCAGGTCAAACCGGATGACACGGTGGCGCAGGTGCCGGTGAGCGTCGGCTACGACTATGACGGGCTCAGCGTGGTGACCAAGGGGCTTTCGGGCCATGAAACCATCGTGATGAGCGGCCAATCGCGCCTCACACCGGGAACGAAAGTGGCGCCGCGCCAGGCAACCGGCGTCGGGGCTCCGGCCGATGACAAGGCTGCCGGATGAGCATCTCCACTCCCTTCATCCGGCGGCCGATCGCGACGTCGCTGATCGCGGCGGCCATCTTTCTGGTGGGCCTAGCCGCCTATCCGCTGCTGCCCGTTGCACCGCTGCCCAACGTGACCTTCCCGACACTCACCGTGTCAGCGCAGTACCCGGGCGCCAGCCCGCAGACCATGGCCTCGACGGTCGCGACCCCGCTCGAGACCGAATTCGGACAAATGCTGCCGGGCCTTGCGCAGATGACCTCGACCAGCGTGCAAGGCACCACCCAGATCACGCTGCAATTCGACCTTGGCACCGATCTCGGCAATGCCGAGACCCTGCTGCTGGAGGCGATCAACGCGGCGCAGGGATCTCTGCCAGCCGATATGCCAAGCCCGCCAACCTTCCGGGCGATCAACCCTTCCGACAGTCCGATCATGATCCTCGCCATGCATTCAGACCAGGCGCCGATCACGGAGGTGGACCGCTACGCCGAGAACATCGTCGAGCAGCAGCTCTCTCAGCTTCCGGGCGTGGGGCAGGTGCTGGTCGGTGGCCAGCAGACGCCGGCGATCCGGGTGCAGGTCGATCCCGCGCGGCTCGCCATGATGGGCCTGACGATGGAAGACGTGCGCAGCGTGTTGACCAACGCGACGGTCGACAAACCGAAGGGCAGCGTCGACGGGCCGAACCGCGCCTACACCATCTATGACAACGACCAACTGACACAGGCTCCGCCTTATAACGACATCGTCATCGGCTACAAAAACGGTGCGCCGATCCGCATCCGCGATATCGGCCAGGCGGTTGCCGGGCCGCAGAACCGGGAACTCGCGGCCTGGGTCAACAACAAGCGCGCGGTGCTGCTGTTGGTCTTCAAGCTGCCGAACGCCAATGTCATCAAGACCGCGGACGGGGTGAAAGCCAAGCTCCAGACACTGAGGGCGTATTTTCCGCCGAACGTCCATCTCGATGTGGTCTCGGACCGCACGCTCACCATCCGCGCCTCGGTCGACGATGTGGAATTCACCCTCATCCTCGCGATCTGCCTCGTGGTGATGGTGATCTTCGCTTTTCTCCGCAATGTCTGGGCGACGGTCATCCCCAGCATCACCATTCCGGTGGCGCTGGTGGGCACGCTGGCCGCCATGTATGCGGCGGGCTTCAGCCTCGACAATCTCTCCCTCATGGCCCTGACCATCGCGGTCGGCTTCGTCGTCGATGATGCGATCGTCATGCTGGAGAATATCGTCCGCCATGTCGAGGAAGGCCAAGCACCCTATGACGCGGCAGTGAAGGGCTCGGCCGAAATCGGCTTCACCATCCTGTCCATGACGGTGTCGTTGATCGCCGTCTTCATTCCGCTGGTGTTCATGGGCGGCATTGTCGGTCGGCTGCTGCACGAATTTGCCGTGACCATGATGATGGCGATCCTGGTGTCGGGCATCGTCTCGGTCACGCTGACGCCCATGCTGTGCGCGCGGATATTGAAGGATGAGCGGCGCGAAAAGCACTCGGCCTTCTACCGCTGGAGCGAACGCAGCTTTGACGCCGTACAACAGGCCTATCGCCGCAGCCTGGGTTGGAGCCTGGCCCATAAGCGGGCGATCCTGGGCCTTTTCGCGGCGAGCATCGTCGCCAGCGCCGTTCTGTTCGACATCATGCCGGAGGACTTTCTTCCGCCGGACGACTCCGGCCTGCTGATTGTCAGCATCCAGGGCGCCAACGGCACATCCTATGAACGGATGGTCAATTATGGCGCCAAGGTCGCCGATATTTTCAACGCCGATCCCAATGTCCTGGGCGCCATGCTCAGGGTCGGATCGAATGGCGCCGGGTCCAACGGCGCGAACATCTCGGTCATGCTCAAGCCCTTGTCC